>CALYBD010000028.1 GCA_944393745.1 uncultured Alphaproteobacteria bacterium | reverse complement strand
GACGTTGTTGTTATATTAATCTTTTTTGACACACGTTTTGGTTTAATAACATCTCTGATAAAATGACATCCTTGTTTCCTAAAACAATCGGATCGCTATTCTTTTGATCCGTCATCTTGTCCGTTTGATTTCAAAAAAGGTTCCGCCCGGTGCTAAAAAGGTCAGCAATAAACCGGTTTTGATCCTGATCTTACTCTGCCCAACTTTTGCAGGGAACGTGTTACGGCTGTCAGATTTTTCTGCATTTTCTGTTTTTTGACACAAAAGGCAAAAAAACAGGCCCCGGATTCGGAGCCTGTTTCTTAGAAGAAACCTCTAAAGGGGTTAAACGGTTCCTTCATAAGCCTTGATATAAATGTCTTTGATTTCCGATATCAGCGGATAACGCGGGTTTGCGCCGGTGCACTGATCGTCAAAAGCCATTTCGCTTAATTCGTCCAGTTTGGCATAGAAATCTTTTTCCGAAACGCCGTAATCTCTGATAGACAACGGAATATTGATTTCCTTTTTCAATCCTTGGATTGCTTCGATCAGCAAATCGACTTTTTCATCATCGGAATTTCCGCCCAGCTTCAGCTGATTGGCAATTTGGCCATATTTTTCTTTGGCATTCGGGTACCTGTATTGTGAAAAAGCCGCCTGCTTTGTCGGCGCGTCAGAGGCATTGAAACGAATCACCTGACTGATCAGCAAGGCATTCGCAATTCCGTGCGGAATATTAAACGCTGCCCCCAATTTATGCGCCATGGAATGGCACAATCCCAGGAAAGCATTTGCAAAAGCCATGCCGGCAATCGTTGCGGCATAATGCATTTTTTCGCGCGCCAGCGGATCGTTTCGGCCTTCATGATACGAACGCGGCAGATATTTAAAGACTTTCTTTGCCGCTTCCAAAGCCATGGAGTTCGTAAAGTTTGTCGCCATGACGGAAACATAAGCTTCAATCGCATGAACCAAAGCGTCAATCCCGCCCGCCGCACACAGTCCCGGCGGCATGGAATCAACCAGATCCGGATCAACAATTGCCATCGTCGGCGTCAAAGCATAGTCTGCAATCGGGTATTTGATATGCGTTTTGTCATCGGTAATAACGGCAAACGGCGTGACTTCGGATCCGGTACCGGAGGTTGTCGGAATCGCGACCATATCGGCCTTTTTACCCAAAGCCGGCAAATCGCAGATTCTTTTGCGAATGTCCAAGAAACGCATCGCCACGTCTTCGAATTTTACATTCGGCTGTTCATACATCAGCCATAAAATCTTGGCCGCGTCCATCGGTGAACCGCCGCCCATGGAAATAAAGACGTCCGGTTCATACGTTTTGACCATCGTAAACGCCGTGTTGATCGTTGACAGATCAGGATCGGGTTTAACATCGAAAAAGATCTGGAAATCCGTTCCGATATCTTCCAACACATTGGTAATCTTGCTGACCATGCCGGAATCAAACAGGAATCTGTCGGTAACGATAAAGGCTTTCTTTTTGCCTTTTAATTCGCGCAGAGCCAGATCAATTGCCCCGCGTTTGAAGTATACTTTAGGCGGAACTTTGAACCAGAGCATATTTTCTCTCCTTTCTGCGACGGTTTTGATATTCAACAAATGTTTCGGCCCGACATTCTCGCTGGTTGCATTGCCGCCCCACGATCCGCAGCCGATTGTCAGCGTCGGTTCCAGCCTGAAGTTATACAGATCGCCGATCGCCCCGTGTGCCGCCGGCGTATTGATTAAAATGCGCCCCGTATGAATTTTGTTTCCGAAAGCTTTTATCCGGTCTTCTTTTCTGGGATCCGTGTACAGAACAGAAGTATGTCCCGCCCCGCCGTGATCAACCAGTGTATAAGCCTTTTCCGTCGCATCTTCAAAACTTTCGGCACGGTACAAAGCCAAAACCGGCGACAATTTTTCATGCGCGAACGGTTCCGCCGTTGTGACATCTTCGACTTCGCCGATTAAAACTTTCGTTTCTTCGGGCACCTGCAACCCGGCCAAAGCCGCAATCTTCGAGGCTGTCTGGCCGACAATTTCGGGATTGACCCCCCGCGGCGTTAACAGAATATCGGAAACTTTCTTTTTTTCGTCCGCATTTAAAATATAAGCTCCGCGATAACGCAGTTCGTCTTTGACCGCTTCATAAACGTCGGAAACGGCAATAATTGATTGTTCGGACGCGCAAATCACACCGTTGTCAAACGTTTTGCTGAGCAAAATGGAAGACACGGCCATTTTAATATCAGCCGTTTCGTCAATAACGGCAGGCGTATTTCCGGGACCGACACCTAACGCCGGTTTGCCGGAAGAATAAGCCGCCTTAACCATTCCGGGGCCGCCGGTCGCCAGAATCATATCGACATGCGGATGTTTCATCAACAGATCGGACAATTCAATGGACGGTTCGTCAATCCAGGCAACGATTCCTTTGGGCGCACCGGCTTTGACAGCAGCGTCCAGACAGATTTTTGCGGCTTCAATCGTACACTTTTTGGCCCGGGGATGCGGCGAAAAAATAATGGCATTGCGGGTTTTTAAAGCAATCAGCGTTTTAAAAATAGCCGTAGACGTCGGATTCGTCGTCGGAATAATCCCGGCAATCACGCCGACAGGTTCGGCAATCTTTTTAATACCGTTGCCTTTATCCTCTTCAATCACGCCGCAGGTTTTCATGTTGCGGTACTTGTTATAAATGTATTCGGAGGCAAAATGATTTTTAATCACCTTGTCTTCAACAACGCCCATGCCTGTTTCTTCAACAGCCATTTTAGCCAAAGGAATACGCATCTTATTTGCGGCCAAAGACGCTGCCCTGAAAATTTTATCCACCTGTTCCTGCGAATAGGTCGCATAAACGGCCTGCGCTTCATGCGCTTTAGCGATGATCCGTTCCAAATCTTCTGCTGTTTTAACTTCGCTTACCATACTTTTTACCTTTTCAAGCTTGTTGCGAATTGATTTCGCAAAATCCGTCGTTTAACACCCGAAAACAACAATCGTGATTTATTTCACAGTTAGATATATAAAACGACTGGACACAAAAAGCAAGATTTTTCTACAAATGTCAACGATTTTTTTTGTTTGTTTCGTTTTTAAAGAAAAAAGGCCTTTTTCCCCGGAAAATTCAGAAAAGAATGCTTTTCTTTCTTTGTGAAAAAAATCACGATAATGAATATTGAAAAAAGAATCTTTTTCCCCGGACGCTTCTTTTCAATACTTTTTATAAACGCTTTTTTTGCTTTTTGCGGACAACCCCGATCTTTATTTTTTATGATTTCTGTTTAAAAAGACATCAAAAGAAAATTATTTCCGACAGAAAACCTTTGTTTGTCCGCCGCTTTTCTGGTGTCAGGTCGATTCTGATCAAAAAATAAAAAACAAAGCAGAGAATTTCCGCCCCGCCTGTTTTTTTACCGTTTAACGTATCCGGTCAGGGTTTCCTTGACCTTTTCATATTCGGCGACAGCTTTCATAATGACGTTAAAAGCTTCATTTTGATCCAAAAACCCCTCGACGACAACCGTTTTGTTTTCCAGTTTTTTATAATCTTCGAAAAAACGCTGAACTTCGATCATGCGATGCGGCGGCAGTTCGTCAATGGACGAATAATGCGCGTATTCGGGATCGTCTGCATGAACGGCAATGATTTTATCGTCTGCCTCGCCCTGATCAATCATCTTCATCACGCCGATCGGGCGGGCGGCCATAATCGTTAAAGGAAAAACAGATTCCTGTCCTAACACCAAAATGTCCAAAGGATCGTGATCTTCGCAATATGTGCGCGGGATTAATCCGTAATTTGCCGGATAGTGCACACTGGAATACAATACACGATCCACCCGGATCAGTCCGCTGGGCTTATCCAGTTCGTATTTATATTTTGATCCTTTCGGAACTTCGATCACGGCCGGGACAAACTGCGGTACTTTTCCGGCCAATTCAACGTCATGCCACGGATGCATGGTGAAAACTCCTTAAAAAAATATCTGTATAAAGTAATATCACGCCGAATATGTTAAGAAAGAATGAAGGCATCTTGCGGCAAAAGGCTGAAAAAGATATACTGATTTCGTTAACAAAAAAGGATGACAGCCTTGGTAAAAAAAACTGAACAGGAATCATTTTACGAAATTCATCTGAACAAACACGACGAACTGATGATTTCTCTGCATGCTCGGTCACAGGAACCTCAGTCGGCCGTTTTGATTTATGACGGCGGCGATCATGCTTTGCTGTACAGAACGCCGGAATCTTCCGTGTTATTGGACTTTATTCACCCCGACGTCCGCCCTTACCTGTTGAAAGCCGACCGGGTATTGATTGCGGAAACACAAAATTATCAGGTTGTGCGCGAATATACGGCCGTCTGCCGGCGCGTCAAAAATCTGCCGATCGACAATGCCGCAATCAAACCTTTGTTGGACAAACAAGACGCCCTGCAAATCGATGAAAGAAATCTGTACAAATGAAACAGGCACAGTTTACTTTGGACGTTGAATCGACCCCGTCCGGCTTTACGAATATTACGCCGGCAATCAACAGATGTCTTCAAAATTCGGGGATTCAAACAGGCCTTTTGACCGTTTTTGTCAGGCATACTTCGGCCGGACTGACCATACAGGAAAACGCCGATCCCGATGTACTGACCGATTTAAAAAACTTTTTTGACCGAACGGTGCCGCAGGATAATGCTCTTTATACTCACACACTGGAAGGAAAAGACGATATGCCGGCCCATATCCGAACCGTTCTGACAAACGTATCCGTTACGATCCCTGTCACCGACGGCAAAGTTGCTTTGGGCACATGGCAGGCTGTTTACTTGTGCGAACATCGCAACCGGGCGCATATCCGTCATATTGTTTTGCATTTAATCGGGGAATGACGAATACCACTGTCCGCCGCGACAGTATTCCAACGGCGTAAATCGTTCTTTATAAGCCATATTTGACAATTCCCTGATCAGGTATCCCAGATAAACGTACGGTTTGTGTTCTTTACACGCTCGGGCGATTAGTTCCAAAATCATGAAAGTTCCCGGACTTTGGCAGGCAAAATCCGGATCAAAAAAACTGTATACCGCCGATAATCCGTCATCTAAAATATCAACCAGCATGACCCCGAACAAACGCTTTTCCTGTCTGAGCTCTAAAAGGCAGCAATCAACGGGGCAATCCTCTATCATTGCCCGGTATTCTTCAAAAAACATATTTTCCATGGCACTGCCGGCGTGACGGACGGAAAGGTACTTTTTAAACAAATCGTATTGTTCCGCCGTTGCTATGTTCGGCACAAAATGAACGGCAGAGTCTTCGTTTTGCCGCAAAATTTTTTTTAAATTTTTCGACGCCCGGAAACGATCGACACAAATACGTACCGAAACGCAGGATCGACATTCCGGACAGGCCGGAATATAACAAACGGTGTGGGATCGCCTGAATCCGGCCCGAGACAAAGCATTGGCCCAGCTTTGTGCATTCGGACCGTTTAAGTCGACTGCCGTTTTGGATTCCGTGCGGTTTGGTAAATAATCGCACGGCATCGGTTTTGTCGCATAGAATGTTTTGAGCGTGTTTTTTATCTCGACCATACTGATGACAATAAAAAAGAAACTCTAAGAATACTTTAATAAAACCGCAAAAGCAGCGTCTTTTTATCAGCTGCAATCATATATTCCGAAGCATAGCGCTTTATCAAAGCCGTACCGGCGTATTCATTTGATTTTTGCGGCCACCGGATATTATTTTTTTGTTCAATTGCGGCTTGCATAAAATTTTGCGTTCCCCATGCTGTTAAAATCGGATCGGGCCCGCCGTAACAAAGCGCATTCGAAACGGCTTCATGTACTGCCAAACGCCTGTAAAAAGCTTTTCGACGCGGCAAAGAATCAAGACGGGTGATAAAAAGCATCAATTCGGGTATTACGTCTTCTTCTTTTTTCAGAACGATCCGCACACCCCATTTCGCAGACAAAGGAAAGCTTTTCGGGTGTGTGGAACAGAACAGATGTTGTTTTTCGAAATTGCCTGTCATTTTTGCCTTTTTTATTGACATTTAGAGCTGTTTTTTATATTCTGATCAAGTAATTTTTTCAGCAGTCCTGCTAAAGGCTGCAAATCCTGAGGTCACCGTCCGGTGACCTTAGTTGTATCGGAGCAGTTTTGGTTAAGATCTGTTATATTGACGAATCCGGTGATTTGGGTACTCTGCCGATTAGGGCGGATTCCGACGGTAATCATCAGCCAGTTTTGGCTATTGCCGGTATTTTTATTGATCATGAAAACCTCTATAACCTGACCCACGATTTTATCAAATTAAAATATCGGTATTATCCCGGACTGAATTACCCTACGGATAAGTTTCTGGATCGCATTATTCCCGAAATTAAAGGGGCCGATTTGCGCCGCAATGCAATGCGCGGCGGACGACGCGTAAAACGGCATGCTATCGGCTTTCTGGATCGTATCATTGATTTGTTTTATAAATATGATATCCGTATTGTCGGCCGAATCTGGGTGAAAATTCCCGGAAAACCTTTTAACGGCAAAGCTGTTTATACCTCCTCCATTCAAAGCATTTATACTTATTTTGATAATTACCTGCAGCAGGAAAGCGATTACGGAATCGTTATTGCCGACAGCCGGGATTATATGAAAAACATTAATCTGTCCCACTCTGTTTTTACGCAAAAGTTCAGATTGCTGTACCCTTTGTATCAAAACATTGTTGAAATGCCCTGCTTCGGACACAGCAATAATCTGGCCGGATTACAACTGTGCGATATTCTCTGTTCCGCTTTTTTGTTTCCGATCGCCAGCTATGTTTATTGCGCCAATGTCGTCCATAACGTTCATATTCAACCCGGAGCCCTGGAATTACGCAGCCGCTACGGCCATCGTTTACGCGAACTGCAACACCGTTTTACGAACAAAGAAGGCTTTAATATGGGCGGAATAGTCGTTTCCGATCCCATACAAAAACAAAACGCCATTGCTATGTTTAAAGAAATCGAAAAACAGGAAAAACACTTTTAAATATAGCACGACAATTATTTTTAGACTTTTTGACAATCATTTTTAGACTGGCAGAAACGGACTTTTAAAGAGTTTTTAAAGCTCTTTTTTTTTACGTTTGTTTTCAGACTTAACCGGTCTAAAACAGGGTGTAAAATTTCATATCGGCGCATGACATGTCCTCCCCCGTATGGGATTAAAGTTCCCGAAAAATATCGGCGGGGAACGTTTTATTAGCAGTTTGATGAACAGTAAGTTTTTGAAGGGGCTGTAAAAAACGAAAGAACCCGTTGAAAACAATGGGTTCTTGTCCAAAATGGCGGAGAGGGGGGGATAATCCCCGAGACAGATTGGTTTTTGTTGAAAATCAATAAGATACGCCATAAAAATTCCCCGCCAGTCCGATTTTATTAGCAATTTCATTAGCAAATCCATTAGCAGTTTCATTAGCAGTTTCATTAGCACTTTTTAGTAAAATACAGTGCAAAGATATTCTTGTAAACAGCGATTTTTATCGGCAGATTGCCTCGTAAAATGTTTCCTCAGACCAAATAGGTCTTTTTGAAACAATTACAGAAAGGAACATTAAACGATGACAGTATACGGTTATTTAAGAGTATCAACGGACAAACAGGATTGCGACAATCAGAAAATCGGGATTACGGATTTAGCTCAAAAGCTCGGGCTGTCCATTGAAAATTGGATTGTTGACGACGGCGTTTCGGGAACAAAAGAGCCGGAGAAACGCAAGCTCGGCAAACTGCTCAAGACAATACGATCCGGAGACGTGATCATTTGTTCGGAACTGTCCAGATTAGGGCGCAAACTGTTTATGATTATCTCTATTCTTGAACATTGTATGAAGGTCGGGGCAAAGGTATTGACCGTCAAAGACGGATATGAATTAGGCGATAACGTTCAAAGCAAGGTTTTGGCTTTTGCTTTCGGCTTGGTTGCCGAGTTGGAACGGGAGATGATCAGCAAGCGCACGAAAGAGGCCTTGCAACGCCGGAAAGCAAACGGGAAAGTTCTGGGGCGTCCGAGAGGCAAAAAGAACGCCAGACACATCTGGAACGGCAAGGAAAAGAAGATCGTTTCATTATTAAATCAAGGTCATTGTAAAACAAAAGTTGCACGTTTAACGGGAATGAGTGTTGGCTCGATCTACTCTTTTTTAGAACAGAAATAAACACATTATTTTGCTTCAATAACGCAGAATAACTTGCGTTTAAAGCCGGAATCATTCAGAAAAAACGTCCGTTTTTCTTGTGTACACTAATTGTCGCTTTTTGACAACTGTCTTTTTGTCTCACCCTTTATTTTATGAGCTTTTTCTAAAATGTCGTCAAAGCCGAAAATCTTTAGATCAAACGGAGAATATTTAATCGCACTTTTAAGGATGAAAGCGGTTGATATAAATGATTTACGGATTTGTTCAAGACAGCGCGTTTACGGACATTACAGAGCGGCAGGAAAAAACGATTTCCGCTTATGCCGAAACGCACGATATGACGGTTGACGCGTGGATTTATTCGGAAACATTCAGTACCAGACGCTTCAAAGAATATGATGTATTGTTATTGGAAAAGACCTTTCGTTTGGGCAACGGTGTCAGCTCCATTTTGAAAATATTGCAGGATTTATTACGCAAGGGAGTTGTTATTTATTCTTGCGAGGACGGAATTCAGTTTGGCGGGGATGCCGTATCGGCCGCGACCATGGCGTATGTGTTCGGACTTGTTGCGGACATAACGGACGAAGTGCGTTCGGAGGTAACGAAAGAGGCTTTGCGACAAGTGAAGTCTCAAGGTCGTTCGATCGGTCGTCCGAAAGGCGCAAAGAACGGCGCCTATAAATTGGATAAGAAGAAAAAAGAAATTCGAAGTCTGCTTAGAAGCGGAAAGACAAAGGCGGAAGTTTGCCGGTTGCTGTCCATCGCACCGACCTCTTTGTACTACTACATCAAAGATCACCCCGAAGTAACGGAGGGGTGTAATGCCTAAGATATCCGTCATTATTCCGATATATAATGTTGAAAAGTATTTATCGGCCGCTTTGTCATCTTTAAAAGCTCAAAGTTTTGAAGATTATGAAGCAATTTGTGTTGATAACGGCAGTACGGATAACAGTTTATCGATTTTACGTGAATACGCATCGAAAGACAATCGGATTAAAATTGTCGAACAAAACAATCGAGGCGTATCAGCGGCACGTAACGCTGCTTTGGATCAAGCCGGCGGAGAATATATCGCGTTTCTGGATTCAGATGACATGATGCATCCGCAAATGCTGGAAATCATGTTAAAAGCCCTCATTGAAACGGACAGTGATATTGTTTACTGCGATATCAATCGTTTTAAAGATGGTGAAAAAATTTCTTTTGATAATATTTCTTTTCCTTCGTTTAAAGAAATTTCTAATCATTTTGAATCATTTGTTCTGAACAAAGTAAATAATCCGAAAGTTGCTTTATGGAACAAGCTTTATCGAGCGGATTTGTTTAAACAAATCCGTTTGCCGGAAGAACTTACGATCGCAGAAGATTTCGTGGTAATGCATTCGTTACTGTTTGCGGCAAAAAAAATCAGTTATGTTCAAGCCGAATTAATTTATTACCGTCAACATTCCGACAGCTTGATTCACAGAGAATTAAAAGAAGAAGACATTCATAATGGTATAACAGCTGTTCGTTTGGTTCTTAGTGATTTTAAAGACAAAGAATTATCCCCGCATATCCGAAACAGGCTGAACTATCGTTTAATGAAAATGTTATGTAAAGATTGCATTGTCACTCCTTACAAACGAGTCAAGACAAATCGGGGCTATCTGAAATTTTGGGATAAGTATCAACCTTTATTGTTGAGATTAAGACATGACGGTTTATATCAGCCGCGATATTTGGATATTCGCAATCGTTTATTCAGTGCGTTATTTTTAAAGCGCCGCTTTGAAGCGTTGCGTTTTTGTTTGTCTGTTTTTTAAAGGGGGCTCTTTATGGCGGAACATCAAAGACGCATTTATACGGATCCGGAGATTTATCAACGTTACGAGCGAGCGTTTTCAAGGGATTATTTTAAATCCATTGCCGAAAAAACAGATAAAGTCGAAAACGCCGTTGTTTTGCCGTTAAAAAAACGGTTGGATAAAGAAGGAAAAGGGTTTTTTCTGGGAGGCATCACGGACGAAAAAGGGAAATTTTTCGAACCTTCGGCACATATTCATGATTTCAAGACAGAGACAGGATCCTTAAAAAAGGGATATCCGTTTGATCCGAATACGGTGTTTTATGATCCCGGAACGGTTATATACGGCGGGATTTTATTTGACCATTTCGGACATTTTTTAACGGAAAGCGTCAACAGATTATGGTTTGTCGTTAAAAATCGAAACTTGTCTTATCCGATTGTGTTCATCAAGGAAAAAAATCGGGAAGTTTCTTCTCAAATCATCGAATTTTTTAAACTGATCGGTGTTGAAAAGGAACGATTGCTTTTTGTTGATGTCCCGACAAAGTTTTCAAAAATCATTGTGCCCTGTCAAAGCAGTGTTTTTGCAAATTATTACAGTGAATTGTTTTTGGTTCCGTATCAGGTCGCTGCCGCCGGCATTAAGGCAAAGTCATATGAACGCATTTATCTGTCCAGACGAAAATTCAAGACAGGCATCACGATCATCGGCGAAGAGAAATTGGAAAAAGCTTTTAAAGCGAACGGCTTTAAAGTGATTTATCCGGAACGGCTCGGTTTATCAGAACAAATCGCCTATATCAAAGGAGCCAAAGAGATGGCTTCCGTTATGGGGACGGCGACACATCTTTCTTTGTTTGCCGACAAAGGAACAAAGAACATTGTTTTGGAACGTTCTGAGAATATTGTAGATGAACAAATTCTGATTAACCAAGCGGCGGGACTTGACGGATACAGCATATCTGTTTGTCAGAATTTTTTACCGGTCGGTCATGAGTTTTCTCCGTTGCTGTTAGGCATAACGGATCATTTGGGAGAATTTTTTAACGACAGAGGGTTTTCGTTTAATCAAAAAGATTTAAACCGTGTGTCCGACAGGGCCGTTCAAAAATTTAATCACGCTTTTTTTGCTCGTTATTCTTCAAACAAATATAACGGGGCTTTGACGGGGATCGATCCGGTTTATGTCCGGCGCATAAAAAAATATTGTTCGACCGCTTTTTTAACATTGCGTCAACGCCTGTTTATGAAACGCAGTGACGGAGTGTTCCGTATTTACACCCTTTTCGGTTTTTCTTTCAAAGTCAGGAGATCACCGAAATGAGCCGGATCCTTGTTCATGTACACGTATACTATTTGAACCTGTGGAGCGAGTTAAAGCAGGTTCTTCAAAATATAACGGAACCGTACGATCTCATTGTGACGATGACACAGGACAATACGAGCGTTGAAAAAGATGTTTCGGAGCTTACCCCTCAAGCACGTATTTTGAGGGTTGAAAACAAAGGGTTTGATGTCTGGCCGTTTTTAAAAGTGTTAAAGAGTGTTGATCTGAGCCGGTATCAATACGTTATAAAATTGCACACAAAGCGTGATTTGCCGACAGGAACGATCCGAAACGGTTTTGATGTTTCCGGGAACAAATGGCGCAGATATTTATATGCTTTTTTGCAAAGCAGAGAAACTTTTGAAAAAAGCCTTCAGGCTTTTGAACGGGATCGGCATTTGGGAATGATTGCCGATTATCGCTTGATTGTCAGAAATGACCGATCCAATCCGGAAGCCGTCCGGAAGGCTCGGAAATTATTAACGGCTCTCGGATATTCGGCAAAGAGGTTTTCTTATGTCATGGGCACGATGTTTATGGCAAGAGCCGAAGTGTTTTCGAAACTTCAGGATATAAATATAACGGCAGATCAGTTTGAAACGTCCGAACACGGTTCTGACGATGTCCTCCCCTACGCTTTTGAACGATTGTTCGGATTTTTGGTGGCGGCACAGAATCTTTTAATCAAAGACGTTTTGACTGTTCCTATCGTTCAAGGATTAAAGAGAACGATTTCTATTTTGCAAAATTTCTTTTGGCGAAAGAAAGAGACGTCTTCGGGAAAAATCATCATCAAATTTTTCAAAATTCCTGTCTTTGTAACAAAAAGCAAAGGAGGAAAACATGTTTTTTAACCGCCTGTTGAATACGCAAATAATCAGGAACTATCGCAAGATGTATCCGTACGTTCGCCCGTATTGGGTACGCGCATTGTTGGCGGTGTTAATTACGATTCCTATCGGATCGTTTGATGCGTTGACGGCATGGATATTGAAGCCGTACATGGACGTTGTTCTTGTGGAAAAGCAGGTTCACGCCGTATCTCTGATGCCGTTGGTGATTGTTATCGGCAGTTTGTTGCAAAGCTTGTGCAATTACGGCGCGACGTATTTGAACACTTGGGTCGGTCAGAAGATTACGATGGGTATGAAGCGCGACCTGTATAAAAAGCTGTTGCATTGCGATCCCGCGTTTTTTGATCACACGTCTTCGGGCAACGTAATCATGCAATTTTCCACATGCGCCGAAAGCGCGTGCAGCGGTCTTTTGGCTAATTTAAAACTGTTTACGACGCGTATCTTTTCATCGATATCTTTAATCTGTGTTCTGTTCTGGAACAGTTGGCAGTTATCCATCGTCGCTTTGATTTTCATGTTCGGCGCTTTGCTGCCGTTGGCCAGCGTACGCAAACGCATTAAAAGCCTGATGAGCAGACAGATCGGCGGAATATCTGCGATTACGACGCACTATAACGAAACGTTTTCGGGTAACCGCATCATTGCGTCCTATAACTTGCAACAGCGCGAAGAACAGCGGTTCAACAAAGACTTGAACGATATGTTCAAAATCCAAATCAAAATGGTTCAAAAGACGGGTATTTTGTCTCCGATGATCCACTTCATCGTTTCTTTGGGGATAGCCGGCGCCATTTGGTTGGGAAGCTACCTGATTGTGACGCAACAAATCTCCAGCGGTAATTTTGTGTCGTTCATTGCGGCTTTGTTGATGCTTTATACGCCGATAAAAGGATTGGGCAACAGTTATACGTCCGTACAAATGTCGTTCATGATGATGGATCAGGTGTTCAACACGCTGGCTTCCGTTCCGTCCGTTCGCAACGTTGACAATCCCGTTCATATGGACGGCGTTCGCAAATCGATCGAATACAAAAACGTCGGATTTGAATATCTGGCGGAGCGCCCTGTTTTAAAGGATGTTTCCGCTACGCTTGAAATCGGCAAGATGTACGCTTTTGTAGGGAACTCCGGCGGCGGCAAATCGACGTTTGTCAGCTTGCTTCCCCGCTTTTATGACATTCAACACGGAGAAATCCTGATAGACGGCGTCAACGTGAAGAACATCGATTTGTTCGATTTGCGCGAGAATATCGCCGTTGTGTTCCAAGACAACTTTTTATTCAGTGGCACGATCCGCGAAAACATTTTGCTGGGCAAGACGGATTACACACAAGAACAACTGGACGAAGCGATAAAGAGCGCATGTTTGACGGACTTTATTCAAACGTTGGACAAAGGACTGGATACGCAAATCGGGGAACGCGGCGTATTGCTGTCAGGCGGTCAAAAACAGCGCGTTGCGATTGCTCGCGCGTTCATGAAGGACGCTCCGATTGTGATTTTGGATGAAGCGACTTCCGCTTTAGACAACAAATCCGAAGCCGTTGTTCAGCAAGCCATCGATAATTTGATGAAGAACCGGACGGTGCTGGTTATTGCGCACAGACTTTCGACGGTCAAAAACGCGGACAAAATCTTTGTCATCAACGAAGGCCGCATCGTTGAACAGGGCGATCACGAAGAACTGTTGGCTTTAAAAGGAGAATATGCGGTTCTGTATGAAATGCAGTTCAAAACCAAAAAGGAAAATGCAGCATGAAAAAAGCGAATACAGAACTCAAACTCACGATCTTTAATACCCCTTATGAACGGGAAACTTCGGTCATGTCCAGAGCTCAATGCTTAAAAACCGGAGAAACGAAAATGGCTACGTTTCCAAGATTATCCCGTTCGCTTTATATCCGAGGTGTTTATGATTCCGTTTCTTGATTTAGCTAAAGTAAACAATCGTTTTCGTTCAGAAATTGAGTTTCGTTTTACTGATATTGTGAACAAGGGCTGGTATTTGCAGGGCGAACACAACGAGATGTTTTGCGCTCATTTTGCTCAGTATTGCGGTACGAAATATGCGATTGGCGTCGCTAACGGACTTGAAGCACTCAAATTAATTATTCATGCGAGTGATTTTGGTATGGGCGATGAAATCATTGTGCCGGCAAACACTTATATAGCAACGATATTGGCCATTTCCGGGAATGGATGCACACCGGTTTTAGTTGAACCGGATATAAATACTTACAATATTGATCCCGATAAGATCGAGGCGGCGATAACGTCCCGAACAAAAGCGATTATGGTCGTTCATTTATACGGTCAAGCCGTTCAGATGCAAAAGGTATGGGAAATTGCACGGAAGTATAATTTAAAAGTATTTGAAGATTGCGCGCAGGCACACGGAGCTTTTTATCAAGGGAAACGTGTGGGCAATCTGTCGGATGCGGGAGCTTTTTCGTTTTATCCGGGAAAAAATCTCGGGTGCATGGGAGACGGCGGAGCCGTTGTTACCAACGATGAAGATCTGTATAAAAAAGTCAAAGCCTTGGCAAATTATGGTTCTGACAGAAAATATCACCATATTTACAAAGGAACGAACAGTCGTTTGGACGAATTGCAAGCCGCCGTTTTAGACGTAAAGTTGCCCCATTTAGATGCGGACAACGCTCGTCGTCGTGAGATAGCGACTTATTATAGAAAAAACATTATCAATCCTTTGATTGTTTTGCCGCAGACCTATGACGAACAGGCTGCTGTTTGGCATGTTTTCGCCGTGCGTACGGAAGAACGGGATCATTTCCAACAGTATTTGTCGGATAACGGGGTGCAAACAATCATTCATTATCCGACCCCGCCACATAAGCAATTAGCTTATAAGGAATGGAACGACAGATCTTATCCGATCAGTGAAGAAATCCATCGTACCATTATTTCAATTCCAATTTCCCCTGTTATGACAGATGAGGAAATTGAACAGGTCACGGAGGTTGTTAATGCCTACCGATGATCTGATTTCCGTAATGATTCCGGCTTATAATCACGAACGATACATTGAAGAATGTGTCCGTTCAATAATTGCACAGACATATCAGAATATTGAATTGCTGGTGATCGACGACGGTTCCAAAGATAAAACGTTTGAGATCTTACAATCTTTGAAATCCGAATGCGAAAAACGCTTCGTTCGTGTCGTCATGGAAACGCAGGAAAATCAGGGAACTCGTCTGACTTTAAACAAATTAGTTGATATTGCCAACGGGAAATTTATTTGTGCTCCTGCTTCAGATGATCGGCTAAAATCTGTTAGCATTGAAAAATTACATAAATTTTTATCTGAAAATCCGGATTATGTGTTGGCTGTCGGAGACAATGAAATCATAAATACGGATTCAAAACGTGTTTATTGGGGAAAAAACAGAGAAATCGTACTCGAAGATCAGGCCGTCTATAAAACATTTGGAGACGAGTTGCATATCAATTCAGATGATAACAAACATCCGAATTTCGGTGATTATAGTGACTTGTTAAAAGGTAATTATATTCCTAACGGACAACTTATACTTCGTCAATCTATTCTTGATGTCGGCAAGTACGATCCAACCATATATTTGGAAGATTGGTATATGAATCTGCAATTGGCAAAATGCGGAAAATTTAAATACATACCTGAAATTTTATATTCCTATCGTTGGCACGATTCTAATACTGTTTCCAGTCCTGAATTTCAAAAAAAATCCATAGAAATCTATCGTCAGATTTACGGACACGAAAAGGAATACTGTTTAGCCAACGGACATAAAAAACAGTGGCAACGACAGTGGTGTAAACGTTTCGGTTGGCGGGCAAAATGGAAAAAACTGCGTAACTTCATCAGGAGGAAGCAATGACGGCAAACATTACTTTGATTCCGTTTGAACTTCATGGAGACGACCGTGGTTCGTTGATCGCTCTGGAAAATCAACGTAATCTGCCATTTGACATTAAACGAGTTTATTACATTTACGCTACGAAAACCGGAATTTCCAGAGGTTTTCATGCACATAAAAATTTGAAACAGATACTGATTGCCGTTAAAGGTAGCGTTGAAATTCACTGCGAAATGCACGATCAAAAAACGATTTACCTGTTGGATACGCCAGACAAAGGTCTTTTGATTGAAGGAATGGTTTGGCACACAATGGAAAACTTTTCCCCAGATTGTGTTCTCTTGGTTTTAGCAGACGATTATTACAATGAAGCCGATTATATACGGGATTACGCCATATTTAAACAAGGAGAACATGTATGACTAAAATTTTAATTGCTGGAGCAGGTGGTGCTCCTTCAGAAGGCGTCATCAATTCTTTATTAAAAAGTAAAAAACATGAAACAATCATCGGTATGGGGTCAGAGCCTACTGATTTGGTTTTATCACACGCACAGAAGAAATATTATGTGCCGTATGCCAACACTCCCGAATATAAAAATGCTTTGTTAAAAATTCTGCGTACGGAAAAACCTGATTTGATCCATTTTCAAAACGATTTGGAAATTTTCCACGCGTCTTTAATTCGGGAGGATATTCAGGCACAAGGCGTGAAAATATTTATGCCCCCACATGAAGTGATAGACACCTGTGTTCACAAATACAAGACATATCTGAAATTCAAAGCTGCCGGTATCAAGGTTCCTGAGAATATAATGATTAATGATGAAAGCGACTTAAAGAAGGCTTTTGCACAATTACGAGATGCTGATGGAAAAATTTGGTTACGGGCAGCTTCTATCGGCGGTGGAGGAAAAGGGGCTATCCCGACAAACGATTACCAAATGGCAAAATGTTGGCTTGACCGCTTTAACGGCTGGGGCGATTTCGTCGCGGCGCAAATGCTGACATCAAAGACGGTAACATGGCTGTCGATTTGGTATGAAGGGGATTTGGTCGTCGCGCAAACACGCCGCAGAACAGGCTGGATTCACGGAAACCGCAGCGTGTCCGGTGTTACGGGTGTCACAAAAGTCGGACAAACCGCTTCGGACGACACCGTCAATCAAATTGCCATTGCTTCGGTCAAGGCGGTCAGCGACAAACCGCACGGTATTTTCGGCGTTGATATGGCGTATGATGAAAATGGCATTCCAAATCCGACGGAAATTAATATTTCCCGCTTTTTTACGACGATTTTATTCTTTACGCAGGCCGGTCTGAATATGCCGGAAATATTCAAAGATCTAGCTTTATATAAAGAATTTCCCAAACTGGAAAAGAAAATCAATCCGCTGCCGGACAACCTGTTCTGGTTACGCGGCATGGACACGCCGCCGCGTCTGATGACATCGGAGGAAATTGAAAAAGAGGTCGTCGTATTATGAATATCCTGATTACAGGCGCGACAGGCTTTGTCGGAAAGACGCTCTTGCGGAAAATCGCTGAAAGCGGCGATTTTTCAAAGGATCGCATTATCCTGCTTTCGGGAAAACCGGTTGACGGTTATCTGTGTATTCCTCATAACGACTATACTTTTACAAAGGACGATTTTGCCAAAGCCGGAATTGATAGAATCAATGTTGTTGTTCATTTAGGCTCAGCAGTTCCGCGCACAAAAGCGGACTATCTGCCCGAAAATGATTCCAAATTCATTGCAAACGTCCGCAACACGATACACTTGTATGAAAATTTGCCTTCTGTTCCTCAAAAAGTGATTTATATCAGTTCTGTAGATGTTTATCAGGGCATTTATCAAAGTAACGGAAATATCATTTCAGAAGAAACGCCGTTAGCCGCTGATACGATGTACGCTGCTTCAAAAATAATGTGCGAAAAATATTTAGATGAAAAATCCAAAACGGACGGCTTTGTTTTGCAGATTTTACGACTGGGACAAATCTATGGCAACGGAGAAGAAGTTTATTCCAAAATCGTGTCTTCTTTTGTTCGCCGGATTGAGAACGGACAGACAATCCGCATCTTCGGGAACGGAGAAGACTTCCGCAGTCAGCTTCTGGTCGATGATTGTTGCGAATGTATTTTAAAAGCAATCGATTTTGATGAACCGAAAGGGGCAATCAATCTTGTTTCGGAACAAGCCGTGCGCATCAAGGACATTGTTTATCTTATTTACCGGATTATGGAAAAAATGCCGGATATCGTTTTTACGGAAGCGCCAGCAGGACGTTCCAATCGTTTTGACAACACCAAGATGAAACAGGTTTTCGGCATGATCGAAACGCCGATTGAAGACGGTATCCGCGCCTATGTCGATTATTATAAAAAAGGGGATTTATATGCGCGTCTGTGATTATATAGCCCTGTTTTTAAAACAAAACGACATCGATTGCTTTTTCGGTTATCAGGGCGGCGCGGTCACGCCTTTAATCGACGCGATGACGATTGCCGGATTGCGCTATATTCAATGCTATCACGAGCAGGCTTCCGGATTTGCGGCGGAAGCTTACGCCAGACTGACGAAAAAATGTTCGGTCACCGTTGTGACGAACGGCCCCGGGGCGACCAATCTGGTTTCGGCGATTGCACAGGCTCATTTGGATTCCATTCCCTGCCTGTT
Organism: uncultured Alphaproteobacteria bacterium; assembly: GCA_944393745.1. GTDB lineage: Bacteria > Pseudomonadota > Alphaproteobacteria > CAAGCB01 > CAG-977 > UBA11549. The sequence goes on along the minus strand of CALYBD010000028.1, from coordinate 15,064 downwards.
CATCACGGGACAAGTCAATACGTTTGATTTAAAAGAAAAAAACGTTCGCCAAAACGGATTTCAAGAAATTGATGCCGTTTCAATGGCGCGTCCTTTGACGAAATACGCCAAACAAATCACTGGCGTATCGGAAGTCGGGGATATTTTGCGCGAAGCTTTGGACGCGGCTTATTCGGGGCGCAAAGGCGCGGTTCTTCTGGATATTCCGATGAATATACTGATGAGCGAAACGGACGATTCCGCAATAAAGGAAACGAAAACCGCTTCCGTCTTTTCAGCGGACGAACAAAAAACGGCGCAAGCTTTGTCTTTGCTTCGTTTTGCCAAAAGACCTCTCATCTTAATCGGCGGCGGCGTTCGTTTGGCCGATGCCGAAGACGAATTGGAACGCTTTGTAAACAAGACCGCCCTGCCGACCGTCAAAACATTGATGGGATTTGATATTCGAACGACGACGGAAATCGGATTTTCGGGAAATTACGGCGGTTTTGCCGCAAATTTAGCGGTGCAATCGGCGGACGTCATTTTGGCTTTGGGAACGCGCTTCGCCAAACGGCAGGTCGGCAAAGACATAAAGCAATACGCTCCGAACGCGCAAATCATACACGTCGATATTGACGACATGGAATTAAAGCATTCCGCCTTTACGCATTTAAAGATACACGCCGACATCAAAGCGTTTTTGAATAAGGCGATTGAACTCGCCGAATTCAAAGCGCCGAAAGAATGGTTGTCGGAAATCGATCAGTTAAAGGAAAAATTTGCCCCCCTTTATACGCAAAAAGAATTTCAGCCGGTTGGGATTGTCAAGGAAATTTCCGATTTAGCCCCCGCAGACGCAGTTATCACGACGGATGTCGGGCAAAATCAAATGTGGGTGGCGCAAGGTTGGACTTTGAAAAAAGGACAACGCTTTCTGACTTCCGGCGGCTTGGGGTGCATGGGATATTCGCTTCCAGCAGCCGTTGGGGCTTGTTTCGCATATCCCGAACGCCCCGTTATTTGTTTTTCGGGCGACGGAGGCTTTCAAATGAATATGCAGGAATTGCAATCCGTCAGCGCGACGCGACTTCCGATAAAGATTTTTATTTTCAACAATAATTCTTTAGGCATGATTCGGGAAGCCCAAATGAAATACCACGACAGCCGCTTTGTCGGGACGAAAGTCGGATACGGCGTGCCTGATTTGGAAAAGCTGGCTTTTGCTTACGGCATTGCGTATCACCTTTTTGAAAAATCCTCTTTGCCGACGATTTTAAACAGTAATTCTCCGGCTTTGATTGAGATAGATTTTCCCGCGGAAGTATCTCGCGCGATGACCCGTTTTGATTTTCCTGAAATTTACGGGGGAAACAGGTCATGAACAATATCTTTTTTGATTTGGACGGGACTTTGATTAACGCGGGGAAACGTATGTATTCACTGTTCCAATTTTTAGTGCCGCAATCAAAATTGACCTATTCGGAATACTGGGATTTGAAACGCCATAAAGTTAATCATCAGATGATTTTGCAACAGCGTTTTGGATACGACGAGGAACGCTTTAAGGTTTTTGAAAAAGAATGGCTGTCGCTGATTGAAACGGACGAATATCTGGCAATGGACACCATTTATCCGAACGTTCCCGAAATGCTGTCCGAATTGCAAAAGGATTACACCCTTTATGTCGTTACGGCGCGCCAGTTTAAGCAAAAAACCCTCGGGCAATTACAGGCTTTGGGGTTGCTCGGATTCTTTAAAAAAGTGCTGGTTACCGAAGCGGTTAAAACAAAAGAGGATTTAATCAGACAGGAAATCAGCACTCTTGATCCTGAGGATCTTTTGATCGGGGATACCGGTCATGATATTTTGACGGCAAAAGCGTTGAATGTTCGTTCGGTAGCTGTTTCTTACGGATTTACTGCTTTGGAAATTTTAAAAACCTATGAACCGGATCAACAAATTAAAAGTATAAAGGATTTAAACAGATGACTGATAAAAAAATCCAATTGTTTGTACCGACATTTCGTGTGGAAGAATGCTTGAGCGAAATTCGCGAATGTCTGGAAAAGGGTTGGACGGGGTTAGGTTTCAAAACCCTTGAATTAGAAGAAAAATGGAAAGAATTTACCGGGTTGCCGTATGCGCATTATTTAAATTCCGCAACAGTAGGGCTTGATTTGGCCGTTAATATTTTAAAAGAACAAAACGGTTGGTTGGATGGTGATGAAATCATTTCCACTCCAATGACGTTTGTATCAACGAACCATGCGGTTTTATACAACAATATGAAAGTTGTTTTTGCTGATGTTGATGAATATCTCTGCCTTTCTCCGCAATCGGTAAAGGAACGTATTTCCGAAAAAACGCGCGCCGTTATGTTTGTAGGGCTTGGCGGAAACACTGGACGTCTTGCAGAAATTGCGTCCATCTGCAAAGAAAACGGATTAAAATTGATATTAGATGCGGCTCATATGGCGGGGACGCGTTACAAAGACGGCTCGCTTCCCGGAAAAGATGTTGCTGATGTGATTATTTATTCGTATCAGGCGGTTAAAAATTGTCCGACAGGTGACAGTGGCATGATTTGTTTCAAGGACGCTGAACATGATGAAATCGTGCGCAAAAAGTCTTGGCTGGGTATTAACAAAGACACTTTTGCCAGATCAGCCGGAGGTGGTGCTTATAAATGGAAATACGACGTTGAATATCTGGGACATAAAGATCACGGCAATTCCATTATGGCATCTATCGGTTTGGTGTCTTTAAAATATCTGGATGCAGACAACGCCTATCGTCGTACAATTGCCGGCTGGTATGATGTCGCTTTTCAAGATTGTCCGAATGTTCGTATCGTTCCTGTTGCGCCGGATTGCGAGTCTTCTCGTCACTTGTATCAGATTTTAGTGAACAATCGCGATGAATTGCTTTTGGCATTAAATGACGTTGGTGTTTTTCCCGGAGTTCATTATCGTGATAATACGGAATATAAGATGTACGCCTATGCAAAAGGAACATGCCCATGTTCTTTGTATGCTTCTGAACATACGTTGTCATTACCGTTGCATATTCATTTGACGCATGACGATGTGATGTATGTGGCTGAAATGGTGAAAAAATATGCTAAGTAATAATTTTTGCCAAAAGACGGTGACAACGACCTTAAACGGGAAAAAAATCATTGTTAGCGGGTGTCGCGGATATGTTGCAAGCTCTTTTTTAAATGGGTTAACTGTTTATCCGTTTGATGAAATACAAGATTCCGATGCCACTGTTTTTATTCACTTGGGAGCAAAAATCGCTCCTTCAACGTCAGATATGTTTCAACAGAATTTTTTAACAGATTCGGCTGTGACTGATTTTTGTGCAAAAAACGGCATATCACTGATATATGCTTCTAGTAATAATATTTATTCATGTAAAACAGATTGTGTAGAAACAGATGATTTTCCTAGAGCCAGCGATTACTATGCATTATCCAAGATAACCGGAGAACAGATTTGTTTTTTAAATAAAGACCTTTCAGCGACCATACTTCGTATTGGAGATGTTTTCGGTAAGGATCAAAGGCATGGGAATTTGTTTCATGCCATTCAGGAAAAGATCGAAAAGAAAAGTCCTTTAGCGCTCTATGGTGATGGGCAGAAGATTCGTAATTATATTTATATCAAAGAGTTAGTTGAAATAATTAAATTCTTTGTTCTAAATGCAAATCTTTTTTCCCACCGCGTGTATAATGTTTGTTTTAGTACGCCGTATTCTGTTAAAGACATCATTTCTTTTTTGTCGGCAAAAACCGGATTGGATATTGAGGAAATTGCCGGCTCCTCATCAATTGACATTCGTACTATGAGAAATGATGCGTTGATATCCAGCGGTTATCAATTCAAATACACGATGGAAACTGCTTTGGAGGATTACCTTCATGATATCGGATAAGATCAATATTCTGATCACAGGCGGAGGCTCTGTCATGGGGCAAAGTCTTTTTCGTGCTTTGAATTTATCTTCTTTAAAGGAAAAAATTAACGTTTTTTACACAAACAGTGAGCCTTTTTGCGCTGCTTTTTTTTATAACAGTACAGGCTTTTATAAAGTACCTGTCGTTAAAACGTTTATAGTCCCGATTGCAAAAGATCCCGAGTATATTTCGGCGATAAAAAAAATTTGCGAAGAAAATCAAATCGATTTGATTTTTGGCGGCACCGAACATGAGATTTACGCATTGGCGAATTTAAAGCAAGAAGAAGAATATAAAAATAAAGTCATGGGACTTGATTTAAAATTTGTCGATATTACGACCGATAAATATAAATTAAGTCGCTTTTTCAAGAATAAAAAAATTTCTGCTCCCGCGACGGCCTTATATTCAGATAAAAATGATTTTTGTAACCAATATGGTTATCCTGTCATAATCAAGCCTCGCAAAAGTTCGGCTTCTCGAAATATACATCTCATTCAATCGGCGCAAGATTTTCCAACAAAATTATTTGATAATCCAGAAAACATCATAATCCAAGAATATATCGGTTCTTCGGATAAAGAATACACAGTCGGTTGCTATTTGGATTTTATCAGCCATAAGGATTTTTACATCATTATGGAACGAACGCTGACGGTTGACGGTGCTTCCGGCTTTGGCAATGTCGTTTATGATAACAACATTTATGAATACTGCCGAAAAATTATGAAAAGCTTTATTGAGGAAGGCTTTAAAGGTGGTGCCTTTAATGTTCAGTTGCGACTTCGCGACGGCAAGATTCCCGAAGCGTTTGAAATCAATGGTCGTTATTCATCAACTGAAGGCCCCCGCGCACATCTAGGCTTTAATGCCTTAGAAGCGACAATTTGGAACATCTTGTTCCAAAAATCTTACAACAATTTGAATCCACAGATCGGTAAACATTTTTTACGGTATTATGAAGAGGTCTTTTGGTGATGAAGTACGCAGTGTTTTCCGATGTGCATGGCAATTATCCCGCTTTAAAGGCCTTCTTGGAAGCGAGTTCTTTTTGTGATGCTTTTATTTGTTTGGGGGACATAGTCGGATACGGGCCGGACAGTGATTTATGTTTAGAAACGGTTTGTTCATTGTCGAACGTAATTATCTTAAAGGGGAATCACGAAGAAAACTTCAAAAAGAAAAACGCGTCAGATTGTTCTTCTCTGGCACAAGAGTTTTTTAAATGCTCTTTTCCGCTTTTTACACGATTTGACCTTTTGCCTGACAACGAAAGTGCTTGTTTGGGGGATTTTGAATTTCGCCATTCCGTTAAAAAAAACGGGAAATGGGTTTATCTATATCAGTCGAAAACGAACTGTGTGATCGGTAATTTATGCGTAGGCCACACACATTACCAGAACGAGTACCAAAACACGGATGTTCATCTTGTTAACGTTGGCAGTATTGGGCAAAACAGAGCCAATAAATCAACAATTTGTTGGGCGGAATTTGACAGCGAGAGCAATCTATTTTTACTTCATGAAAATCACTATGATTTGGAAAGTTTTATCAATCGAATGAAAGAAAAATCATACGGCGATAATTTAATCCAATATTACCGGAGACGAGGAAATGACAAAAATTCGTGAATTGATTCAAAACTCAACTTTTACCACTGCGCCCGGTTTTGAAAATTTAGAACCGGAACTGAGCTTTTTTTTGCCTACTTACAAACGTGGCGACAACGGTTTGTTCGAAGGTGTATTGAAATCCTTCGCGGATAAAGTGGCTTTTGCTTTTGACGATAACGTCTTTAAAAAAGACGATTTAAAAAATTCGCGGCAGGAATTTTCTAATTTTACAAATACGTTTATTGGTCATTAATGATGAGGATATTTACATGTCAGATTCCATTTTAAAATATATAGCTATCTATCAAACACTTTTATATTTAGAGCCTCAAAATGAAATATGGTGGGGAAAGGGTTTTACAGACTGGAAGAATGTTAAATCCGCGTTTCCGTTATTTGAAGGACACGATCAACCTCGAGTACCGCATAAAGATTGGGGATATTATGATAATGCAGATGTTAATTTGATGATTCGTCAAGCTAAGGTGGCAAAAGAACATGGTATTTATGGTTTTAGTTTTTATTATACTTGGGTTGACGGAAGAAGACTTTTTGAAAAACCGATCTTTAATATGCTGAATACGCCGGAAGTTGATATTCCTTTTTTCCTTTGTTGGGCAAATCTTAATTTGAGCAGAAAATGGGATATTGCAGAAGAACAGCTTCTTTTAAAACAAACTTATGCGCCAAAGTTTTGGGAAAAATTTGTTGACGACATTATGCCATTTTTTAAGGATCCGAGATACATCAGAGTCAATGGAAAACATGTTTTGTCCATTTATCAGCCCCGAAATATCCCTGATGCAAAGAATTTTCCCGGGAAGTTGCGTGCATATGCAAAAGAAAAATACGGTATTGAACTTTATTTGATAGCCGTTGACGAAATTAATGCCCCTATTTCAGCAAACGAATACAATTATGATGCGGTTCTTGAAAAAGCGCCGACTTGGTCTCGGATTGAAAGTGTTGATCCTGCAGAACGACCGAAAACATTTGAACCGATGGAAATGACCTATTTAGATTATAGGACAACGGCAATACAATCTATTTTACGTGAAGAACAAAAGTATCCTGTGTTTCAAAGTGTTTTTTCCAGATGGGATAATTCAGCGCGCCGGAAAACAAATAATCCTGTCATTTTTCATCAGGCGACACCTGAAAACTATGAAGTATTTCTCTCTGAAATTTCAAAAAAAGCGCTTCAAACTCTGCCAAAAGAGGAATGTTTTGTTTTTTTAGATGCATGGAACGAATGGGGCGAAGGTACGTATCTGGAACCCGATGAACGATATGGATATACGTTTTTGAATATCGTAAAAAAAATATCTCAGCTTTCAAAAGAAGAATGGGATAACACAAATAATGACGCTGTTTTATACAAATGGTGCAAATTATCTAAACGTAATAGGAAAAAATATATTGAATCTCTGCCCTCACCTAAAAAAGAAAAAGACCTGTTTCATTTAAAAATGAAACTATCAAAGAAATTGCGGTTGTTTTTTCAGATTAAGAAGGTTTCATAAAATGACATTTTTTGAAAATAGTTTTGATCTAGTTATCAGCCTTGGCGAAGATTGTGGGTGTGCCTCTTATTTAAATACACATTCATTGCGTTGTGCCAGCTATCCATTTGATTGGTTAATCAAAGCTTCTTTTGAAACTCGCATTAATCTCATCAGTAATGATTTTTCCGGTTTTTTAAAAAAAGAAAATTTGCAACCTTTAATAAAAGTTTCCGATCTGTCAGATCCTCATCATGATTATTATGAAGACAAAAAAACGGGTTTTTACTTTTATCATGATTTTCCCGCGGGTATCCCTTTAAAGAATACTTTTCCAGAGGTAAAGGAAAAGTATAAGCGTAGAATAAAAAGACTTTATCAGACAATAAATATTGCGGAAAGAATACTTTTTGTTTGGTTAAGCAGAGATAAAAAAATATCTAACAATTCCATTTTGGCTGCATATGATCAACTTTCGCAAAAATTTCCGCAAAAACAGCTTTTTCTTCTGGTGTTGGAAAACGGAGAAAATAATACAGAAATTCTATCTGATTATATTTTAAAATTGACTTATGACAATGCATCTTTTTCCGATCCGGCTTTGGAATGGCAAGGAAATAAAGAAAAAAATGATGATGTTTTTTCGCAAATTAAATTATCAGGGAAAAAAATTATTTCGGAAGCAGATCTGTTAACAAATATACATCAAAACAAAAGACAACTTGATTTTCTTATCCGGGAAGCCGATTTTGCCCATAATGACAATGAAAAAATCGATTTATTAAGACAAGCCGCAATTTTTGCTACATATCATGTTTGCGGAGAATTGACGTCTCCTGAAATAGAAAACAGTTTATGCAAAATCGCACAAAAATACAGTATTCCTTTATCAAAAACATATGAGCCGAATTCCGTTCTGCATGTCGCCAGTAAAATATATATAATGGGAGGACATTCGACCGTTTTGGATCGGTGGGTAAACAATAGTCCAGGCAATATTAAAAATAGTTTAGCTTTGACTTGGTATTTACCACGAGAACATGTTTTGAAAACAACACAAAAAGCAGTAAAAGAAAGTGGTGGGGATATTTTTTATTTATCAGAAAATAATGAATCACCACTGTTTATAGCTTTAAAATTACGTGAAATAGCATCACACTACGAAAAAATCGTTCTGCATATTCATATGGAAGATGTAATTCCCATTCTCGCTTTTGGTACTCCCGAATTTAAACGTCCGATTGCTCTCTTTAATCATTCAGATCATATTTTTTGGTTGGGCTCATCTATAGCAGATCAAGTTATTAGCTTTAGAAAATATACGCGAGATCTTTGTTTTTCTGAACGACAAATAGAAAATAACGCTTTAATTCCGTTACCGCTTGATGAACCGCAAACCATTATTAATGAAAAAGAAAGAAACGAGTTATTACAAAAGCTAAATATCCCGACAACGGGAAAAATTGTCTTTACAATGGCTCGACCACATAAGTTTTTACCCTTTAATCAATATGATTTTCTTTCTGTAATTGAAAAAATAGCACAGCAAGAACCTGCAGCATATTTTGTCGTTATAGGCGTTTCGGATAAAGATTTTCCATGGAATACACTTTCTCTGGAACTACAAAGAAAAACACGCCTAATCGGGATAATCCCCATCGAAGAAACAAAAAAATATATTATGTTAGCCGATGTCGCTCTCGACAGTTTGCCTTTTTCATCAACGACGTCATTTTATGAAGCGGCTAAACAAAATATTCCTGCTTTTACACTTTTGACACCGATGAATCATGATGATTTAAATGATGAAACAGATACCTCCTGCATTTCCCAAGAACAATTAATTGCAAAGGTTATTACAGCATTACAAAAAACAGATAAAACAGAAACGAAAGCTTTTCAATTCTTTAAAGAAAATAACTTTCCAAAAGCTTTTAGAGAGAAATTGCTTCACATTTATCAGAATTTTCCGAGTGTGCATTCTGTGCGGAATTTATCCGATAATGCTTTTCGAACCATCACGCCTATAGAATTGTTCACAGAACTGAATTTTTTAGTAGAAAAATCATGTAGTTCCTCCAAATTCTCTCGGCAAAAAATGAGCTGGAAGAATAAACTTCGCTATAAAATCTGGAAGCATCTGAATAAAAAGCTAAAGAAAAAAAACATCATTTCTTAGGAGTTTTATATGCAGAACATATTATACAAACTATGGAAACACCTCAATAAAAAATACGGTACGAAAGTTGCCACATGGAACTTCTCCCTTGATGCTGTTTCTCTGCATCGTTTGTCTGTCATCAATTACAAATCGGGGAAAAAAAAGCTGAATGTGATGTTTTTGTGTCCAGACAAAGATGTCTTCTGCTTGGGAAAATTGTTTCATCTGATGGATCAAAGTGATGAATTTATTCCAGTCGTTGGTATTTTCCCGTATGAACATCTTGACCCAAACATCAAATTTGACACGTCAAAATATGAAAAAGTCATTCAGTTTCTGGAACAAAATCAGATGAAGTTTGTTTCTTTGTATGATTTTGAAAAGAAAGAATACCTATCGTTGAAAAAATTTCAGCCGGATATTGTTTTTTTCAATTCGCCTCTTGGCTTGAAAAATATTGCTTTTTTCTTCGAAGAAGCCCGAAACGCAATTACCTGCTTTGTTCCTTACGGCTATTTCCTGTCAAATTCGCAAGAATATATATTTAATACGGACTTTCATTTTAAAATGACATATTTGTTTTACGAAAGCGTTATCTCTCTGAGCTTATCCGAACAATACTCCCGTAATCATGGAGAAAACAGTTTGTTTCTCGGCTATCCGAAACTGGATCTGTTTTTCGATGGGCATTTGCCAAAAAACGTCTGGAAAAAGCAAGACCGTGAAAAAAAGAAGGTTATTTGGACGCCGCATCACTCGATCGAAAACAATCTTAATCATTACGGCTATTCATGTTTTAACGAATTGGCAAATGTTATGTTGGAGCTGGCGGAAAAATATCGAAATGAAATACAATTCGCTTTCCGTCCCCACCCCCTTTTACGCAGCCGATTAAATGAGGATAAACGTTGGGGTGAACAAAAAACGGCAGAATATTTTCAAAAATGGGAACAGTGCAAAAACACACAGTGTTCCGATGGTGAATATATCGATTTGTTTCTGACTTCTGATGCGATGATCGGCGATTCCATCAGTTTTATGTGCGAATACTCTGCTCTCGACAAACCTTATCTGTTTACAACCCGTGACGATACCGTATCCCATAAATTTAACGAACTGGGGGAGAAGGTATACAACCATATATTGTACAAATCTCTCCCTATGTCTGAAAAAATAGAAATTTTTTTACAGGATACCGTTCTGAATGGTAATGATCCGCTGGCAGAAAAACGCCGTTCGTTTACAAAAGAAAATTTGTTTTTCTTAAACGGTAAAAGCGCATCCGAAAACATTTTTGATTTTCTGAAACGGGAACTGAGATTATGAGCACGTGTTTTACGGTAGGAGTATTCGATTTGTTTCACTACGGACACAAAGAGCTGTTCCGGCGCGCGAAAGAATGTGCCAATAACGGCGGCGGAGTTTCCAAATTAATCGTAGCCGTTCAGGACGGAAACAGTATTTTAAAATACAAACCGAACGCCAAAATCATTTACACGACGAAGGAACGGATTGAAATGGTAGAACAGTGCCGTTATGTCGATCAGGTCGTTATATATACAGATGTCGATAAAATCGTAAAGGAATTTGATTTCGATATTTTTATTGTGGGTAGCGATCAAATCCATGACGGTTTTCTGCGCGCGGAAAAATACTGTTTGCAACACGGACGGAAAATTTTCCGTCTGCCGCGAACGATGGGTATTTCCACCTCGGTTTTAAGAGAACGTTTAATAAAATTAGAATGAAAACGCTGTTTCTTTTTGGAAACTCTTTTTATTTGTAAAGGAATTATGATGGAATACAATGCGCATGCTTTAGGAAATTATCTTGGATATACGATGACCAACAGCAAAGAAGCTTTGGAATATTCATATAAAACAGGCTTCCGATTTTTTGAAGTCGATATTCACCGCACATCGGACGGGCATTTTGTCGCTTATCATTTATGGACGAAAACTGATGCCGACAACCTGCATATTCCATTTAATGTAGAAAATCCTGTTCCAGATTTAAAGACTTTTTTGAATTACAGATATCTGACAAACGTTTTCCCGTCCGGCCTTACACCACTAACTCTTGAAAACATTTTTGATTTTATGAAAAAATATACAGATGTAACAGTGATGTTTGATTTGCTGGCAGGGTATGTCGATCGTGACAATTCCGAATTAATGCAAACTTTCGCCGCCAAATTCACGGATAAAGAAATTATCAACCGTTCTGTTATCGAAACATACTCCTTAAACAACGCGCGTTATTTGTACGAAGCTGGCTACCCGAATATTCAACCTTGGATTGATATATCGGAAAACTCTGAAAAAGAATTTCAATCAATAGAAGAAATTATTGATTTTATCAAAAAATACAATATTAAAAATGTTTCGATCTCTTTCTGGCGGATTAAAGCTTATCCTGCGGACAGGCAGGCTTTGAGCCAAGCGGGTGTGCGCGTATTCTGCCCCATTCCCCAAGGAGTGAAAATAAAAGAAGCCAAACAAATGGGGATTGATGTTGCAACAACCGACTTGCCGATGTGCAGAGGATTAAAAACGAAATTTAAAAGGATTCGTTATCGGTTGTTATCGCATCTTTTCTTCGGTAAAAAAGCAAAAAAATACAAAGAAAAATATAAAAATCTGTCCGTCTGCTCTATCAAATAGAAGGACGGGATTTCCCCGTCCTTCTGTTATTTTTCTATTTTTTTTCTGGATAAACAACCGAATTTGGAAAAGACTGTTGTTCCGTTATGTCGCGTAATTCTTGCCGATATAATGCCCATTTTTCGCGTTCTTGCGCTGTCAGCGGAGCGTCAAGCGTTTGAGTCCAGTCACTTTCGGATAAAAGCCTGTTTCGTTTTATTCTGATTTCTTGAGCTTTCTGTTGTTCTGAAATATCAAGAGCTTCTGTGCGCAAAAAATAATCTCCATTGTTTAAACAAATCAGATCGTCTTCACTACACTGATTTGTCATTTTTTCCAAGGAAGCCTGTTCTGCAGACATCGTCCACTTAATAATTTTACCGTCTTTCTTTTCATAATAAATCGTCATGATAATGTTCCTTTCAACGGAATAAAATACAGATTGTTTGCTCGTGTCGCAGAATAGGTTTCTCCTTTGGATACAAACACAAAAAAACTGGCCCCGGTAGGACGGCTAGGATCGTCAAATGAACCACTAAAAGTCTGGGTAAACGTTCCGACCGTATAAGATGTTCCTGTGCCCGGATATCCTCTGTAGTAACCACAAAATATTCCAGCACAGTTTGCCGTATATGTAGTGCCAGCAGCCAAAACAACTTTTCTGGAATAATCCGGCATTAATAGAGCTATAAGGTTTTCTTTCCCTATTGTTGTTAGATTATCTAAATTTACATTAGATTTCTCGGATAAAGTTATTTGAGCTTCTGTCGCTTTTTGTGTTGCAATTTCTGCTTGTTCGGCTGCATCGGTCGCGGAATCCGATGCGGCATCGGCTTTCTGCGTTGCAGTGATTACAGATTCCGCACAATTTGAAACAGCTTGGCGAATTGATGGGATTAAATTAGCAGTATTCGTATCATCAAATATATCTACAGTGACTGCACGATCGGCTTGCTCTTTTAGTTGCTGTATCTGCATCGTTAATTTGTCAAAATTTCGTTCCAAGGTTTCTGCTGCCAAAATTTCATTCTCTTGATAATCTGTTTCTTGTGTTAACGGCACTTTACGCATAATCACAATTCGTGCATTTAGCGCAGGAGCTATTTCAAAAACCAAATTATCGTTCTGTATTGACCAATCTTCTCTTTCTGTTTGTATATCATTAAACAGCTGATATACCTTTAAATGTGTTTTTTCTAGATAGGGAAAAGGAATTGAAAACTCTGTAGCTATCCCGTTCCCAATATAAGACACTTTGTTTGTTGTTGTACTTATCGTCATTTTTACCTCAAATAAAAAGCATGGTTTTCTCCAGCTGACTGATAAGCGACATTTCCAAGATATCACATATTGTTATTATTTTTATAAAAAAGTCAAGTATATTTTTGCCAATGATTTAACAATAAGCCTCATTTCTGCTCTCAGCTTTATCGTTCAAGCGTGTTTGACGGATAGATGTTACAGTTATTTGAGGGCGTTTTTAAAGGCGGTTTACGAGGTATTTTTCGCTCTTTATTGTATTACAAAAAGGCTATCCTGCAAAAAAGTATCCCTCAATAAAATCAATTATTTGCAAATCAGCCTTATGAACGTTTTAAAGAGAGGGACTGTCCCAAGATAGCCTTTTTATGTCTAAAAAACACTCTTGAAAATCCCTCTCGCTCGTTCATCTCGTGATCTGTTTTAATTCAAAGGCAGGTTCATTTGCTCGGCGATTTTTTCGCTGACGACATCGGCGGCTCGGATAAGCGACTTGTCTGTCAAATGCGTATAACGGTTCGTAACGGTGTGTAGTTTGTGGCCTAACAGTCCCGCAATAATCGCGTCCGAATATCCTAACGCCGCCGCCATAGACCAAAACTATGACGCAACGCGTGAGCGCAAAGATTTTCCAGTCCCGGGTATTTCTTGATGCTTCGTTTAAAGATATTCTTTGCGACATCCGCCGTTTTCTTGATGCGAGGAAACACAAAATCCTCATCACTTTCCGGACGGATTTCCATTTTCATTTTTAACAAAAGGTTCTTTACCGCAATGCCGAACGGACGATTTTGCGGACCGGTCTTCGTGTCCGGAAAGCGGAACACTTGCGTTTCAAAGTCGATATATTTCCATTTCAGCGTCATGATTTCATTGCATCGACAACCTGTCATCGCCAGCAATCGAACGCTGTTAAGCGCGTATTTGTCAACATAAGTGCTTTGTCGCAAAGCTTCTCCCAACAGCCTGAAGCCGTTCTCGTCAAGAAAAATTTCCCGTTTGTTATTTGGCATTTTTTTGATTCTGCTGCACGGATTGTGCTCCATTAAACCATTGTCTATCGCATGCTCGAACATTCCGCTTAAAACGCACAGACAGTTATTCGCCGTTGCGATGTATTTATGATTTTCGCGTTTGAAACGTTCTTTAACATATGATCCGCAAAGCAGCTCATTATATAGTCTTTGAATATCTCCGCGCAGAACGTCTTTGGCAATCATATTGCCGATTGAAGGCTTGATGTGATTGCGAATATGGTTTTCATAATCGGTGCGCGTATTCGGTTTAATACGGAGTCTTCTTTTTTCGTAGAAATCGTCCGCCAGTTCGGCGACCGTGAGAGCTTTTCTTTTTTCGATTCTGTCGTTTTGAGGATCTTTTCCCTGTACGACAAGAGCGAGGATTTGTTTGGCTTCCTCGCGCGCTTGAGAAGGCGTTATTTGAGTTGTTTTGGCTATCGTGACTTTCTTTTGCTTTCCGTAAACATTGCGATACATGACGATATAGCTTGCGGAATTTTTGCGGATACGGACGCCGAACCCTTTAAGAGAAGCATCAAAGTAAGTTTTTTCCGTACCGTCAAAACGCAGATTATTGATGAAAGCTTTATTGATATTCATCGTTTTTTCTCCTTTATCGGGGTAACACACGGGTAACAAAGCGGAGAAAAAATCCGTTCAAAACAGGAAAAGTCCGCGCTTGACCGCCAAAGAAAGAAAAACTGATTTATTAAGGAGTATCAATAGGTTGGAAACAACAAGAAAGACATAAGGAAAACAAACGAAACCAAGTAAATCTCTTGTCCATATGATCAGAAACCGTTCGTAATAAGACGGCATGACGCTTTCGCGCATAGCCTTATAACGCCATCATTGTTAGAAAGAAAAGATGTATACTCTAATTTAGTAAACAGGCATTTAGGCTGTTTATGTCCGATAGAGAGTTGC
>CALYBD010000027.1 GCA_944393745.1 uncultured Alphaproteobacteria bacterium | reverse complement strand
ACCGTGGTCCACGTGACCTATCGTGCCGATATTGCAATGCGGCTTGTTCCTCTCAAACTTCTCTTTTGCCATCTCTTCATTCCTGACTACTAAGAATTTACACCAAAAAGCCCCCAAAGCGGCGGCTGAACCTTAAGAATCAAGCCTTTGGGGCTTGCGCAATCGGCTTTTCCCTACGAAAAACCTGAATTGGAGCGGGTGATGGGAATCGAACCCACGTAGTAAGCTTGGAAGGCTTCTGCTCTACCATTGAGCTACACCCGCAAAATGGTGGATGGGGCTAGATTCGAACTAGCGTACGCTCACGCGGGCAGATTTACAGTCTGCTGCCATTAACCACTCGGCCACCCATCCGGCCAAATTGCATTTCAAAATGCAACGTACCTGAAATAGTGGATTTCAAACCGTTTTGTCAACATAAAAAATGAAATATCTCTTTTTCTTTTAAAAAAAAATGTGATAAAAATCATACTTATGTAGAGTTATCTGTCCGAAGGAAAGGATTTTTCCCGTGTCCGCGCATAAAAAAAAGCCCGGTTTAAAGGAAAACATTCCGCCGCACGGCAAAGCGGCCGGTAAAAACAGTCAGAACGGTATCTGGCTGTACGGTTATCATGCCGTCAATGCCGCATTAAAAAATCCGCGGCGCAAAATTTTCAGACTTTTGCTGAGCAAAGAAACGGCACAGGAATTACCGCCGGATTTGATTCCGGCGCAAATCGGTTATGAATCGGCCGGTCGGGCAGAGTTTGAACAGGTCTTGCCCAAAGGTGCCGTTCATCAGGGAATTGCCGCCTGTGTTTCGCCGTTGCCCGATGTTTATGAAACAGATATAGGATCAAAAGACACCTCTGTCATTGTCATATTGGATCAGGTAACGGATCCGCATAATATCGGTGCAATTTTGCGTTCGGCGGCGGCTTTTGATGCCGATGCGGTCATCACGACACAGAAAAATGCGCCGGAAGTCACCGGTGCCATGGCCAAATCGGCCAGCGGAGCGTTGGAACTTGTACCATTAATTTTCGTATCGAATCTGGCCAGAACCATGCAAACGTTAAAGGACCGCGGCTATTGGTGCGTCGGCATGGACGGATCGGCAAAAGAAACGTTGCGGGACGCCGCCCTTCCCCGGAAAGTGGCGCTGGTAATGGGATCGGAAGGATACGGTTTGCGGCGGCTGACCGCGCAAAACTGCGATTTTATGGTCAGGCTGCCGATTTCAAAACAAGTCGAAAGCCTGAATGTTTCAAATGCCGCGGCCATTGCTTTATATGACTTAAAATACAAACTGAGGTAAAAAAGGGATCAATTTTAAACATCTTTTAGCTTTTTCGGCGTTATTTATAAAAGATGTGCAAAATAAGGAAAAAAGGCTGAAATAATGAGTATGCAAACAGATTCTTCCGAAAACAGCAGAGCCAAACGATCAAACTGTTTTAAACGGCTTGCCCGTTCAGCGCGGATTCTAATTAATCAAATCGGAGAAAATGCGGCCGATCTTGCCGCCGATGACATGGATCACACTTTTTCAAATAAAAAAGCCGGCCCTTCTAAATTTCGGTCTTTTCAGATTTTTTTGGCAGGAACGATCATCGGTGCCGGATCCGTTTTAGGGACATTAAAATATTCAGTTGCGCACAATTCTTCGGACGAAGCCACGGCTGCATTGATTAAAGAACGCGCTGCCGAAACACAGACGCTGACCCCCATTGCGGAAATTGACCTGCCTTTGGTGCAGGAAGAAACGGCCTCTTTGCTGGCCGGCGCGGAACCGGAAGAAGAAGCCGAACCGACTGTCGAGCTGCAACCTGACACATTGGAAACTTTTACGATTAAGCCGCGCCAAAATCTGTCTGTTGTTTTAAAAAAGGGCGGGCTGACGAATCGGGAAATTTATCTGGTCAGCGAAGCCTTGTCCGAAGTTTTGGATTTGAAAAAAATACAGGTCGGCGATCAGATCGAAATCGGCAAAATGAATACGGACACGGAAGAAAAAGCCCTGTTATTGGTTACCTTAGAAGACAGACACGGCAACCGCTACACGGCCGCCAGAACAGAAGCTGACTTTTTTGAAGCCAGTATGGTCGAACCGGAAGTCGATCTGAAAACCGAATATGCCGAAGGATTTATTGACGGCGCTTTTATCAACAATGCCAAAGAAGCCGGCATTCCGACCAACGTCATTCAACAGATTATCTGGGCTTTTGACGGTCCCATCGATTTTTCGCGCGATCTGCGCACAGGCGATACATTTACGGCCGTTTTTCAAAAAGAATATAACAAAGAAGGTCACCCGACCGGTAACGGCACTCTGTTGTATGCGGACATCAGCCTGCGTTCCAAAAAACACGAACGTTATTTCTACAAAGATTCGCAGGGTAAAGAAGATTACTATGACGAAACCGGAAAAATTGCGCGGAAGTTATTTACGCTGCATCCGTTAAAACGGCCGCGTCAAACATCCAAGTTCGGCCAACGCAAACATCCGATTTTAGGCTATACGATTATGCATTGGGGGGCTGATTTCGGCGCACCGATCGGAACGCCGATTCGTGCACCGGGTGAAGGAACGATCACGCAAGTCAAACGCAAAGGATCGTACGGTCTGTATATCCAGATCAAACATAATTCGGAATATTCGACCGCCTATGCGCATATGAGCCGTTTTCATGAAAAATCCCGTGTCGGCAGAAAAGTCAAAGCCGGCGATATTATCGGCTATGTCGGCAACACGGGACGTTCAACGGGGCCCCATTTGCATTGGGAATTGATTAAAAACGGCAAAAAAATAAACCCGCTGACACAACGCATTACGGCACAGCGCAAACTGTCCGGTGAAGAACTGGTTCGTTTCTTTGCGGAACGTGACAGAATGCGGCAAAATGTTACCGGAGAAATCGCCTATGCCAAGGCCGAACCGACACCGGAAGACAGAAAACTGGCTTACCAAGGGCCTTCCAAGACCAAAAAAGTGGCCAAAGCCAAAAAAAGAAAGATTCAAAAAACCGCTTCACGAGCAGTCGGACATCGTAACGGTTAACGAAAAAATCCCCGCGAATCAGGCGGGGATTTTTTTGTCCGGATCCAAACGCATCGTAACAATCCGCCCGGATCAAAGCTTTTATTCGGATTCAAAACTGGATTGAATGATTTTCTTTTGCTATAATTCGTTTCAGGCCGTTTAAATCAACGACCCAGGGCGTCAGAAACCCTTTTGAAGGCAGTCGCATAGCATATGGCGACTTTAAATATTTATGCCGATTTCTGTCCTAAGCAGGCGGGTGTCGGCGTTATAAGGCTTTGCGCGAAATCGCCGAGCCGTAAGCTTTCATACGGTTTCTGAACATCCGCCTACCTTTTCAGGTAGGTTTTTGTTTAACCGAAACAAAAAGGATTGTTCAGAGATGAAAAATCAACTTTTAATTTTTGTAATAACACTTGTTATCCCACTACTTATGCCGGAACTCTCGTACGCCGGGTGCAGAGAGTATGTCGCCGGACATTGCTATCGCTGCTATCCCGGAGAATGGTTGTCCGGTCAGAACTGTCAGCCGTGTCCGGCCAATGCAACGTGTAACAACGGACAAACGTATACCTGTAACAGCGGATACTACACTTTTGGCCCTCCGGGGTGTGAACCCTGTCCGGCAAATGCAACCTGCTCGGGGACATCAACAGTTACCTGCAGATCCGGTTATTATAGATCCGATTATAATAAATGTTCTCCTTGCCCTGCAAATGCGACTTGTACAAGTTCAGGTTTTACCTGTAACACCGGATATAAAAAAGAAGGAGATTCTTGCATAAAAAGCTGTCCGGACGGCTGCGCCGTCTGTAACGGATCGACCTGTAATAAATGCGAATCCAACAAATTCCTTTACAGCAATATCTGTTTTGACTGCGATACAAGTACAATGATATGCAACGGAGGTGCACTTACATGCAAAAACGGATATTATAAATATGGTCCCCCCGATTGTTATGCTTGCCCTGAAAATGCCACCTGCATTTCACCGGGAACGTTAACGTGCAATAAAGGATATTATCAATCGTCCTATAACAAATGCTCTCCTTGTTCGAAAAACTGTACGTCATGTACAAGCTCGGGCTCTTGTACTGCTTGTGCTGGCGGATATATTTTAGAAAACGGTAAATGCGTTTGTCCTAAAAATACTATTGATAGGGGAAGGTGTTACGCTTGCCCAGTTTTCGGAATATGTGACGGAACAAGTACGTTTACCTGCAAAGATGGATATTACTCTTTCGGATATCCTACATGTTTTGCCTGTCCTGTCGGAGCAACTTGCAACAAACAAACGGATAGTTTCACTTGTAATGAAGGCTATTATCGCAGTGATATCGCCGCGTGCTCTCGTTGTCCGACCGGTTGCAAAACATGTATTGATGTTTCAGGATCCTGTACAGCTTGTTCTGACGGCTATAATTTGGAAAACGGCGAATGCGTTTTGGCGCAAACAGTCAATACGTGTCCGTCACGCATGACTCTGTCATCTGACGGTTGTTGTTGTTTGAATAAATAAGGCAGGTGAACATGAAACAGTTTATTTATCTTTTCTTGGCTTTGTCCATTTTATGTACACCAGCGCACGGTAAAGTTGTAAAATTAGGACGAAACAGTATGTATTCGACGGCAGCCACCTCCACCTATTCGGATTCTTTATCCGCCATTGCAAAAAAATGTGATGTCAATTGTCTGAATTGCGATACGGGAACGGGTAAATGTCTGAAATGTGCTTCAAACCGCTATATCTCAGGGGAATTATGCCTGAACTGTCCCGATAAAAATTATTGCGACGGAGAAACGGCCGTGCCGAACTGCACCGGCGTGACGTGTCTGGGAAATTCCGTACCGGAAGCAACCGACACAGGCTGCTGCTGCGTTAAAAAGTAACCTTTAAAAAAAAGAGCGCCAAAAGCGCTCTTTTTTATCAGCTTAAGCCTAAAGCTCGTTTATATACGTCCAAAACGAACTCTTCTTCCTGGCGTTCCTGATCGTCCATTTTACGAATTTTCAGCAGCTGTTTAATTGCTTTGACATCAAAATTGGCCGATTTGGCTTCTTCATAAATTTCTTTAATGTCGTTTTGCAGTGCTTTTTTTTCTTCTTCAATATGTTCGATCCGTTCGATATAAGACAACAAACGAGCAGCATCGACTCCGTTTACGTCCTGAATTCCGTCAGCCATTCCCGTTCCCCCTATTCTTCGTCAGCGTCTTCAACGTCAAAAGATCCCGATTCCGTCTGTTTTAAAGACTTCGGCGCCTCAGCCACCGCTTTTTCCAAATCGGCTTCCGTGCAAAGTCCCAGCAAAACAGGATTACGCGCCTTAATATTCTGCATATTCCAATGCGTTCTGTTTCGAATGGCTTCAATCGAATTTTTGGTCGTGCCGATCAATTTGCGAATCTGCGCGTCCGTCAGTTCCGGCTGATGTTTCAACAACCAGGCAATGGCCGACGGTTTATCCTGGCGTTTGGCCATTGGTGTATAACGCGCCCCTTTTGAACGCGGCATCAAAGCCGGCAAATCGGAAACATTGCGCTTTAACACCGCATTTTCATCAGCTTCACAACGCGCAATTTCTTCCTGTGTCAGTTGGCCGTTGGCAATCGGATTCAATCCCATCATGCTGGCGGCGACATCACCGTCCGCAATGGCCTGAATTTCCAGCGCATGCATACCGCAAAAACGGGCAATCTGTTCAAAAGTCAAAGCCGTATTTTCAACCAGCCAGACGGCGGTTGCTTTGGGCATAAGTGGTAAAGACATGAATATTCCCCTTAAAATAAATGAATCACTTTTGTGTGGCAGAATAACTTAAAACCCCCTGCCAGGTCAAAATGATATTTAAAATTCTTTTATCGGCGTCCAGCTTTCGCCGATTTGACCGGGAGACATACCGTCATACACCCGGCCGTTTTCCGCCAGCCAGCCGTTATTCCTGAATACCTGCAGGAACAATGCCACCCGCGCTTTGTTGTGTTCGGACAAACAGGAAAAATCCGCGCCCTGGTATAAATAAACATCACCGTTTAAAGCGTACCCGCGTGCCCGACATTCTATAATTTCATGCGCCTGTCGTTCGGTAAAACCGGTTTGCCTTAACAAATCAAAATGAGATCCGGGAAAACCGTCCCGCGCCGCCAATACGGCTTCGTCAAATAAAACGAAAGCCTTACGGCGGCGATGGAAATCCGATTCGGCGTTATTCTTTTTGGGAATCTCTGGCATCTGTCAGCATCAGATCCGCAGGCCCCTGTTCTGCGGGAATGGGATCGTTCATATGGCGGCAATGGCCTTCCAAAAAAGCCCCCGGTTCAATTTCCAGACGTTCATGCGTAATATCGCCCGTTACTTTTGCCGGTGAAGCCAAAAATACCGATCTGGCGCATAAATGACCGTTTATGCTGCCGTGGACTTTGGCAACATCGGCCTGTATCGCACCGCTGATTTGCGCATTGACGCCGACAATCAGCACCCGACAGCGAATATCCCCGTCAATACGGCCGTCAATATGCAATTCGCCGTCACTGACCAAATCACCCGTGATTGTCAAATCAGAACTGATAATAGAGGGTGAAGACGGTCTTCTGTCATTGTTGTAGACTTTTGTTTCGATATTATTCTTAACCTTTGAAAACATTTTTTTTCGCCTTGATAAAGTTCATCGGATCTACCGCATGACCCCTGACACGGATTTCGTAATGCAAATGCGGCCCCGTACTGCGCCCTGTATTGCCGACGGTTCCTATTCTGTCTCCGGCACGAACCGTGTCTCCCTTTGTTACAAAAATTTTGTCCATATGCGCATAACGCGTTCTAAATCCCAAACCGTGATCAATTTCAACCATATTGCCGTACCACCCCCAACGCCCGGCGCGCACAACCTTTCCCGGCGCTGTCGTATGAATGGGTTCGCCCATCATGCCGCCCAAATCAACAGCTTCATGATGCGCCGGAGCCCCCTGAAACGGATCGCCGCGCGACCCGAAGGGGGACGTCACCCGTATCCGTTCAATCGGTTTTCCGATCGGCAGCACGTTTTGCAGTGTCGTCAAATCGTACCAGCGATCCAAACGCTGATTCAAGCTAACTAAAGAGATATTCAGATGATGACGAGGCTTGGACATCGGAGCAGGAATAAACGGACCGCCCAGACCGACGGTTTCCTTGTTGCGGCGTATACGGTTTAACAGCGTTTCCATGCCCAGTCCCGTACGCGCCAAAGAGGTCCGGATCCCGGACAAATCGTTTTCAATCATGTCAATATTTCCGCCGGCCAACGATGCCATTTTGCGAAAGACCAGAATCTGCGTTTCCTGCATACCGGAAATTTGTTTTTCCAGTTTTCTGACTTTTTCCTGTAAAGCACGGGATTCGGCGGCGGCAATATCGCGTTGCAGCAACACTTGATGAAAAGAAACATTATCCTTTGAAGGAATCTCCGCTGCGCCGTGTTCGGCCAAACCGGCCAGACGTTCACGCACCAGAACCGTTTCATTTTTCAGCCGATCAGCCTGTTCGGCCAGTCGGAGGGCACGATCATCCTCCGCCTTTGTTTCCAGAGAAGCTGTCTCGTCAGCCTTATGCACTTTGACCGTATCGGCCGAAGCCGCCGTTATTTCCTGTTGCAGCGTTTCAATTTCCCGGCGATTGTCGTCTATTTGTGAAACAACCTGTTTTAAGTGATCGGCAAAAGCCAGCATCTCTCCTTGCAGGTTATCATACTCTGTTTGAACTTTGTTTAATTCAGTGTCTTTTGCGGCTGAAACAGCGCTGTAACGAAAAAAATAAAACGATGTAAAAACACCCCATACGGCGACAACACAGAAAATCAAAAAGATCCCCCATTGTTTCCCCGCCGACAAAGAACAAAATGCAATCTTGTCCTGTTCCCGGATAAGAAGATCACGCGGTTTAAACCAGCGTTTAAAAAAGTTGTTTTCGAGTTTTTTCTGCGACATCTTGAAAATACGGCTTTCCAAAAATTCTATAGCATTTTTTATAACATACTATATGATAACCTTGTTTCGAAACACTTTTTTTACTTTATGGGAAAAAAATCAAGCTCATGTCCGCAAAAATAAAAACAGCTTTTGTTTTGGGAACCTGGTTCGGATCGGGGAAATCACCCGTTGCGCCGGGAACATTCGGTTCTTTGGCTGCGCTGCCGTTCGCCTGGGGCATTATGTTTTTCGGCAATCCGCTGTCTTTGCTGGGAGCCGCCGCCGTTGTTTTCTTTATCGGCGTATACAGCGCAGACATCGTTATGCGAGAAACACAAACAGAAGACCCCGGCCAAATCGTTATTGACGAAGTCGTCGGACAATGGCTGGCTTTGTTGGCAACGCCTTTGGATCCGATCGGGTATCTTTTGGCGTTTTTGCTGTTCCGTCTGTTTGATATTTTAAAACCCTGGCCCGCCTGTTGGGCCGATTCAAAACTGCACAGCGCCGTCGGTGTTATGTTGGACGATGTTTTCGCAGGACTGTATGCCCTGCTTTGCACGATTTTGATTAATCACTTCTGTCTGCCGCAAGCCGGGTGGATTTCATTATTAACGGCCGGTTGATCATTCCGCCGTATCTAAAATAACGTAATCGCCGTCCTGCCCCATATTCAGCAAAGTACGGGCGGATTCTTCCAGCATATCGACATCTATGCTTTGCGGGGACAGCTGACGGACTTTTCGTTCCAGTTCCGCCCGGCGCAAAGATATTTCTTCCGCCACCTGGGAAGCAATCCGGATTTCCTGTTTTAATTCAAACAAACGACGCAATCCGCGTTCACCGTTCACGGCGTGATAGCCGAAATAAAACGTCAGCACCAACCAAAACAGCGGCGCCAACAGATGTCGCAAACGACGGCGTATTTCCCGAATAAGCTGCATCCCCTTAATCCTTTTCGGAAGTATATTAGCAACATTTTTTATAATATGAAGAAAAAAGCGTATACCTTTATAAATGGCAAAGATTTAAATTTGAAAAAAGAGCAAAGATATTCTTTGCTCTTTTTTTAATATTCTTTTTATTCAATCTGTTAATTGTCAAAAAGCGGGTTAACGGAAAATCTGCCTGCCGAAAGCGGACCGGCCGGCATACAAAGCCGTATCCCCCAGTTCTTCTTCAATCCGGATCAACTGGTTATATTTTGCCAAACGATCGGATCTGGACATAGATCCCGTTTTAATCTGACCGCACCCCGTCGCAACGGCCAGATCGGCAATCGTGGCGTCTTCGGTTTCACCGGAACGATGGGACAAAACAGCCGTATATCCCGCTTTTTGCGCCATGGAAACAGCGTTCAGCGTTTCTGTCAGCGTGCCGATCTGGTTGACTTTGATTAAAATTGAATTGGCAATGCCTTTTTCAATGCCTTCCGCCAGACGTGCCGTATTGGTAACAAACAAATCATCGCCGACCAGCTGCACCTTGCCGCCCAAAGTCTTTGTCAAAAGATCCCAACCGTTCCAATCGTCTTCGGCACAGCCGTCTTCAATTGACTTAATCGGATATTTTGCAACCAAGCCTTCATAATATTTGACCATACCGGCCGCATCAAAAGTCTTGCCTTCTCCGGCCAGAACGTATTTGCCGTCTTTGTAAAATTCGCTGGAAGCCGCGTCAATTGCCAGAACAACGTCCGATTCAGGCTTGTACCCGGCGGTTTCAATCGCCCTGACAATATAAGACAAAGCTTCGTCCGCGCTTTTCAGATCAGGAGCAAAACCGCCCTCGTCACCGACATTGGTGTTCAGTCCCGCCTGCTTTAAATTGGATTTCAACGCCTGAAAAACCTCGGATCCCATACGAACCGCTTCGGCAATCGAAGGGGCGGAAACAGGCATAATCATAAATTCCTGAATATCAATCGGGTTATCGGCGTGTTTGCCGCCGTTTAAAATATTCATCATGGGCACGGGCAGAATATGCGCATTCACCCCGCCGATATAACGATACAACGGCAATCCGACTTCGTCCGCGCCGGCCTTGGCAACGGCCAGAGAAACACCCAAAATCGCATTCGCCCCCAAATTGCCTTTGTTCGGCGTTGCGTCCAGTTCAATCATGGCCTGATCAATTTCCTGTTGTTCCAAAGCATCAAAGCCGCATAATTCATCGGCAATCGTTGTATTTACGGCTTCAACCGCTTTTAAAACGCCTTTGCCGTTATAGCGATTTTGATCACCGTCACGCAGTTCGACGGCTTCATGCGCACCGGTTGACGCGCCGGAAGGAACGGCTGCCCGGCCAAAAGCGCCGGAATTCAGAACGACATCAACTTCAACCGTCGGCGTGCCGCGGGAATCCAAAATTTCACGCGCACAAATATCAATGATTTCAGACATTTTTTTCTCCTTGAAAACTTAATACCCTTTAATCAGCTGATCAATTGCCTTTAACGAAGCCAGAACACCTTCCAGTTCAGCCAAAGGAATCATGTTCGGCCCGTCACTGGGAGACTTGTCGGGATCCTGATGCGTTTCAATGAAAACACCGGCAACGCCGACGGCAACGGCAGCCCGCGCCAGAACCGGAGCAAATTCACGCTGTCCGCCCGTGGACGTCCCCTGCCCGCCCGGCTGCTGCACAGAGTGTGTCGCATCTATGACAACGGGGCAACCTGTCTGTTGGGCCATAATCGGCAAAGAACGCATATCAACAACCAGCGTATTATAGCCGAAAGAAACACCGCGTTCCGTGACCAAAACGTTCGTATTGCCGCTTTGATCGGCTTTCGTTACAACATTTTTCATGTCCCAAGGAGCTAAAAACTGTCCTTTTTTAATATTCAGCGGCTTGCCCGTTTTGGCTGCGGCGACGACCAGATCGGTCTGACGGCACAAAAATGCCGGAATTTGCAACATATCAACGACTTGCGCCACCAAAGCACATTGGCCGGGTTCATGAACGTCCGTAATTACCGGGCAGGAAAACTGTTTTTTGACTTCTTTAAATATGTCAATGGCCTTTTCCAGACCGACACCGCGCGCACCGGAAATCGAAGTCCGGTTGGCTTTGTCAAAAGAAGCTTTAAAGACATAAGGAATATTCAGTTTTTTTGTAATCTCAACGATTTTTCCGGCCAGATCAATGGTGTGATCCATACTTTCCAGCTGACAGGGGCCGCCGATCAAAACAAAAGGCAGATCATTTGAAAAAGTAATGTTTCCGACCGACACACGACGATTTTGCATTTATATCCTCCTTTGAACAAATAAAGGCAGAAAAGCGTTGGCCTTTCTGCCTTTTTAATTATTTTGACGAAACGGGAACAATCGGTACCTGCGATGTCGCAGGTTCTGTTTTTGAAACGGCCGGTGTATTTTCCATAAAGGATTTTTGTGCTTTTGCCGCTTCGCTTTTACTCATAATCGCCAACGTCAGGCTGGTGATCATAAAACAGGTTGCCAGAATGGCCGTCATACGGGTCAGCATATTTCCGACGGAACGCCCCGTCATAAAACTGCCCATACCGCCACCGCCCAGGCCGCCCAACGCGCCGCCTTCGGAACGCTGCATCAAAATCACGCAGACCAGGCAGATCGCCAAAATCACATGAACAACCAAAATAAACGTATGCATACTTAACTTCTCTTTCAGCAGGGAATTACAAACAAGTTTCGATAATGGCCCAAAAATCGGCGACTTTCAAGCTGGCACCGCCGACCAAAGCGCCATCGACATCTGCCAAAGCCATTAATTCGGCGGCATTGGAGGGCTTGACGGATCCGCCGTACAAAATACGCATGCCGTCCGCCGTTTCTTTCCCGAGCTTTGCCGCTATTTCGGCACGAACGGCGGCATGAACATCGGCAACGTCCTGCGTTGTCGGCGTGCGTCCCGTCCCGATCGCCCAGACCGGTTCATACGCAATCACAACGTTTTCGGCCGTCGCCTTATCGGGAACGGAGCCCTGAATCTGTGTCCGGCAGACTTCTATTGTTTTTCCGGCATCGCGTTCGGCTTCCGTTTCGCCAATACAGATAATTGCCGTCAGGCCATGAGAAATAACCGCTTCGGCCTTTGCTTTGACTTCGGCATCGGTTTCATGATGATCCGTCCGCCGTTCGGAATGCCCGACAATGACGAACGAAGCGCCGGCATCTTTGATCATCGGCACACTGATATCGCCGGTATGCGCCCCCGATTCGGCGGCATGAGCATCTTCGGCCCCGACGGCAATGCGTCCTTTGACGGCATCAACAACCGGCAGAATCCAGATTGCCGGCGGACAGACCAAAACGTCACATTTCGGATTCACGGCCGCCGCATACTTTTCCGCAATGCCGGCCGCCAGAGCCGTTCCGTCTGACTTTAAGCAGTTCATTTTCCAGTTTCCGGCTATCAAGGGGCGTCTTGACATCATTTATTCTCCTTCAACAACAAAATCCGTTTTACAAAATTTCCAACAGGTTTAACACAATGACGCACCGAAAAAAACATTTATTTTATGTTTATGCGGATCATTTTAAAAAAGTCTGTTGCCAGAATTACTTCTGATATTTATTATTCTGCCAGTCATAATTTTCAGGATTTCAAAAATGCTTAAATTTTTTCGCGATCAAAAAAACAGCTGGCTGATGAAAGGAATTTTAATTCTGACGGCCGTTAGTTTTGTTTCTTTTTTCGGATCGGGTCACTTTCTGGAAAAAATCCCGGACGAAGGCAAAGCCGTGGCTAAAGTTTCGGGGAAAAAAATCACCGTTGCCCAGTTCGTTGACGAGGTTAATCACGAAGTTCGTTCTTTAAGTCATATGATGCAAAAACCGTTCACCGTCCGGGACGCCGTTCAATCAGGCATGCTGATTTCGATGTTTAATCAGATGGTATCGCGTTTGGTGATGCAGGCCGCGACAGACGACCTGAACCTGGCCGTATCCGACGAAACCGTACGCAAAACAATCAGTCAGATGCCGATGTTTACCGATTATGACGGTGTTTTCAGCCTGGCGGCCTACAAACAATACTTAAGCGATATGGGCATCAGCGAAAAACGATTTATTGACGA
Source organism: uncultured Alphaproteobacteria bacterium (assembly GCA_944393745.1). Lineage (GTDB taxonomy): Bacteria > Pseudomonadota > Alphaproteobacteria > CAAGCB01 > CAG-977 > UBA11549. Next base: position 20,965 of record CALYBD010000027.1, on the reverse strand, counting down.
TGCATTCCTGGACATACGCGCCCGCCAGCTGACAAATGCGGCCGAAAAAGCCACGCTTGTTCCTTCCGGGTTGGTTGATATGCTTTACCGTTTGCAAAACGAAAAGCGCACGGCAGATGTCTTTACGATAACGCCGGCGAATCTGAAAATCAAAGGCGTCCCGAGCAAATCGGAACAGGAAAGAATATACAAAGAACTTTCCGATGATTTGATTGCACCGGAATACAGAACGTTTACCGTAATGTATTTAACGTTGGACGATGTATCAAAAAAAATAAAAATTTCCGAAGAAGAACTTTTGGAAGTCTATAACGAAAACAAAGACTCCTATGCCATTGAAGAAATTCGCGATGTCGATCAAATGCTGTTTTCGACGAAAGAAGAAGCAGACGAAGCCTATGCCGCTTTGCAAAAAGGGCAGGATTTTATGGCCGTTGCGAAAAAATATGCCAATCAGACCGAAGAACAGACAAAACTGGGCGATTTAACGCCGTCTACGGCAACCGGTGACTGGGCAGACGTTGTCTTTGCCGCACAAAAAGGAGAAGTTATCGCCCCGGTTCAAACGGTCTTCGGCTGGCAGATCCTGCGCGTTAACAAAATCACGCCGAAAGTGGAAAAACAATTCAAAGACGTCCGCGACGAAATCGAACAAAAACTGATTTCCTCAACGGCTTATGATACGTTGACCGAAACGGCCGTGGCTCTGGACGACAGATTCGGCGCCGGCGAAACGATTGAAGAAGTGGCCGCTTCGACAGGATATCCCGTCAGAAAATATACTTTGGTTGATCCGACCGGCACAAACGAAAACGGCAAAAAAGCAGATATTTCCGAAACAGTTCTGGCAACGGCCTTTTCCAGCGATCCGGGACGGGAAACGCCGATGACGGAAGAAGGTTCGGGCTTCTTTGTTCTGCGGGTAGACGATGTTAAAGATCCGGCATTAAAACCGATCGAAAAAGCGCAAAAAGAAATCAAAGCCGCCTGGACGACCGAAAAACAAAACGAAAAAGCGCGCCAAATCATGCAAACCGTTGAACGCGACTTAAATAAAGGCGTTTCTCCGAAAACGATTGCGCAGAAAACCAGCGCAAAATACAAACGGCTCAGCGGATTAACGCGTCGCGGCAATCAGTTGCCCGTATCGGCAATGTATCAGATCTTCAATAAACCGCTGAAAGAAGTGATCAGTATTCCGTCACCGTCGGAATATCTGGTCATCAAAACCATAAAAACACAGCCGGCCGATCCTGCCAAAGACCGGATCGGCGTTGATGAACTGCGCCGTTTAATGCAGGAACAAAGTGCCGGAGAAAAATCCGATGCGATTTTGTCCGACTTTGCCGATTACCTTAACCTGCAGGTCAACGAAAATATTGCGCACAAAGCTTTTTCATATATCACAAAGACAACCCAAGAAGATGCCGACGAAGAGTTTTAAACTCTTCGCCGGTTGAAAATACTTACTGTACAGATAACGAAAAAACCCCCAATTGGGGGCTTTTTTGTTATTCTTTATTTGTTACATATCCATTGTTGTGCCGCGGCCGCGCATGGCATACGGATGAACCGCGGTAGGCTGCAACGTCGGATTATACATCAAACAATTCGGTATGCAGTCACATTCCGCCGCGATTTTTATTCCTTTGGCCAATTTCCCTTCTTTGCGCAATTCGAACAACCGATTGACAATCCGGTCACGCAGTGTCCAGGGATCAACCGTATTGACAAAAATCTTTGTGACGGCTTCGAATCCTGCCGGATTACTGATACGCCACTTAATCAAAATATGCCACGGAACGGCAACGTCAACGGCCGGCGGACGATAGTACCATTCTTCGTTACACGGAATTTCGCTGCCCATCGCGGCATGGCAGGCATGCACCAGATCGGACATGCCTTTGATCTGTTCGGGCGTCTGATTCCAGGGCTGATTCTTTTCGGCTTTGGAATAAATCGCCAGTGTCGGATAACGATGACCGAAATCGGCAAAAGCAACGGCATAATCATTTTCCGCAAAAATCAGATTTTGATAACCGGCGTAGTTCACGGCGAAATCGTTATAAACATTCGGATTTTCACGAGACATTTTAAATTCGGCTTCGTTCGAAGCGCTGATACCGTCAATGGCGACCAATTGTTTATGCAAATGGTCAAAAGACGCACCGGCCTGATTCAGCCAGTTTTGGAAAACCGTCACATAACGGACATATCGGTTATTCAGATAAATATCCTTCAGTGCGGCAATTGTGAAATTAATGTACTGATAATGCAATTCCGGCGTTAAACTGCCCGAGGAAGCTTTGGCGTTTTCGGATTTGGCCCCTTCGATAAAATGGCGTTTACCGATGATCAGTTCGTGTCCGCCGGCAAAAAAGCTGTTGGCCATTTTCAATTTACGTCCGGACGAAATGCTGTCGATTTCTTCCCGTGACAGGCCGCTCATTTTCAATTTGGCCTGAACGATGTCCAAAACATGTTCGCGTCCTTCGGGTTCGGCGATATAAGCTTCGCGGTGTGCGTTGGCCTTGTCCGAAATCACGTAAGCATAGTTCTTTTCCCAATATTCATAAGAAATGATCTCAAACAAATTCGGAATTCTGCGAAATTCGGCCGTTGTTTCAAACAGCTGAGAGACCTTTAAATTTTCCAAAACACTGAACGTGCCGTCCGCATTTTTGACCAAACGCGATTTTTCCGGCGGAGTCTTTAAGTAATTGGACGGGCAGAAAGAACAAAAATCTTCGACATCTGAAAAATTAACGGGTTTAGCGCTTTCTTCCTGTTTGTTTACCGTCGGGCGTTTACCGCGTCCGGGAACGGTCCATACCTGCGTTCCGGTAAACGGATTGACCTGTTTTACGGTGCCGTCGGGCATTTTTTGCAGAAAATTTTGTTCATAAATACTGTTCAGCATACTGAATCCTTTGTTTGCAAAAAAGAAATCAACCGAGATTATTTGTATAAAAAATCTGTCCAAAAATCCAGCCTTTAATCTTTTTTTTTAAAGGCGGCTTTCAGCGATAAAAGATTGACGAACGCTTTTTAAAAGGTAATGCTAGAAAAAGATTACTTTTTTCGGAGGTTAAAGAATAATTATGAAAGTTATGTTTATCACGAACGAATACCCCCCTTATATTTACGGCGGCGCAGGTGTTCACGTTGAATATTTATCCAAAGAACTGGCAAAACTGATGGAAGTCGAAGTCCGCAGCTTTCATGACCAGAAAGTACAGGAAGGCAATCTGAGCGTTAACGGAACGACGCCGGACGCGTCTTTGTTTAAAAACTGCCCCAAAGAACTTGCCTCTCCGTTAAAAGCATTTTACGAAGGTCTGGTTTTTGCCGGCGAAAACATGACGGCAGACGTGGCTCATTGCCATACGTGGTATGCGCATTTTGCCGGCATTCTGGCCAAAATGCTGTACGGTATTCCTCTGGTCGTTACGGTTCATTCTTTGGAACCGTTGCGTCCGTGGAAACGCGAACAGCTGGGACGCGGTTATGATGTTTCCAGCTGGGTGGAAAAAACGGCCCTGGAAATGGCCGATGCCATAATCGCCGTATCCACCAGCACCAAAGAAGACGTCCTGCGTTTGTTCCCGAAAATTGATCCGGACAGGGTATCCATTATTTATAACGGCATTGACGTCAATCAATACAAAGAAGTCGAAAATACGGCCGTTTTACAGAAATTCGGCATTCGTACGGACAAACCTTACGTTCTGTTTGTCGGCCGCATGACCCGGCAAAAAGGGCTTTTGTATTTGTTAAAAGCCGCGGCAAAATTGGATCCCGACGCGCAGCTGGTTTTGTGCGCCGGCGACGCGGACACGCCGGAAATGCAGGCCGAACTGGAAGGCATGGTCAACGCATTGAAACAGATTCGTTCGGGAGTCGTCTGGATTCCGGAAATGGTTTCGCGTGAAGAAGCGATTGCCCTTTATTCTCAGGCGACCGTTTTCTGCTGCCCGTCGATTTACGAACCGTTCGGCATTATCAATCTGGAAGCCATGGCCTGCGGCACGCCCGTTGTTGCCAGCGCGGTCGGCGGCATTAAAGAAGTCGTTGTTGACGGCGAAACCGGTTTCTTGGTTGATCCCGGCCTGTCTGATGAACCGCCGCACGATCCGAAAGACGCCGATGCCTTTGCCGCCGGTCTGGCCGAAAAAATCAATAATCTGATCCGCGACCCGGCTTTGGCCAAAAAAATGGGACAAGCCGGACGCAGACGCGTTGAAAAACATTTCAGCTGGCAAAGCATTGCCCTGCAGACAAAAGAGCTTTATGCCAAATTGATCGCCGCAAATCAGGTAAAATAATTATTTCGATTCAGGACAGCCTCCGGACGGAGGCTGTTTTTTTTATATTTTTTCTCTTGACTTAAAGTTAAGTTTAAGTTGCAGACTTTTTTCATTGATATGTTTTATTCACAAAGGACGGAACAATGAAAAAAACTTTTTTATCAATCGCCCTGTCGATTTTGTTTTTAACGCCTTGTTCGGCACAGGAGGTCGTCATGAATACCGCTTTGACATCACAGGAACAACTGATCGCCGCCGTATCTGCCGCCGCGGCGCGCGGGAATTACGCTGCTTTGAAAACCGCTTTGACCCGGGGATTGGATGCGGGAATCCCCGTAAACACCTTTAAAGAAATTCTGGTACAATTGTACGCTTATGTCGGTTTTCCCGCATCGCTGAATGCGCTGGATACGCTGCGCACACTGGTTGACGAACGCGGTAACAAAGATGAAACCGGAAAAGAGCCCTCTCCGCCGCCCGCCGGAAAAAGCATTGATTTCGGCGCAAAAAACCAGACGGTGCTGACCGGACGCGAAGTCAAAGGCCCGTTGTTTGAATTTGCGCCGGCAATTGACGAATACTTAAAAGCCCACTTGTTCGGCGACATTTTTGCCCGTGACAACATCAGTTGGAAAACGCGCGAAATCGCCACGATCGCCATGCTGGCACAATTGCCTCATGCCGCACCGCAATTAAAAAGCCATATCGCCATCGGCAAGCACAACGGTTTAACCGATTCGCAGGCAGAGGAAATACTTAAGATCGCCTCCGAACGTGACGAATCCGATTTTGAAAAACAAAACGTTTTCGGCAAAGGTGCTCCCAATACCGCCTATGCGCAATATTTTATCGGCAATTCGTATTTAAATCCGCTGACGAATCCGCAGGAAACCGCGCTGCATATATCCAACGTCACTTTTGAACCCGGCACGCGCAACAACTGGCACGTTCACCGCGCACGCTCCGGCGGCGGTCAAATTCTGATCTGCACGGCCGGCGAAGGCTGGTATCAGGAAGCCGGAAAACCCGCCGTTTCTTTAAAACCGGGCATGGTCATCACGATTCCCGCCAACGTCAAACACTGGCACGGCGCAAAAGCTAACAGCTGGTTTTCACATCTGGCTCTTGAAATTCCCGGAGAAGGAACCGGTAACGAATGGTTGGAACCCGTTTCCGATGAGGAATATGCCAAGCTGTAAAGGATTCGACCATGAAACGACGTGATTTTTTAAAAAAGACATTGGCGGCGGGAACGCTGGTCATGGCGGCGAGCCGGTTAAAAACAGCACGAGCGTCCGCGCCTGCGGAAAAAAGCGCCGTACCGATGAAGATTCTGGTGCTTACGGGCAGTCCGCGCAAAGGCGGAAACTCCTCGATCTTAGCGGATTCGTTTATCAAAGGTGCCGTTGAATCCGGACATACGGTCGTCCGGTTTGACGCTGCCTTTAAAAAAGTCAATCCCTGCACCGGCTGTAATCACTGCAATATGAACGGTCCCTGTATATTCAATGACGATTTCGGTTTTGTGCGAAAAAACATTATCGACGCCGATGCCGTCGTCTTTGCCACACCGATGTACTATTTCGGAATATCGGCACAATTAAAGGCCGTCATTGACCGCTTTTATGCCATTAACGGACAGATCCATGTCCCTAAAAAAGCTGTTTTGCTGATGACTTATGCCAATACGGATCCCAAACAGGCCGAACCGATCAAAGCCCATTACAACACTTTGCTGAATTATCTGGGCTGGACGGACGCCGGCCAAATCATCGCATCGGGTGTCTGGCCGCCGGGAGCAGTCAATCATACAAACTATCCGCACCAAGCCTATATCCTGGGCAAAAACATCTGATCTGCCCGTCGACTCCTGATCCGCTGCAGATTCGCAAAAAAGATCGTCCGAAAGACGATCTTTTTTATCTCTGATCGCGTGATAAAAAAGAAAACAGGAAAAATCAAAGGGTTGTCATTTTTTTTCAAATACAAATTGACACCACTGCCGAATTTGACGATTTTTTAAAAAAAGGAATTGGTTAAAATAACGTTAATGTTTTCACGAATTCCTTTTTGAAAAATCGGCGGGAATCCTGCCTTTTTTCTGTCAATCGAAAAAATATTTTTTTTCTGTTGCCAATCCTGAAAATAACCATATATTGTCGCAAAGAGGGGGCGGAATACACAACCTGTTGTGTCCTTCCGAATCAAGACGAAGAGCCTGAAATACGGCGAAAACGACTTGGAAAGTACGCTAAAAACCATTTGAAACGGAGATTTTTATGTCGGATCAGACACCGAAATTACAGATCGTCACTAATGACACGGAAGACGCCAGTACCGAATTATCCCGTATTGTCAAACGGGACGGAACGCAGGTTATTTTTAATTCCGAAAAAATCATGTCGGCCATTCGCCGCGCCGGCGAAGCAACCGGTGAATATGATGCCGATGAATCCGCTTTACTGACCAATCAGGTGACCAAAGTCCTGCGCCATCGTTTTTCCAAAGGCGTTTTACCGACGATTGAACAAATTCAGGACGTTGTCGAACAGGTGCTGATTTCCGCGAACTATTACAAGACGGCGCGCGCTTATATCGTTTACCGCGAAAGCCGCAGCAAATCCCGTCAGGACAAAAAAACGCTGGTTGACGTCGCGTCTTCGGTCAACGAATATCTGGAACGCGCGGACTGGCGCGTTAACGCGAACGCCAATCAGGGATATTCTTTGGGCGGTCTGATTTTAAACGTATCGGGCAAGATCATTGCCAATTACTGGCTGTCCCACGTTTACCCGCAGGCGGCCGGCGAAGCGCACCGCAACGGCGATTTTCACATTCACGATCTGGACATGCTGTCCGGCTATTGCGCCGGGTGGTCTTTGCGCGCTTTGCTGCAGGAAGGATTGAACGGCGTTCCGGGCAAAGTCGAATCCGGTATTCCCAAACATCTGGGATCCGCTTTGGGACAGATGGTCAACTTTTTGGGCACGCTGCAAAACGAATGGGCCGGCGCGCAGGCATTTTCTTCGGTTGATACGTATCTGGCGCCCTTTGTCCGCAAAGACAATCTGAAATACGAAGAAGTCAAACAGCATTTTCAGGAATTCATTTACAACCTGAACGTCCCGTCACGCTGGGGAACGCAGACTCCCTTTACGAATCTGACGTTCGACTGGGTCTGTCCGGAAGATCTGCGCGAACAGACGCCGGTCATCGGGGGCGAAGAAATGGACTTCACCTACGGCGATCTGCAAAAAGAAATGGATATGATCAACCGTGCCTATATCGAAGTCATGACGGCCGGCGATGCCAAAGGACGCCTGTTTACATTCCCGATTCCGACATACAACATCACACCCGATTTTCCGTGGGAAAGCGAAAATGCGGATTTATTGTTTGAAATGACGGCGAAATACGGTCTGCCCTATTTCCAGAATTTCATCAATTCCAGCCTGAAGCCCGGCCAGGTGCGTTCGATGTGCTGTCGTCTGCAATTGGATTTGCGGGAATTGCTGGCACGCGGCAACGGATTGTTCGGTTCGGCCGAACAGACCGGATCAATCGGAGTCGTTACCTTAAACTGTGCCCGACTGGGATATCTGTACAAAGGAAACGAATCCGGTTTAATGGCCCGGTTGGACGAGTTGATGGATCTGGCACGTTCAACGCTGGAAATCAAACGCAAAGTCATTCAGCGCCATATTGACGCCGGCCTGTTCCCGTTTACGAAACGGTATTTGGGAACGCTGCGCAATCATTTTTCAACGATCGGCGTAAACGGTATCAATGAAATGATTCGTAACTTCACAAATGACGAACATGACATTACCGATTCGTTCGGACAGGCTTTTGCCAACCGCTTTTTGGAATATATTCGCAGCAAAATGGTTGTATTCCAGCAGGAAACGGGCAGCATGTACAATTTGGAAGCCACCCCGGCCGAAGGAACGACATACCGTCTGGCCAAAGAAGACCAGAAACGTTATCCCGACATTATTCAGGCCGGCACGAAAGAAGCCCCTTATTATACGAATTCTTCACAGCTGCCCGTCGGGTTTACGGACGATCCGTTTACGGCTTTGAATCTGCAGGAATCTTTGCAGTCGAAGTACACGGGCGGCACGGTCATGCATTTGTACATGGGCGAAAGAATTTCAGATTCCAAAACATGCCGGACTCTTCTTAAGAGAATTTTAGAGAATTACAGGATACCATATGTAACGGTGACACCTACTTTCTCTATTTGTCCCAAGCACGGATATATATCGGGCGAACATAAATATTGCCCGTTATGCGATGAAGAACTTATCGCTATAAAACGCCAGCAAGCCTGTGCCTGTTAACCTTTACAGGCTTGCATAAGCACTCAAAAACGACTATCTTTAATATTAACAACAGCGAGTAGAGAACATGACAAAAGAAAATGATATTCAGCTTTCTAACGAAGAACGCCAGCCCTGCGAAGTTTGGACGCGGGTCATGGGATATTTTCGTCCGGTGTCAGAATTTAACATCGGCAAAAAAAGCGAATATGCCGAACGAGTCTGCTTTTCTGAAAAGAAAGCCACTGAAAAGTTTATGAACGTAGCGGCGGAATAATTTATTCATGCCTGTAATTATCGGCGGCGTGGAACCTTTTACAACGGTTGATTTTCCGGGAAGGCTCGCCGCCGTTTTATTTTGCCTGGGTTGCCCGTTGCGCTGCCCGTACTGCCATAACCCGGAACTGCAGGATTTTAAAGGAAAGCCCTTTATTTCGTGGGAAACCTTTATTGAATTTCTGGATTCCAGAAAAAAGCTGCTGGACGGCATTGTTTTTTCCGGCGGCGAACCGTTGGCGCAGCCTGATTTATACGAATCGATGAAAACCGTCAAAGAAATGGGATTCGCGGTCGGTATGCATACGTCCGGCGTTAATGTTGCCGGGCTGCGGCGTGTTTTGCCGTTGCTGGACTGGGTAGGCTTTGACGTCAAGACTGTTTTTGAAGCGTATGAAGAACGCATACCGCACTCTCATGCATCAACGGTTGAACAGTGTTTGGATATGCTGGTTGAAGCGAATATCGAACTGGAAGCGCGCACTACTCTGGATCCGCGGGTGATTTCATCTGACGAACTGCGCCGGCTGGCACATATTCTGGCGAGAAAAGGAATTAAAACGTATGCTCTGCAAGAATACCGCCTTCACCCGTCGGAAAAAAATCCTCCGGCGGCTTCCGAAATCACGGCCTTTTTTACAGACAAGCCCTTGCTGGCGGAATTAAAAGGTTTGTTTGAAAACTTTATTATCCGCCGCGCTTGATTTTTCATCAAAAAAACAGCCTCTTTTAAGAGGCTGTTTTTTTAAGCGGCATTGTTTTTTTCGTCCGGGACTCTTTTCCTGTATTTGAAATACAAAACGAAATCGCAAAAGACCAGCATGAAATTCAAAACATACAGCCAAAACACATAGTTATAGCCAAAATTTGTAATTTTATTGATCATTCCGCAGATGTAACCGATCAAAATCAGGGACAAAAACAACAGGCTTTTACCGCCGACATTTTTTGTCCGGTACGTTTTTAATACGGCTGCCGGCCAGCTGGCCCCGAAACAAATCAGCATTCCTGCTTCAAAAATATCCATAGTCGTCTCCTTTTGTTTTTTCAGACTTTTGACCTAAACGTTTCAGAAGTCAACAGTCTTTTAAACATAAACTTCTTCGGTAGCCGAAATCGCTTCGGCATTGGGGCCTTCCGAACGTTTCATACGATCCAGAACTTTACGGTATTCAATCGGGACGACTTTGACGAACAAAGGAAAACGGTTTTCCCAGTTGTCCAGTATTTCTTTGGCATGTGCCGATCCCGTATACAAATAATGCTTTTCCAGCAAAGCATGCAGGACTTCTTTGTCGTCTTTTGACCAGACGTTTTCCAGATCGACGCTGTCCAGATTGCACCGGGTCTGAAAGATTTCCGTTTCGTCGTAAACATAGGCGATTCCGCCGCTCATGCCTGCAGCGAAGTTATATCCCGCCGTTCCCAGAATAACGACCGTTCCGCCCGTCATATATTCGCAGCAATGATCGCCGACCCCTTCGACGACAGCCGTCGCGCCGCTGTTTCTGACGGCGAAACGTTCTCCGGCCACGCCGCAGAAATAAGCTTCACCACCCGTCGCGCCATACAAAGCGACATTGCCGATAATGACGTTTTCCTGCGGCCGGTAATCGACTCCGGGCGGGTGGCGGATAATAATGCGCCCGCCGGACAACCCTTTGCCGACATAATCGTTGGCGTCACCGTTAATGCGGATCGTCACTCCCGGCGCCAGAAAAGCCCCCAGACTCTGCCCAGCGGATCCCGTCAACTCCAGCGTAATCGAATCTTCGGGCAGCCCCTGCGCGCCGAAACGCCTGACGATTTCACCCGACAGTCCGGCGCCGACCGTTCTGTCCGTGTTGCGCACGGCCGAAGACAAAGTTGTTTTCAATCCGGTTTTCAGCGTGTTTTCGATCATGGGCAGCAACGCTTCGTCGAAATGCGTTTTTTCTTTTTCCTGTCGGACGACGCAGCGGCGGACGGCGTCTGCCGGCAAAGGCGCCAATAATTTTGAAAAATCAAGCTTTGATATTTTTTCCGCTTTGATTTCGGGATTAAATTCCAACCTTTCGACGCGGCCGACCATTTCATCAACCGTTTTAAAGCCCAGCAGAGCCATATATTCGCGCAGTTCCTGGGCAATAAAACGTAAAAAATTAATAATATGTTCGGGTTTTCCTTCAAATCTGGCGCGCAGTTCGGGATTTTGCGTCGCCAGCCCCATCGGACAAGTGTCCAGATGACATTTACGATCCATGCAGCAGCCCAGAACAATCAGCAAAGCCGTTCCGAAGCCGTATTCTTCCGCTCCCAGCAAAGCCGCGACGGCCAAGTCGCGCCCCGTTTTCAGCTGGCCGTCCGTCTGCACGACAATCCGGTCGCGCAGCCCGTTGGCAATCAACGCCTGCTGCGTTTCCGCCAGCCCCAATTCCCACGGCAGCCCTGCGTGTCTGATCGCCGTCATCGGCGAAGCGCCCGTCCCGCCGTCATAACCGGCAATAATCACCACGTCGGCCTTAGCTTTGGAAACACCGGCCGCAATCGTGCCGACGCCGGCTTTAGCTACCAGCTTGCATGAAACTTTGGCTGTCGGATTAACCGTTTTCAGGTCGTAAATCAGCTGCGCCAGATCTTCAATCGAATAAATGTCGTGATGAGGCGGCGGAGAAATCAAAGACACGCCGCTGACCGTATGGCGGATTCTGGCAATTTCTTCGGTCACTTTATGCGCGGGCAGCTGACCGCCTTCGCCCGGTTTTGCCCCCTGCGCCAACTTGATCTGCAATTCTTCGGCATTCACCAGATATTCCGTGGTCACGCCGAAACGGCCCGACGCTATCTGCTTGATTTTGGAACATAAATTATCTCCGTCCGGACGGCTGCGATAACGGTACGGGTCTTCGCCGCCTTCCCCGGAATTGCTGCGCCCGCCGATCCGGTTCATCGCGATCGCAATCGTTTCATGGGTTTCGCGGTTGATCGATCCCATCGACATCGCGGCGGAAACAAAACGCTTCATGATGTTTTCAACCGGTTCAACCTGATCCAAAGGAATGGCCTTTCCCGGTTTGAAGCGCAGCAGATGCCGTAAAGTCAGCGGATCGCGGTTATCAATTAAGGCGCTGTATTCTTTATACAGGTCGTAATTGTTTTCGCGCACGGCTTTGCGCAGCTTCATTGCGGCCTGCGGCGTCCATAAATGTTCTTCGCCGCCTTTTTGCAAACGGTAATACCCGCCAACGTCCAAAGTCTGATCCGTCCCGAACGCTTTGGCATGACGCGCGGCGCTTTCCGCGGCGATTTCGTCCAGCCCGATTCCGCCGACAGCCGACGCCGTCCCCGTAAAGTAAGCGTCAATCACATCAAAGCCCAGCCCGACGGCTTCAAACACCTGCGATCCCCAAAAACTGCGCACCGTTGAAATACCGACGCGGCTGAAACATTTCAACAGCCCTTTTTTCAATGCCGTCATATAAGCATTGACCGCTTCTTCGGGCGTTTTGGATTTTTCCAGCATATTGTTTTCCGCCATGGCCCGAACTGTCTGCAAAGCCGCGGACGGACAAACCGCGTTGGCGCCGAACGCGATCAGCAAAGCGAAATGAATCACTTCGCGCGCTTCGCCCGTTTCAATCACGATCCCCACTTTATACCGCAGCCCTTTGCGGATCAAAGCGTGATGCAGCCCGGAAACCGCCAGCAAAGACGGTATCGGCGCATTGTCCCGGTCAAATCCCAGATCACTTAAAATCAAAATATCCGCCCCGTCCGCGATTGCCTTTTCGGCTTCGTCCGACAAACGATCCAAAGCCGCTTTCAGTCCTTTGCCGCCCTGCGCCGCGGGAAATACGGCAGACAGGCGAACGGATTTAACGTCATTATTGGCTATTTTTTCCAAATGCGCCAAAGCCGCCTTGTCCAACAGCGGAGAACTGAGTTTCAAACGCCGGAAATGTTCCGCCGTTTCCGTCAGCAGATTACGTTCGCGTCCCAGAAAACTCATCAAAGACATAACCAATTCTTCACGCAGCGGATCAATCGGCGGATTAGTCACCTGGGCAAACTGCTGTTTAAAGTAATTAAACAACAGCTGCGGGCGCTTTGACAAAACGGCCAGCGGCGCGTCAAATCCCATAGAGCCGACCGGTTCCTGCGCATTCGACGCCATCGGATTGATAATCAGCTTCAATTCTTCGTCCGTATAGCCGAACATGTTCTGAATTTCGGACAGTTCCGCCGAATCGACAATATTGTCCTGCTGCGGCGCATACAGATTATGCAGCTGCATTCTGTTGTCGCGCACCCAGTGGCGGTAAGGACTCTGACGCGAAATTTTGCCCTTGATTTCACTGTCGGAAACAACGCGGTGCTGGCGCAGATCAACCAAAAACATCTTGCCCGGCGTCAATTTTCCCTGCTGGCGGACGTTTTCCGGCGCGACGTCGACGACGCCCGTTTCAGACGCCATAATCACGCAGCCGTCTTTGGTAATCGTATAACGGCAAGGACGCAGCCCGTTTCTGTCCAGCAAACCGCCGATATACGTTTTGCCGTCCGTAAACACCATAGCCGCCGGTCCGTCCCACGGTTCCATCATCGCGGCATGATATTCGTAAAAAGCGCGTTTGTCTTCACTCATAACGAACTTATCGCCGAACGCTTCGGGAATCATCATCATCATCGCATGCGGAACAGACCGTCCGGCGGAAACAAGCAGTTCCAGAACATTATCAAAAACCATCGTATCCGAACCGGTTTCGTCAACAACAGGCTTGATTTTTTCAATATCCGCCCCGAACGCATCGCACGCCAGAGCCGGTTCCACGGACCGGATATGATTAACGTTGCCGCGCAAAGTGTTGATTTCCCCGTTATGCGCAACATAGCGGAACGGCTGCGCCATACGCCATGTCGGCAAAGTGTTCGTGCTGTAGCGCGAATGGGCGATACAGAACGCGACGGCGAAATCGGGATCCTGCAAATCCCTGTAAAAAGCGGACAGCTGCGATCCCGCGACCAGCCCTTTGTAAACGATTGTGCGCGGCGACAGGCTGCAGATATAGAACTGAGACAAATCCCTGTCTTTAAAAGACCGGACCGTATTTTCAACCATGCGGCGGATCACATACAGCTTGCGGACAAACTCCGTTTCGTTTGTTCCGTGTGAAGCGACAAAGACCTGTTTAAAAACGGGTACGCTTTTGGCGGCCAGTTCGCCCAATCTGGAATCGTCCGTTTCCACATTTCTTTCCCCCAGAAAGCGGCAACCTTCTTTTTCGGCCGTTTCCCGGAAAATTTTCAGGCAAAGTTCCGCGTCTTCTTTATTCCGGGGCAAAAACAACTGCCCGGCGGCGTATTCGCCGGCGCGCGGCAGACTGAACGGCAGCGTCTTTCTGAAAAAAGCGTCCGGCAGCTGCAGCATCAACCCGGCGCCGTCGCTGGTTTTTCGGTCAGCCCCGATCGCGCAGCGATGTTCCAGATTTCCCAAGATCTTAACGCCTTTTTCTACCAGAGCGTGCGCCGGTTTTGCGTCCAGATTAACAATAAATCCTATTCCACAGCTGTCATGATCGTTTTTCGGATCATACAGGCCCAAAGCGCAGGGATCGCCCGCGGCATTACGTTGAAAAAAGGCGGCCGGGTTTGTCATTTCAGTCCTCTCAGTTTTATCAGGAAAATTACGCTGGGGATCATAAAACTTTTTACAAAAAACGCCTATAAAAAACAGCACCGCCCGAACAATTTTTTATAAAAAAAGAGGGCGCCGTCCAAGCGCCCTTTTTTAAAAGCGTTTAAAATTACTCCTGCCGGATTCCCATCTGCTGATCCAGCATCATCAATCCTGCGGTCACATCGTCGATCAAACGGACTTTTTCCAGCAATTCCAACGACTGACATTCTTCCTGAACCTGTTCGTCAACAAACCACTGCAAAAAAGACAAAGAAGCAAAATCTTTGTCTTCCATGCCCTGCGCCACCAAATCATAAATCATGTCGCTGACCCGGCATTCATGCTGATACGCTTCGTCAAACAAAGACATAACGCCCTGCCATTGTTTTGACGGCGCTTTGATTTCGCCCAATTCCGGCGTAATATTGCGTTCAACCATAAAATCATGGATTTTTAACGCGTGTTTTTTTTCTTCATCGGCCTGAATTCTGAACCAATGCGCCATGCCGTTCAGACTTTGCGACTGCAGATAGCTGGCCATTGCCAAATACAAATAAGCCGATTCAAATTCAGCCGTAATCTGCCGGTTTAATCCGCCGATCAGTTTATCCGAAATCTTTTTCATTGCTTTTCTCCCTTTTATCCGAAGAAAAGCGTACCACGCGGGGGAAAGATTAAAAGCTGGCTTTTATACCAAGAGCCCGGTCCAAAAGATCTAAATACGCGGCCCGCGGGATTTCAATTCCGCCGAAACCGGCCAGATGAGGCGTCAAAAACTGCGTATCCAGCAAAACAAATCCGCCTTTTTTCAGCCGTTCCGCCAAAGCGCACAAAGCAACCTTTGATGCGTTCGTCACTTTTGAAAACATGCTTTCGCCAAAAAAAGCGCCGCCCAAAGAAACACCGTATAATCCGCCGACAAGCCGTCCTTCCTGCCGACATTCGACGCTGTGCGCAAACCCCAAATCAAACAACGCGCAATAAGCGTCCAAAATCTGCGCGTTAATCCATGTTTCCGCCCTGTCCGCGCACCCCAGCATCACATCACGGAAAGCCGTGTCAAACGTTACCTCAAAAACGCCTTTGCGGATCACGCGGCGCAAAGAATGAGAAATATGAAAACGTTCCAAAGGCAAAACGCCCCTGTTTTCCGGTTCCACCCAGAAAACAGAAGCGTCGTCTTTGTGTTCCGCCATCGGAAAAATCCCCGCCGCGTACGCCTGCAACAGCAGACGCGGCGAAATTTGCCCGCGCGTCATTTGTTTCCTTTTTCTTCGTGGTTTTTCAAAAACTTTTCCAACCAGTGAATGTTGTAGTTTCCGTCCACGAAATCAGGCGTCGAAATTATTTCGTCATGCAGCGGCAGCGTCGTTTTAACCCCTTCGATCACGAATTCGTCAATCGCGCGGTGCAAACGCATCAGACAGCCGTTTCTCGTTTTGCCGAAAACAATCAGCTTGGCAATCATGCTGTCGTAAAACGGCGGCACCGTATATCCCGTATACATGCCTGAATCAACGCGCGTCCACAATCCGCCCGGCGCGTGCCACTGGGTAATCTTTCCCGGACACGGAATAAAAGTAAACGGATCTTCGGCATTAATGCGGCATTCGATCGCATGGCCGTCAAAATGAATGTCGTCCTGCGTATAATTCAAATGCGCCCCGCTGGCCACACGAATTTGTTCGCGCACCAAATCAATACCCGTCACCATTTCCGTAATCGGGTGTTCCACCTGCAAACGCGTATTCATTTCAATGAAATAAAATTCGCCGTTTTCATACAGGAATTCAATCGTTCCGACATTGCTGTATCCCAGCTTTTTCATCGCGTCCGTAACGATTTTACCGATCTTTTTACGCTGTTCCGCGTTCAAAGCGGGGCACGGCGTTTCTTCCAGAACCTTTTGGTTTTTACGCTGCATGGAACAGTCGCGTTCCCCTAAATGAACGACATTGCCGTACTTGTCCGCCAAAATCTGCATTTCAACGTGGCGCGGATTTTCCAGATACTTTTCAATATAAACTTCGTCACTGGTAAAAGACGCCTTGGCTTCGGCGCGCGCCTGCGTATACGCTTCGGGCAGTTCTTCGGCATTACGCGCGATGCGCATGCCCTTGCCGCCGCCGCCGGCCGTCGCTTTGATCAAAACGGGATACCCCATTTTTGCCGACGCTTCCAGCGCGTCTTCAACCGTATCGACCGCCCCGTCCGAACCGGGAACAACCGGCAATCCGGAATCAATTGCGGCGCGTTTGGCCGTAATCTTGTCGCCCATCATGCGAATCATTTCGGGCGTCGGTCCGATCCAGGTCAGCCCGTGTTCTTCAACCATTTCGGCAAAATCGGCGTTTTCGGACAAAAAGCCGTACCCCGGGTGAATGGCGTCCGCCCCGGAAATCAAAGCCGCCGTAATAATTGCGGCTTTGTTTAAGTAAGAATCCTTGCCTGCGGCGGGACCGATACAAACAGCTTCATCGGCCATGCGGACGTGCATCGCATCGGCGTCGGCCGTTGAATGAACGGCGACCGTTTTAATGCCCATTTCGCGGCAGGCTCTGTGAATGCGCAGAGCAATTTCTCCGCGGTTTGCAATTAAAATCTTTTCAAACATACTTATTCCAAAATCAACAAAGGCTGATCATATTCGACCGGAGAACGATCCGTCACCAAAATCCGGACGACCTTGCCGGATCTGGGGGCTTTGACCGGATTAAAGGTTTTCATGGCTTCCACCAGGAACAAAGTCTGATCCGCGGAAACGGTATCGCCGACGGAAACATACGGAGCGGCATTAGGTTCCGGCGCCGTATAGACAACACCGACCATCGGTGATTTAACGGCTTCGCCTTTAATTTCCGCTTCGGATTCAGTGTTTTGCTGCGCGGGAGCTGCCGCAGCCGGTGCGGACGCAGCGGCAGGAACAGACGCAGCAACAGGAGCCGTCGCCACAAAACCGGTTGCCGGGACACGAGTGACGCGTAAACGCAGCCCTTCCGTATCGTATTCGATTTCGGCCAGCTCGTGTTCATTGATAAGCTTTGCCAATTCTTCAACCAAAGTTGTGTCATATGTGGATTTTGACATAGATAATGATTCCCTACTTGAAAAAAGAGGCCGCGGCCTCAAGAGCCAACAGATATCCCTGTTTCCCGAAACCGCAGATCACACCGTCGGCCGCCATGGAAACATAGGAATGTCGGCGGAATTTTTCCCGCCGGTGAATATTGGACAAATGAACCTCCACCACCTTCATATCGCAGGCCAGTAAAGCGTCCATAATCGCAACGGAAGTATGCGAATAAGCCGCCGGATTAATGATAACCGCATCAAAATGCCCGCGTGCCTGTTGAATGGCGGTAACGATTTCACCTTCATGATTGCTTTGGAAAAAATCGATTTCCACATTCAGCTGCTTTGCCTTTTCCCGACAATCCGTTTCAATATCGGCCAGCGTGTCCGAACCGTAAATTTCCGGCTGTCTGGTTCCCAGCATATTCAAATTCGGGCCATTGATAATAAAAATACGGCGCATCTTTATCCTTCCGAAACAAAAATACTTTTGTTTTATACCATTAAATTATTGTGATTGCATTAAAATCATTCGTTTGAATGTTTTTTTTGCATTTTTTTTGGCACAAATATTGCATCTTTTATCGTGAAAATATAACTGATAAAGGAGTATCGCGATGGCTTTAGGGACTTTTGTCACCAGCACCATGGGCATGCATTCCCAATCGCACGCTTTGGAACAAATCAGCGCAAACATTGCGAACGTCAATACGGTCGGCTACAAAAAAGTCGAAACGCGTTTTGAAACGCAAATGACAAAATTTAATGAAATCGGAACGGATTCTCATTTGTTTTCGGCCGGCGTTGTAGACCGGCGCATGGTTGACGTGGCCGGCGTTTTAAACACGACGAACAGCATTTACGATCTGGGTATCAGCGGTCAGGGTTTTTTTATCGTCGAAGGACAAAATCAAACGCTTTATTCCCGCGCCGGGGATTTCCAAGCAACGGCGATCACGCCGCAGGGGTATAAAGCCCAAACCGTTACTTATTACAGGCCGACGGAAAGCGGCGTTATTACGCAATCTTCGCCGGCGTCTTATTTTACGAATGCTTCGGGATATTATGTTATGGGGTGGAACTACAACAACGATAACGAGGCTTTTTCCGACACACTGGAACCGGTAATTATTTCCCCCATGGAATATTATCCCGGTCATGAAACGACCGAAATGTCATTTAAAGGCAATATTGATGCGGCAGCGACACAAACGCAGTTGTTAAAATTTCCCATCTATGACAACGAGTATACGCAACACAACATGATGATGAAGTGGGAACCGCAAAACGATGCCAACACTTGGCTGGTAACGATTGATATTGACGGCGCTTCCGTCGGATCGGAACCGATGTTGGTAACGTTTGACGAAAATGCCAAGCTGACTTCGCCCGTTCCGACCAGCACGTTGCAAATCACGTGGGAAGACGGATCCGCCAGCACGGTAACGCTGGACATGCAACGTTTTACGCAATATGCCAACACCTTAAACGGCGAAGTCCTGTCGCAGGACGGCAAAGGATTCGGTTCTTTGACCAAAACATCATGGGACGAAAACGGCATTTTAAACGCAACGTACAGCAACGGTACCAGCATTCCGGTCTGCAAAGTCGCTTTGGCGCAGGTGCAGGTTCCCAATATGATGGAGGCCGTTTCCGGAAATATGTTTGCCTATAACGAAAATGCCGGCGATCTGGAAATTGTCGATTTGCAAAACACGTTGACGGAAACGACCGTCCAGGGCGGGAAAATCGAATCTTCCAACGTTACGCTGGAAGAAGAATTTACCAACATGATCGTTACACAGCGGGCTTATTCCAGTAATGTGCAGACATTTACGACCGCTAACGAAATGACGCAGGAGGCGATCAATATCCTCAGCTAAAAGAAATTGTTTTCAGTAAAAAGCCGGGGAAATTCCCCGGCTTTTGATTCGGTGTTTTTTAATATAATTTAAATTCGGCATTTTTGCGGATAATCGTTCCGGCTTTGCCGTTCAGAATATCCAGAGCGTCTTCCAGCCGTCCGACGGCGCCAAAGCCTTTTCCCGTACTGGCAAAACGGCAGACAGCTTCGACCTTTGGTCCCATGGATCCTTTGGCAAAACTGTATTCTTTCAATTTTTCCGGGGAAATTTCTTTGATTTCTTTTTGATCGGGCGTTCCCCAGTCCAAAGCAATAGACGGCGCGTCCGTTAAAATCAGCAGCGCATCGGCATCAAGTTCGTCAGCCATAATTGAAGCAGACATATCTTTATCAATAACGGCTTCGCTGCCTTCCAGTTTACCCTGTTCGTTGCGTACGACCGGTATGCCACCGCCGCCCGAAGCAATAACCATAGCCCCCGAATCCACCAGCTGACGAATCGTTTCGATTTCGACAATCTTTTTCGGTTGGGGCGACGGAACGACACGGCGGAAATATTTTCCGTCGGCCGCAATTGTCCAGCCGCGTTCGGCAGCCAGTTTTTCTGCTGTTTCTTTGTCATAAACGGGGCCGACAAATTTTCGGGGATCCGCATAAGCGGGATCTTTCGGATCGACTTCGGTCTGCGTGATAATATTAACAACCTGGCGATCCGGCAAATCATTGCCGACACACTGTGCCACCATATAACCGATCATGCCCTGAGATTCCGCCCCCAACACATCAAAAGGATACGGCGTTACATCTTTATAAGCATCGGCCTGCAACGCCAGCAGCCCGACCTGCGGACCGTTACCGTGCGTTAAAACGACATTATGTTCTTTTGCAATTTCGGCAACAGATTTGGACGCAATGCGCACATTGGCCATCTGAACATCGGCATCGGCGCGTTCGCCGCGGCGCAGCAACGCGTTTCCGCCCAATGCAATAACGACTTTCATTAATAAAACTCCTAAAATTTAATCAAAAAGAAGTTTTATGATAACTGTCTGTTTTCATGATGTAAACGGTTAAAAAGAAACTCTTGCTTAAAATGCGTTTTTTCTGCGCAGCTACGCTACTACCGGTACTGGTCATACGGACATCAGTTTTTTTATGATTCTTACCACCGGCACGATCCAATCCCCTGTCCGGAAGACGTTAAGCCTGTGGCGCCTCCACCCGGAAGGACGTTTTCCCCCTACGGGTAGTAGCCGTACGGGCATTAGTTTTCTAGGGTTCTTACCGCTAGCACGATCTAATCCCCTGTCCGGAAGACGTTAAGCCTGTGGCGCCTCCACCCGGAAGGACGTTGTGCCTCGGCCGCCGGCCGCGTACGGGTAGTGCCCCGCCGAGGGGAGATAACACCACAACTTCTTTTTTTACGTGTTTATCCTTCCTAACCTTTTTTTTTGTCTTTTTAAACAAA
>CALYBD010000026.1 GCA_944393745.1 uncultured Alphaproteobacteria bacterium | reverse complement strand
AAGACAAAGAAAAAGGTTGGGAAAGATGTACACGTAAAAGGGTATGTGTGTGGCAGTTGTGACAGTGGCAGCGCCACAGGCTTAACGTCTTCCAGACAGGGGATTAGGTCGTGCCAATGGCAAGAACATCAAGTTATTCTTTTTTAAACGACCTGCCGGTGACAGTATGGTGTGTAAGCATAAGTTTTTTCTGTTTTGCAATATGCATTGATTTGTTATCGTCTTGTTGCCGTTTTGCTTTTGAACGGCATCGGCTGTCTTCAGTCTGAAAGGCAGGTGATAAAAATTCACTTATTGATACAAAGCTTACGATTGATTTTATTAATCGTAATTCTGATTTTGAGCACGATTAAATCTGCTCAATAAGAAAAAGGGGCTTAGGTGTTGGCGCACCTCAGCCCCTTTGCTTTCTAATTCACTTATTGAATAATTCTAATATACGTTATCAGCTTCTGTTTGTCAATTCTGCCTTACGGGTGGTGGTGGCACCACGGGTACTACCCGTACGGGGACAACGCCCTCCCGGCGGGGATTAGATCGTGCCAATGGCAAGAACTTCAAAAAACTGATGTCCCTGCGGCTAGCAGCCCGTACGGGGACAACGTCTTCCAGACAGGGGATCAGATCGTGCCGGCGGTAAGAAGCATAAAAAAACTGACGCCCCTGCGGCTAGCAGCCCGTGCGGGGACAACGTCCTCCGGACAGGGGATTAGGTCGTGCCAATGGCAAGAACCCCAAAAAACTGATGCCCGTACGGCCAGTACCCCGTACGACTAGTACCGGCAGTACTTGAATAAATAAAAAAGCCCTCTTTTTTGAAGGGGGCTTTGTTTTATAAAAGAATTCAGCGTCCTGTGCGTGCCGCGGCGGCTTTGGCAATCAAAACCGATTTTTGCGGCTGTGCTTTCTTGCGTTCCGGATCAACATAGACCATGTCGTCCGTCCAGGGGATCATAACCTTTTTGGATTCTCCGGACTGCATTTGTGCAACCTGCGGATCCATAACCTTGTGATGCAATTCATCATGCGGTTTGATCGGCATTAAAATTAAATTGGAAAATTCGTTTTTGCCGCCGCCGTGAATCGGCAGTTTGTGATGGACATTGTAACCGGCAGGCGCATTCCCTTTTTTTACCTGTTCGATTTGTTTGTCGGTTAACCCCAAATCGCGCAACGCCGGTTCCATTGTTGCACCGATATGTTTTAAAAACTCTTTGCGTACGGAATCAAAATTGCGGCGCCGTCTTTTCCGGGTCTGTTTGTCGGGAACGGTCCATTCAACCTCTTTTAATTTAAAACCGTTGATTTCCGTAAAAGGAAACTTCCCCGCCCGTGCGTCCAGCTGTTCCGCCGTTTTGACAGACTTTCCTTTCTTTCCGTTGGATTTGCGTTTTGCATGAACCAAAGTGTATTGCTTAATCATGATCAGTCCTTTTCATTAAAAGAAAGAATCTATTATTAAAAGTTTGCCACAAAAAATAATTTTTGTCTATTTTTTTTATTTTGTCTGTTGTTTTTTTTGTAAAACAGCTGACAATACCGGCTGCTTTAAAGCCGTCTGCACGCGTTGTTTTTCCGTTGGCGGAATGAAAATTGCGCCTTCGGGCAGGGGGATTTTTACAGTTTTTGTTTCCCCTTCCTGCATTTTGCAGATTTGCAGATCGGATACTTTGTGAATATCTGTGTGATAAGGGTCGTTTCGGATCAGAATAAAATTGGAAAATTCGTTTTTGCCGCCGCCGGCCAAAGGCTGTTTGTGGTGAACGTTATAGCCGTTCGGCGCCATGCCTTTTTTCATGGCGTCAATGGCTTTGTCGGATAATCCCAAAGCCTTTAACACCGGGGTTTGCGTTTCGGCCAGATGGCGTAAAAAAGCCTTGCGTTTCGGTGTAAAAGTCCGACGCAGTTCCCGGACACGCTTTTTCCCGACCGCCGTATAGGTGACGTCAACAACGGGAATGCCGTGGATCTGATTCGGTAAAGCGGCAATCTTTTCTGCCCGTTCTTTTTCCTGCTGAGCCGCTCTTTGAGCACGGCGGGCTTCTTTTTCTGCTTTTGTCGGTTTGTGATGTGTATACTGTGACATTTTAACGGCCTTTTTCTGCGGCTGCAGCCAAAAGAGCCGTTCTGCGGCTGACCTCGTTGCGTACTTCGGAAAAAGAGGTGTTCTTGTTCTTGCCGTACGTTTTACGCCCTTTTTTAGCCCATTTTTCTAAAAACTTGTACTGCGGCAAAGGAACAAAAACAGGGGTCGCCGGATCCGGAATGGCCACGGTTTTTTGCTGACCGTCCTGCATGCCGCGTACCTGCGGGTTGATAATATGATAATGCATCATATCGTGGTACGGTTCCCGGCGGATTAATACCAGATTTGAAAAATCGTTTGTTCCTCCCCCGAAAATCGGCAGTTTGTGATGCGTGTTGAATCCGTGCGGCGTAAAACCTTCTTCCATACGGGCGATCTGTTTTTCCGTTATGCCGGCCGCCCGCAAAGCCGGACGTTGTGTCTTTGCCAGAAACTTGATGAATTCGGCGCGTTTTTCCTGCTCAAATTCCAGCCGTCTGGCCGTGCGTTCTTCTTTCGAAGGGACGCAAAACAACACTTTTTTGCACGGAATACCCAAAAAAGTTTCAGGTATTCTGGATATGGGAACAGAACGTTTTTGACGAGCTTTTTTCCCGGATTTCTGGCGTTTTTGGTGCAAAAAACGATCCGACTTTTTTACACTGAAAGACGATTGTTGAACAGCTGACATCACAAGAGCCCTTTTCTTTTTGCACTCTGTTTCATTTAGAGGCTTGCCTGCACCCTTTTAAAAAGAGTATACCATATTAAGAACAGAGCACAAGTGTTTTGACAAAAAATATTTTTTTCGAAAAAAAAGAAAAGTTTTGGGCGGAAAATGAACAAAAAAGAAAAAGGACTTGTTTCCTGTCAGGGCGTTCCGGGGGCTTTTGCGCATTTGGCGGCAGAGGAGATTTTTCCTCAAAAAGAAGTCGTTTTTTATGCAACATTTGAAGAAGCGCTGGAAGCCGTCGCCTGCGAACGGGCGGACTGTGCCGTGCTGCCGGTGGAAAATTCGGCGGCCGGACGAGTGGCCGATATGCATCGGTTGATGGGAAAGACAAAATTGTATGTCATCGCGGAACATTTTTTGCGGATCAGGCATTGTCTGGTCGGGCTGCCGGAAACGCAGACGGAAAATATAAAAACGGTGCGATCCCATCCGCAGGCGTTGTCGCAGTGCACCGCGTTTTTAAAAAAAATGAACGTCCGAACCGAAGCAACGGGCAATACGGCCGCCGCCGCAAAAGAAATTGCCGATTCGGGGCGAAAAGACATTGCGGCGATTGCTTCCGAAACGGCGGCAAAGTTATACGGGTTGAAAATCCTTAAGGCCGGCATAGAGGATTTTAACCTGAACACGACCCGGTTCTGGGTATTGTCCCGCACGCCGGGGCCGGCCGTTGATCCGGACAAAGCCGTAACGTCTTTTATTTTTTGGGTGAAAAACAAACCCGCCGTTTTATACAAATGTTTGGGGGGATTTGCGACAAACGGGATTGACCTTTTGCGTTTGGAAAGTTACGTTGATCCCGAACGTTTTTTGACTTCCGCCGGTTTTTTGGTCGATGTTGCCGCCTGTCCCGAATCGGATTCTTTTAAAAGAGCGTTCGAAGAATTGGCGTTCTTTTCGGAAAAAGTCAAAATTCTGGGCACCTATGAAGCAGATCCGTATCGCGCGGAAATGAAAAAACGACAACAGGAGAACCGTAAATGAAAAAAGGACTGTATGCTTTGATCTTTCTGCTGGCGGGAACGTGTCCGGCTTTTGCCGCCGACGGTGAAGACGGCTTTTATACCCGAGCAGATGTCGGATACGTTTACGGAACGGGAGACGGCTTGAAAAAAGGATATACGGCCCAAACGGGATTCGGACAGAAGTGGGGCGGCTTTTTACGCAGCGAATTTACGTTCGAATATACGCGTACCCGACTGAAAGGACCCGAATCTTTTGATAAAGCAGGGGGAAATGTGCGGTCTCGTCTGCCGTCTTGGGCGGCGATGACAACGACTTATGCCGATTTGTTTTCTTATAAAGGGGTGTCGCCTTATATCGGGATCGGCGTCGGCGTGACGCGAAACGATATGCCCGATGTCGTCGTGAACGGTCGCCAGATGTTCGGTGATTCGGTCTTTCGGCTGGCTTGGAAGGCCGCGGCCGGCGTGGGCATTGATCTGCCCGAAAACCTGGTGCTTGATATCGGTTATGCGTATACCGATCTGGGGCGTTTTTCTACAAAAGCCGTTTTAGGACCGACCGTACATCAGGACGTAAAAGTGCGTAAAATTTATCTCGGTCTGCGCTATAATTTCTGATATCGGAGCTTTTGGGTGATACACGATTTTTTGTTTTTTACCGTTTTGCACCAGCCGTTGTGGATCTGGTTGATGTTTTTGGGAATCGTTTGTGCGATTTTATTTTTGGATCTGGGAATCCTGGAAAAAAAAGCACAGGAAATCAGCGCACGTAAAAGTCTGTTTCTTTTTTCCACGTATGCTTGTATCGCCTGCTTGTTCGGTTGTTGGATTTATTGGTATTTCGGCGAGCAAATGGCTTCGGAATATTTTATGGGCTATATTGTCGAAATGGGTTTGTCAATTGACAATGTCTTTGTGATTTCTCTGGTTTTTTCTTATCTGTCCATTCCGCGCGCTTTGCAGCATCGCGTGCTGTTCTGGGGAATCCTGGGCGCAGCCGTTTTGCGGGGCATTATGTTCGTTATCGGTGCGGAAATACTGGACAGGTACGATCCCGTTTTGCTGATTTTTGCCGTGTTTTTGATTTATTCGGGATTAAAAATGCTGTTGTCGGACGAACCGGCTATTGACTTGTCCGACAGTCGTTTACTGCGATTTTTTCGTCATTATCTGCGGGTGACAAACGAATTGCACGGCGAACGCTTTTTTATAAAACGGCCGTCACAGTCAGAACCGGGAAAAATGAAATGGTATGCGACACCGTTGTTTCTGGCGCTGTTGCTGATTGAATTCGGCGATGCTTTATTCGCGATCGACAGCGTTCCCGCAATGCTGGCCGTATCACATGAAACTTTTGCCGTTTATTCCAGTGATATGTTTGCCGTTTTGGGACTGCGGGCGCTTTATTTTCTGCTGTCTGCCGCCATGCATCGCTTTTCGTATTTACAACCGGCCTGTGCGATTTTGCTGGTCACAATCGGAATAAAAGTGTTTGTCGGCGAATTCTTTTTCAAAGTGGACGACCGCGTTTCTTTGCTGGTCACTTTTGTGTTGTTGGTCGGCGGAATCGTGCTGTCTTTGTTTAAAACGGCCGCACAAACCGGGCAGGAAAAAGAACAACCGTCGCAGGAAACGGTATGATTCGTACACGATTTTCGTTGTTTTAAAGCCGAAAGGAAATTAATGAAAAATACAGCCTGTCTTTTGTTTTTTTTCTTAACGGCTTGTACGTGCAACGTTTTTCGTCCTTGCAAGACAGAGATTGTTTTGCCGGTATTAAATGAAAAATACGATTTGTGGATTTATGCAAAATATGTTGTTTCCAATGACGGTATTTTAAAAAACAAGTATGTCGGCATCAGGCGGGACGGCACAATCGGTGAGATTTCTGATCAAAAACCGCTGCATGAAACAATTATTGATGCCGGGCGGCATATTTTGGCGCCGGGATTTATCAATGCGCACGATCATCTGGCCTATAACCACCGGGGACCGTCTTATAAATACGCGTCTTTTCGTGCCGAACGATATAATCACCGCCGGGATTGGAGCGGCGGCTGCCGCGGTTATGAAAAGCGGCAAAATAAAAAGACCGGTCGTCCGGCGTTTTTAATCTGGAACGAATTGCGCCAAGTCGTTGCCGGAACGACAAGCAATATCGGTAACGGCGGGTACAGAGGCTTTTTGCGTAATTTCGGCGATTTTCCCAATGAAGGTCTGACGCTTTCCAAAGAAATATGGAACGATACGTTTCCTTTAAAAGACAATGACGAATGCAAACATATGCTGGAAAAAGGGGACGATTATCCTTTTCACCCGCAAAACAAGCCGGATAACGTTTATATTATTCATGTGGCCGAAGGCAAAGATGCTGTTGCCCGCAACGAATTTGTAAATATCAGCTCCGATGAGGGAAAAAGAAACAATATTCTGGGGGAAAATATCGGCTTGATTCACATGGTCGGCGTTTTGGAACAGGACGTTAAAAAAGTGGCCGATGCCAAAGCAACCGTAATCTGGTCGCCACGGTCGAATTTTGCGCTGTACGGTGTGACGGCGCCGGTGTCTTTGATGAAAGATTACGGTATTAATCTGGCTTTGGGAACGGATTGGGCCTATTCGGGATCCGCCCATATTCTGGAGGAACTGAAAGTTGCTGCCGACTATAATGAAAAATATCTGAACAATATTTTTACGGCAAAAGAGCTGTGGCAAATGGCGACGGTCAATCCGGCAAAATTAATGCAGTTATCGGATCAGATCGGTGATATCCGACCGGGCATGCAGGCGGATTTGGTTTTGTTTTACCTCGGAGATCGAGAGTTTAAAACGGACGAAGAGGCTTATAAAGCGATCATTAGCATGGATTCGTCAAAAACGGATTTGGTGATGCGCGGCGGGACGATTTTATATGGCAGATGGACGCTGTTGGACGGTGTTATTTCCGATATTCCCGGGGATTTCGATGAATTCTTCGGCGCAAAGTATTATATCGGCGCAACCGTTGAAACCGGCTATTCTTATGAAGAATTGCTGGCTGCCAATAAAAGGGGCGGAACGTATCGTTTATTCCCGAATTTAAGCCGCAAGAAAACCCCGATTACGTATCCGGTCAGTTTGAAAAACAAGCTGTATCCGGCGGCTCCGGCTTATACCGGACAAATTTCGCCGGCTGATCCTGACGGGGACGGAATAACCGTCAAGGACAGCGATCCGGAATATTTTAACCCGATCCGTCCTGTCGACCAGACGGATAATGCCGGTCGGCAAACACGGGCGCGTCGTTTAAAAAAATAATTTTTTATCCTCTTGAAAGCCGGAAAAAAGAAACTATATCCGTTTTATCAGGGTATTGCCGCAAAGGGATACCGTGATGACGGGTGTCTTTGGGAACCCGCCGGTTATTTGCTCATGATGAAGGAGAAATACAATGGCTTTATTAACAACAAACAATCCGTTTATGCTTGGTTTTGATTCATTGGAACGTATGCTGGACAGAGCGGCGAAAAATTCGGAAAGTTATCCGCCGTATAACATTGAACAAATTGATCCGTCTCATTTACAGATTACCATTGCGGTCGCCGGTTTTTCGGAAGACGATTTAACAATTGAAGTCGAAGACAAACAATTAATTATTCGCGGTCAGCATGTCGAAGACGAAAAAGCTTCCGAACGTCAATACTTGTATCGCGGCATTGCTTCGCGTCAATTCCAGCGTTCGTTTATTCTGGCCGACGGAATTGAAGTGATTGACGCGCATTTGGACAACGGTCTGTTGCACATTGATTTAGAACAAAACGAACCCGAATCAAAGGTTCGTCAGATTAAGATTTCGAAAAAGGACCATGATAAGAAAATTGAAAAAACACCAGAAAAGGCAAAAATCGAAAAGAAATCTTCATAAATAAATCACTGTAAAACAACAAAGGAGGTCGTCATGCTGATCAAAACGGACAAGAAAGACATAACGGCCGACGATTTGGCCGGGCTGGGCGTAAACAGCATTGCGTATATCAAAAAAAAGATTGTTGATAATCGCAAAATGTGGTTCATTTATGCAGCCGAAGGAACGGAACTTGCTTATACAGACGATGAAAACAAGGCTGTTTCTTTGGTTTTGGATAATGAACTGATACCGATGAGCGTCCATTGACACATACAGCCGAAAATACCTGCGCTCGGTGCGGGAAATCATTGCAGCTCTGCGTTTGTACGAACGCAGAGCCTTTTGATAACCGTCATTTTGTTTTAATTCTTCAGCACCCTCAGGAACAGGATAAAGAATTGGGAACGGCGGGCATTATTTGTTCCATGCTGAAAAATGCCCGTTTGGAAATTGCTTTGTCGCGTCCCGGGTTGCATGCCGTTTTAAATCGCCGGGTTGATCCGAAAAAATGGGGCGTTTTGTATCTGGGGGCGCAAAACGAAACGCCGGTCGCGCCCGGTCTGTATGCGTTAAGCCGTAAGGGCAATCTGCTGGATAATACAACCGAATGTCTGGATAAATTGGAAGGCATTATTCTTTTGGACGGATCGTGGAGTCAGGCAAAAGCATTGTGGTGGCGCAATCCGTGGCTGTTGAAAACGCAACGTTTGTTGCTGGTACCGCAAAAACGATCTTTATACGGCAATCTGCGCAAAGAACCCCGCAAAGAAAGCGTTTCAACGTTGGAAGCCTGTGCGCTGTGTCTGGCATATCTGGGCGAAGATCCGAAAATTTCCGCCGGGCTGACGGACGCTTTTGCCCGTTTGTTGGAAAAATATAAGGCGCTGCGCTCGACGGCCGCATCAAACAAAAGTTGACTTTGCTTTTTTAAAAAACATCTTTTATTCTGAAAACAGCTTGGATTTGTTTTTGGAGGAATAAAAAATGTCCGAATTAAAACTGGCTGAAATAGCCATCGTGATTTCCCATCGTGAAAAATCAGCCGCTGCCGTTAACGATCTGCTGACCCGATACGGTGATTTTATCATAGCCCGTATGGGGGTTCCGCACCGTTCGCGGAAAATGTTTATTATCTCTGTCGTCATGGAAGCGCCGGAAGAACAAATAACACAGCTGTCCGAAGAATTGAAAAAACTCGAAAATCTTCAGATCAAAACCATAATGATCTGAGTTTTTTGGACAAAAAACTGCTTTGTTTGCCAAAAAAGGTGTGCTAGGCTGTTTATCAGTTGCACACCTTATTTTATACAGGATTTTTCATGGTAAAAGAATACACCCATACAAAGCGTGCGCGTCGGAGGAATCCCGGGGCGCAGTACGGTTATAATAACGGCCGCCCGATCAGGACGGCAGACCGGGAACGCGCCGAACGCGGTCAGTTTGACTTTGATGTCATTAATGGTTTTCGTTTAAAAGAAGTGGAATTTAAATCGCCGCCCAAAAAAGAACGCGAAGCCATGCGTGAACAATTTAAAAAAGAAGTCCGTCCGGCTTTTTTAAAGTATGTGGCCGAACATTTTGAAAAAGAACTGCGCGCAATGGGGATAACGGACGCGGGGCTGGCTTCCATGCGCAAAGGCTATAGCGTTAACGGGTATAATGTGCATCACAAGCTGCCGATTCACGGCGGCGGCACAAATGATTTTAAAAATCTGATCATTATGCCGATCAAACCGCATGACGAATTGCATCATGACGTCATTGATCCGCAGATAAAAAATCAGAATTTAAGCGCCGGCGTAAAAATTAAACTGCCGTGGAGCGATGATATGGTTTGGAAACGTCCGGCCCGGCCGCGCGAAAAACTGAATGCGGCCGTTGTGCAAATGGCGCAAAAATGTCAGGGACGTTAAAAACCGTTGATGAAACGGAATTTCTCCTCTAAAATACACCGCAGTAGGTTTTTATTGTTTTAGGAAAAAATAATGATTGAAGATATTCTGAAAAAACTGGGTGACGACAACGGCGCAATGATTGTTCGTCCCGCTTCCAGCAAAGATTTGGCTCAGTGTCAGAAGGATATGGCCGAAATCGGCCTGCCTGCCGTTCCGCAGGGATATATTGATTTTTTACGGGAAGTCAACGGCTTTGCCTGGAACGGTATTGAATTTTTCAGCACCGATCAGGTCACGGATCCCGAAAGCAATTATACGTTAAACGACATTGTTACGGCGAACGAAGACTTTTCCGAATATAATGACGATTTGGAAGGCTGTGTTCTGTTGGGACGCGCAGACGATGATTTGTACGTTTACAACACGGCAAACGAGAAATACGAAGTGTTAGACTTTACCGGCCATGATGTCATGGAAGAATATGATACGTTTGACGCTTTGTTTGAAGGTGTTGTTTCTCCTCGGTTGTAAAGCGTTGTTAGTTTCTGATTTTGACTTTGAGCTGCCCAAAGAAAGGATAGCTTCCCGGCCGGCGGAACCAAGAGAATCCGCCGGTCTGTTGCATGTCCGGCCGCCGGATTCTTTTGTTGACGGTCATATTTTTGATTTTCCGTCTTTGCTGCGCAAGGATGATTTGCTGGTGTTTAACGACACCCGGGTTATTCCCGCCCGTTTATTCGGAAAACGCGGAAATGCGGCGATAGAGGCAACGTTATTCAAAGCTGTCGGCCTGAATCAATGGGAAGCTTTGGTTAAAAATGCCAGACGGCTGCGTGAAGGTGACATTGTTTGCTTTTATCCGCCGAACGATCCGCAGGCCGCCGCATTGCAGGCGCGCGTTTTGGGGCGCGGGCAGGGCGGTACGGTGATTTTGGAGTTTTTAACGGATTCCGCCGAATTATTTGCCGTTTTGGAAAAATACGGCGTTATGCCTTTGCCGCCGTATATTCATCGGGAAAAGGAAGGCTATGAAGACGATAAAAGAAATTATCAAACCGTGTATGCCAAACATGACGGTGCCGTTGCCGCACCAACGGCAGGCCTTCATTTTACAAAGGATCTGCTGGCAAAAATAGACGCCATGGGCATTGAAAACGTTAAAATTACGCTTCATGTCGGCGGGGGAACTTTTCTGCCGGTTAAAGTCGCGGATACCAAAGATCATGTCATGCATTCCGAATTCGGAAATATATCTGCGGAAAATGCTCGTGTACTGACACAGGCAAAACGTGACGGGCGAAGGATTGTCTCTATCGGGACAACAGCCCTGCGTTTGTTGGAAAGCGCAGCGGACGAAACGGGAATAATTCATCCGTTTCATCAGGAAACGTCAATTTTTATTACGCCGGGGTATAGATTCAAAGCCGTGGATGCTTTGTTTACAAATTTTCATTTGCCGTGTTCAACTTTATTTATGTTGGTGTGTGCTTTTTGCGGGACGGATTGTATGAAAGCGGCATACCGACACGCTATACAAAACGAATACAGGTTTTTTTCTTACGGAGATGCCTGTTTTTTGGAAAAGAAATAAAAAGTACTGATTAATACTTGAAAATTTAACAGATTTATTTTATAAGTCTCCTGTAACATTTAAGCAGGAGATGATAATGTCTGACTCTTTTACGAATGAAGATCTTTTAGCTTTTACAACGGAAATTGTTTCTTCGCACGTTTCCAATAATGAAACGTCTGCGGCCGAACTGCCGAAATTAATTCAGGAAGTTTACCGTGCTTTGGCGTGTGTCAACGCACAGGGGGCGGAACCTGTCGAACAGCTGCAGCCGGCGGTTCCGGTTAAAAAATCTGTTTTCCCGGATTATATTGTTTGTTTGGAAGACGGCAAAAAATTAAAAATGCTTAAACGTCATTTAAAAACAGCGTATAATATGACACCGGAAGAATACAGAACACGCTGGAACCTGCCGTCGGATTATCCGATGGTGGCGCCGAATTATGCCAAGCATCGTTCGGGGCTGGCCAAAAAAATAGGATTGGGCATGCGCTCCAGGAAATAAAGTTTAAAGGCATTGCTTTCGGGCAATGCCTTTTTTAGGAGGGGTGTTGTTTGAAAAATCAGAACCGTTTTTGGGAAACAAAAAAGCTTTCGGAAATGACGCATGAAGAATGGGAAGCTTTGTGCGACGGTTGCGGTAAGTGTTGTCTGGAAAAGGTCGTTTTTGAAGATGACGGAACATTGGCCTTTACGAACATCGCCTGCCGTTTGCTGGATCGGGTCAGCTGTCGGTGCCGACATTATGAAAAACGCAGTCGGTACGTGCCGGAATGCAAAAAAATCACTCCTGAAAATCTGAAGTACTGTTACTGGCTGCCCAAAACCTGCGCGTATCGCTTGTTGGACGCCGGTCAGCCTTTACCGACATGGCACCCGTTGATTACCGGATCGCCGTTAAGCGTGCATCAGGCCGGTATGTCGGCCGCAGGACGGTGTGTTTCCCCGAAGCCGGAGGAAGAATTTCAAAACTATATCGTGGATTGGGACGATCTGTGATGAATAACATCCGTCGGGAAGAAGCTGTTATATACAATCAGGGATCTGAAATTCCTCTGGTTATCGAGCGTAATTCCCGGGCAAAGCGTATCCGTTTGAAAATCAATCGCAGCGGTCGGGCGGTTTTAATTCTGCCTGTTCGGGCTTCACGGCGGGCAGGATTACTGTTTGCCGGCAGCAAATCGGACTGGATTGCGGATCAGCTGCGCCGTTTGCCGCAAAAAAATGTTTTTCATGACGGCATGTCTTTTTCTTTTTTGGGGCGTTCGGTCGTTATTCATCATTCTCCGGCGGCCCGACGCGGCGTTTGGCTGGCCGGAGATGTTATTTGGGTGTCGGGACAGGCAGAACATTTGCCGCGGCGTGTTTTGGATTTTTTAAAAAAGGAATTTGCCGCATACGCTTTGAAAAAAGCGCGGGAAGAAGCGGCCCGGATTCAAACAAACGTGCAAAAAGTAACGGTTCGCGATACGGTGTCCCGATGGGGCAGTTGTTCTAAATCCGGACATTTAAATTTTTCCTGGCGGTTGGGGTTGGCGCCTTTGTTCGTGACGGATTATGTGATTGCCCATGAAGTATCCCATCTGGTTCAGATGAATCATTCGGCTGCTTTCTGGCAGATTGTGGGGGAATTATGCCCCGAATACCGAAAAGCCGAACAATGGTTAAAGAAAAATACGACATATCTGTACAGCTTTGCCGGCAGCGAAAAGAAAAATTAACCGAAGTAAAAATAAAATCAAAAACTGTTTTGCCAACCTTTTGCCGCGCGGCTGTATTTTTTATTCCAGTCGTTTTTTATCAGATCGGTTGTCTGATACTGATCCATCAAACGGGTCAGCAAGTAAGCTTTATCGGTATTTTGCGGCAGAACATAAATGCCGGCAACGGTCGGCGTTTTGCA
Source organism: uncultured Alphaproteobacteria bacterium (assembly GCA_944393745.1). Lineage (GTDB taxonomy): Bacteria > Pseudomonadota > Alphaproteobacteria > CAAGCB01 > CAG-977 > UBA11549. Next base: position 21,229 of record CALYBD010000026.1, on the reverse strand, counting down.
ACCGGTGCTTTCCGGAAAACTGAACGGTTCCCCGGTAATACGGCAACGCGCCATGTCGGCAAAAATGCGTGCTTCCATATAAGCGCCGCTGTAGCCGTACTTGTCCGAAAAATCAACCTGCGGCGGCGTTTCAAACCGCGCCTTGATTCGGTCAAACAGGGGTTTGTGATTTTCTAAAACAAAATCGTTTGTTTTAAAAAGATTTTTAAAATCTTCCAAAATAACAGGATTTTTCCACCCGCCGCCGAACAGTAAAAATGCAGCGGGCATTCGGACGTTTTCGGGAATAAAAGACAAAGTGTGGAAAAAAGAATAGGCACTGAAAAATTCAAGAGTCCGAAGCGTATCTTTAAATCCGTATTCTTCCTGAACGTCTTTAAGATTCAGGCGGTACCAGCCGGGATCCGAAGATTTCGGCGGTGCCTGTAAATAAAAATTTTTTCCTTCCTGCGTAACAGCCGCCGTATCAAACAATTCCGACAGCAATTCCGGAATGATTTGACCTTGTTTGCCGTAACGTCCGTCCGGATCGCACGGTTCGCCTTTTGCCGTGCGAACCAGCAAATCGGGAAAATGGTTAAACGGACCGATATCCCACCCGGACATAACGTTCTGATGATCGGTTGTTTCGGAAATGATCGTGATGTTTCCGGTATTGCCGGCATTGCAAAAAGCAACGGGAAAAGTGCCTTGTTCCCGCAGATCCGCGGCAAGATGACGATTGTGAACAGGGGCCAGAGGTGCAGCTTCTCCGCCGTTCATTAAATCATCGGAACGAAAATCATAGATAACGGGCAAATCGGTTAATTCGGCCAGGCGTGCCGGATCGGCGATTTGCAGCGTATAGACCGGATGTCCGCCGGCAATGGAAGGCGGAAAATGTCCGCATGTTTGTCCGTGCCAGCCGATGGCCGCGATTTCTGATTTGTCGCATTCGGCTTTGAGGCATAACGCATTGACGGTTTGCGCCGTTAAAAGCGTATAATTTTTTACAACGCGTTCAAAAAAAGGATTGTCATTCAAAAAGCCCGGATCTCCATCATGAGCATTGATCTGAGCGCGCAGCCGCATAATATCATTAATCAATTCGGCCGGATACGGTTCGGAATGAAAAGCCAGATCTTTTATGCGGTGATCGTCAAATTCGCTCAGAACCGCATCAACGGCATCCAGGGAATTGCCGGTCATAATGCCAATGGTTTTTATAGACAAAGCGTCCTCGTGCAAAAGATTATTTTAACGGCAACGGTTTGACTTTATATTGTCCGGGAGCCAACTTTGCCGCATCTGTTTTGACGCCGTATTCCTGCTGCGGTTTACCCGTGGGGGTTGTCGGCATGGTCGGCGTTTCCTGCGGGCCTTTCGGCAGGACAAATTTTTTCGGATCGGACGGGAAGGCATTCTTTTGGAAACGCATCAACATATATCCCGTTCCGCCGCCGTATGCCGGTCCGGCAACACCGAACGAATAATTCGCGCCGATAACTCCGTAATCCAAATCCACGTAATCAATGGCAAACACGGTTGAAATCAAAGAATCCGATGTCGTGGTGAACTTGCACACATAACCGGTGTCTTCCATTAAAACGTAATCGGGGGATTTAACGAACAACGCGTTTTGCGAATTCATGCAGGCCGGCTTGATCGCATTGAAATGCATATTATAATCCAATGCGACGCTGAGGATTTGTTCGTCTTTTTTCAGTTTAACATTCAGGATTTTTGCAGAATCGATAACGACGGTAGCCGGTGTAACGCCTGCTTTGATATTAAATTGAATATAATTTTCAAAACACATTCTGGAACTTGGATCGGCGTCACAGATTAAAACGGTTGTTTCCACGTTGTTGTCAAACAGGTTCAACAGGCTGTTGTATAAAAATTCGCGTGTCATATTCGTTCTGGCCGGCGCACATTGCTGAGAACGGCAAACAATAACCGAAGACGGCGCCTTTGGCGTAACAATTGTTCTTTGCGTAAACGGATCCGGCAGTCCGGCCAATCCGCAGGCGCCGATTAATGCCGCCGTTGCCGTGATAACAAGCGTTTTTACGGAAATATGAAAATGTTTGGGCACGTCGAACCTCTTCAACTTAACCTGATTATTTTGTTTAAGATAACAGGACTTTCTTACGAAAAGATAAAAAAAGAGCCGGTATAACCCGACTCTTTTTATTTTTTTATCAGCCTTTTACGACTTCCGCGGCGGTTTTGCCGACGATTTCCTTGTACATTTCGGGATCCGTCGCCCCTTCGGAAGAAAATAAAATCACAACGCTGTTTTCGTCCAGTTTCAAAGCATTGCGGAATTCCGGATTTTCGCAGGCCGTGACCAGACCGGCCAGTCCGGAAACGCCCGATTCACCGGAAACAACGGGCGTATCGGCACATTCTTTGTTTGCCAGATCGCGCATCATGACGGGAATCAGCGTATCGGGAATAGTCATAAAGCCCGTGGCGTATTCTTTTAAAATATCCAAGGCCAGCAAAGACGGTTCGCCGCAGGACAGACCGGCCATGATTGTTTCCAGATCGCCGTGAATAACGGTATATTCGTCATTTTTAATGCTGGCATACAGGCAGTCCGCGTTTTTGGGTTCAACGACCGTAAATAAAGGACGATCTTTGTGCAGACGACAGCAGATGCGTGTCGATACGGCAGCGGCCAGCCCGCCGACGCCGCCCTGAACAAACGTGTGTGTCGGCTGTTCGGGAATCTGATTTAACGCTTCATCCACCATAACGGTATAGCCGTGCATTACGTCGCAGGGGACTTCCATATATCCGGGATAAGACGTGTCCGAGATAACGAACCAGCCGTTTTTCGCGGCGTCATCGGCACAGTCATGAACGGAATCATCATAGTTGCCTTTGCAGCGGATTACGGTCGCGCCGTATTTTTCGATTGCCGTTTTGCGGCCTTCGCTGACGCCGGCATGAATGTAAATAACGCATTTTGCGCCGAACATTTGCGCGCCCCAGGCAACGGAACGGCCGTGGTTGCCGTCGGTGGCGGAACAAACGGTGATGTCTTTGACGATATCTTTATATGTTCCGGCCAACAGGTCTTTTGTCGTCGCGTCCTTGCCGGTTGCTTCTTTGATTTTATTCAAAAGCAGACGGCAGACGGCGTAAGCGCCGCCCAAAGCCTTGAAACTGTCCAGTCCGAACCGGGTGCTTTCGTCTTTGTAATAGATTGCTTTTACCCCCAGTTTACGGGCGTATTTGTCCAGACTGACCAGCGGTGTTTGGGCATATCCGGGCCAGGTTGTAATTTCGGCCTTTGCCGCCTGAAATCCCTTTTCATTCAAGATAGTTTCCGCAGCACCGCCGATTTTATTCGGTTCGGCTTTCGGGTTGATCAACAGCTTGGCTTCGCCGGCATCAAACATTTCCATTCGTGTATTCCTTAAAAAAATAATCTAATCCACAAAGACAGATTTCAGTCTGTCTCTTTACTGTCGTATTATCATATCAGCCTGATTTGTTAAGGCAACTGATTTTAGGAGGAATAAATGTCAAAAATTACGCAGGCGGATATCGATGTTTTATTTAACGGTGCGCGGACTTTTTTTACGTGGACGGACGAAAAAGTTTCCGACAGCGTTTTAAAACAGGTTTATGATTTGGCGAAAATGGCGCCAACGGCGGCAAACTGTCAGCCGGCCAGAATCGTTTTTGTTGTTTCCGAAGACGCCAAGAAAAAACTGGAACCGTGTCTGGATCCGGGTAATGTCAAAAAAACGATGACGGCGCCGGTAACGGCCATTATTGCCGGCGATACGGCGTTTTACACTCATTTTGACAAGCTGTACCCGATTTCCGACGTACGCGCCTGGTATGAAGGAAAGCCGGATCTGATCGAAGATACGTTGTTGCGCAATACCGCGCTGCAGGGAGCCTATCTGATTATGGCTGCCCGGGCTTTGGGGCTGGACTGCGGCCCGATGAGCGGGTTTAATAATAAAATGGTTGACGACGTTTTTTTTAAAGGAACAACCTATAAATCAAATTTCTTATGCAATCTCGGCTACGGATCGCGGGAAAAGATGTATCCGCGTCTGCCTCGGTTTGATTTTGACGAAGCTTGCCGGATTGTCTGACGCCTTAACCGTTTGCCGTGTTTTTTAAAGAATATTCAGACAGAACTTGAAAAACTTTATTATGCCGCTAAACTGAAAAAAAAGTGCAGGCAAACGAAAATGTTTTTTCAAAAGGCTTTGTTACGGATTAAAAAAGTTCCGCTGTTTCTGGCAGTTCTGGGTGTTGCAGGGCTGTTAAATTTTTATTATGTCCTGTCCTATGGCGTTGATGTACCGCATCGTACGGAATGGGACAGTTTATTTATGTTTTCGCCGCAAGGAAGCGTTTTTCAGCAAGATCAGGCGGGCCGTCCCGTGTTGACGCATATGATATCATACATTTTTTATTTGCTGGGCGGCTGGAATATAAAAATTCATTTGCTTTTTAATTATTTTGTTTATGTGGCGGATATTGTTTTATTGTACAGGCTGATTGTAAAAGCGGCCGGAGAATATCGTTTTCTTCCTTTATTCTTTTTGCCGTTTTTTTCCGATTTAAATGCGTTGAATTTAATGCAGGCAACGGCCTTGCAATTTCATTTAACCGTGTTGTTCGGTCTGATCGCCGCGGATATCGGATTTTGCCGGCCGCCGACATTGAAAAATTCTTTAAGATTTATTTTGTTCGGCGCTTTGTCCGTGTTGTCAATGAATATAATTTTTATGCTGGGACTGCTGATCGGTTGGGGGATTATGGAGGCCGGGCGCAAAAATATACCGAGAATTATCGGTATGTTTTTGTTTATGATTATGATTTTTCATATATGTTGCGGCGGATTATCCTTTTTTACGGGGGATCAGATATTTCGTTTTGCCGTTATTTTATTTTCCGCCGTGCTGACGGGGCTGGACACGGTAACGCCGTTGCATTTGATTTTTATTTTACCGCCGGCCGTTGCTTTGGGGTGGGGTTTTTATCAGCGCCGTTTATGGAAAGACAGCAATGCAATGATGCTGATTGCGATTATTCTGGCGGTGTTTTTTTCGGCGATGAATTGCGATTCCGAGACAGATCCGTACTTTTTTATTCATAATGGCGCCGGTATTGTTTTGTTTGCCGTCCCTGTTGTTTTTACCTTGCTGCGTTTGGTTAAGCCGGCTTTTGTTTATTTGTGCTGTCTGAGCGTGATCGGATACAGTGCTTCTTTTTCTCCAAGGTATTTTCAGCTTGAATTTTCCGCCCGTCGGCAGGTTCTGTCCTGTGCGCGGGAGTATTACAATAAAACCGGCGACGGAAATTGTCCGTTTATTTCCGAAAACAATTCGGCGGCTTTTTTAGATTTGGCCAAACAGTTGAATTTAAGCTTTACCCGTCACTAAGATCAAAAGGTTTATTTGATTGTTTTTAAGGCTGCGGCGCGTTCTTTTTGTTTTTTGGCCAGCCATTTGTCGGATTTTTCCTCGGAGTTATCCGCCCAGCGCTGATCAAACAATTTTTGATGCTGAGCAGTATATTGCGGATCGTCAACGAAAATATCACAGACTTCTTCATTTTTATGAACGGCCGGTTCCGTCCAGTTAAAAGAACCGCTGGAAACGGATTTCCCGTCGTAAATCGCAACTTTTGTATGCATAATGCGTTTATGTGTATGAACGCGCAAGGGAACGCCGGCGGCAATCAGATCCCATATTTTGGATGACTTGCCGGCCGCCTGTACTTTGTCGGTCAGAACGCGCAACTTTATCCCGCGTCGGTGCGCCCGTATCAACGCATCCACCAGTTTTTTATTGTTGATTGAATAAACGGAAACATCGATATATTCCTTTGATTGTTCAATCAGTTCAATTATTTTTTTTTCGCACTCTTCTTCTTGCAAAACGATTCCTTCCGCTGATAAAGAAGAAAAAGGAAATACAGCAAAAAAGAGTAAAAAAAAGTATTTCAGCATCAGGTTCCCTTTAATTTTTCTTTCACTTTATCAGGAAAACGGGTAAAAAAAAAGCCCCCATTTTAAAAGGGGCTTTACACGTAAAAGTTGTATACTGTTAAAGACTTTTTTTGCTGCACAGCGCAGAGATACGATCGCTGCTGCCGATGAAACGTCCGTCTACAAACACCTGCGGAAAATGCGTGTAGTTTGTATACTGACGAATTCCGTCAAATAAAGCCGGATCGGAAAAAACATCGACACTTTTATATTCCACGCCGGCTTCCTGCAGTTTTTTGGAAGCATCGGCCGAAAAGCCGCAGCGCGGGTGAGAAGGTGTTCCTTTCATAAACAAAACAACATGATTGTTTTTCAGTTCGCGCTGAATGCGCTGAAATGTTTCGTTTTTGGTCATAGAAGCAATCCTTTTGAAAGAGTAGAAAACATCTTGCCGCCGATCGGCACTTTTCCGCCAAAAATCCAGACACCAGGGCGGACTCTTTCTTCACCTTTGTAACAGGTATAAGTATACACCAATCTTGTATTTTAAAAAAGAATTAATCTTCTAATATTCGTTCAATCGGTGCTGTTTTTATCGTTGACGCGGCCGGCGCGGGTTCGCGGATCAGTTCGTCACTGCTGTCTTCTTGCACGGGGACGGCGACTTGTTTGGCCGGCGCGGGTTCGCGGATCAGTTCGTCACTGCTGTCTTCTTGCACGGGTGCAGCGACTTGTTTGGCCGGTGCGGGTTCGCGGATCAGTTCGTCACTGCTGTCTTCTTGCACGGGTGCGGCGGCTTGTTTGGCCGGTGCGGGTTCGCGGATCAGCCCGTCACTGCTGTCTTCTTGCACGGGGACGGCGGCTTGTTTGGCCGGCGCGGGTTCGCGGATCAGTTCCTCACTGCTGTCTTCTTGCACGGGGACGGCAGCCGGTGCGGGCATTTGTTGTTTTTCAGATTCTTCGGCAGGAAGATGTTGTAAATTCTGTTGTAAAACCCTTTCCGTAACGGGTTTTTTCTTGAAACGATTCGGATTGGGCTTACGTTCTATGAAAATATACGTTTCAACGTCTCCATCCGCATTAACCCGTTCGGTAACGGTTTCTTTAATGATGTCCAACTGATCGGCATTGGCCGGTGGTGGCGGCGCTTTTTTCAAAGACTCTTCTTCCGCTTCGGCTTTTGCTTTTGCCTCCGCTTCGGCTTTTGCTTTGGCTTTGGCTTCTGCTTCAGCCTTGGCTTTGGCTTCTGCTTCAGCCTTTGCTTTTGCCTCCGCTTCGGCCTTTGCTTTTGCCTCTGCTTCAGCCTTTGCTTTTGCTTCTGCTTCAGCCTTGGCTTTGGCTTCTGCTTCAGCCTTTGCTTTTGCCTCCGCTTCGGCTTTTGCTTTTTCTTCCGTTTCAGCCTTTGCTTTTGCTTCCGCTTCGGCCTTTGCTTTTTCTTCCGTTTCAGCCTTTGCTTTTGCTTCCGCTTCGGCCTTTGCTTTTGCCTCTGCTTCAGCCTTTGCTTTTGCCTCTGCTTCGGCCTTTGCTTTGGCTTCTGCTTCAGCCTTGGCTTTTTCTTCCGTTTCAGCCTTTGCTTTTGCTTCCGCTTCGGCCTTTGCTTTTGCTTCCGCTTCGGCCTTTGCTTTTGCCTCTGCTTCAGCCTTTGCTTTTGCTTCGGCTTCAGCCTCTTCATTAGTTGGTTTGATCTCTGTCAGATTCTGTGCTGCAGATTCTGTTTCTTTTTCCGGAGCTTGTTTCACGGTTTCCGGTGTGGCGGGGGCCGGCAGTGCTTCGGCATCGGCGATCGGTGTTAATTCAGGCACTTCAACCGCCTCTAAAGGCGGCAATTCTGCTTTCGGCTGATCTGTGGAAGCAGCCGGTAAAACAGCTTGATCAACAGGTTCCAATTCGGGCAGGGGAAGGACTGCCACTGTCGGTGCCGGCGAAGGCAACGGGACCGGGTGTTCCGATTCCGAAGCAGGTTGTTCCGGTAAGGCAACGGAAGCAGGTTGTTCGGATTTTTCCTGTTTTGTTTCTTCTGCGGCATTGACCTCTTCCGGTACCAATTCCAAGGTTGTTTTCTGCCCTTCTTTAATATCGGTTGTTTTCCATTTTTCTTCCACGGTCGAATCTATTTCCGGCAAAACAATCGGTTGAGGCAGTTCGCCGAAATCATCGGCGATAAAATCCAGCGTTTCTTTTTTCTGATCCGGTTCAGTTTGTTCGGGTTCTTTTTCTTTGTCTGTTTCTTTATCGGTCTGTTCCGGATCAGCAGTCGGTTCTTTGGCTGTTTGATCCGATTTTTCAGGCTGTTCTGCGGTTGCCGGATCCGATTCTTCGGCTGTTTTATCCTGCGGTTGATCGGACAATTGTTCTTGCGGAACCGGTACAAAGTCCGTTGTTTTTTCAGTGTCCGGCTCAGGCGTTTCGTCTTTTTGTTCCGGTTTCTTTTCCGAAAAAGCAGGCGGTGCGACAAAACTGATCTTAGAGGCTTCCTGCTGCGTTTTTTTCATCTGTTTCAGCCGTTCGTCCAATAAAGCCATATAAGCTTGTCCGCCTTTTTCCAGCCATGTATTATACAGCGGTTCAAATCCTGTGGTCGGAAAATAATTATCCGGAATCGGCGCCGACAGCCAGGCAAAAGACTTTTCCTGTTCTTCCTGCGTAAACATGGACAAATCCGGCGGTTGACAAGTCGTTTCCGATTTACCCAGCAGCTGGCTTGAAATCAGCGTACCGATGTCGCAGGAAGTTTTGTTGACCTCGGCTTTTTTGTTTTGCGGTTTGTAAATACCGAAAACCGTTATCATGTTGTTTTTGAAACGATTGATCGCTTTATCCACTCGGGTCAGTTCGGTATCGTCGAAAACTTCTTTTTGAATGCCGGCTCCTTTATCGCCGTGAATAACAATCGTTGTTTTGTCCATCAGGCCGGCCGTTTCCAGTTCTTTGATCAGATAATTGATCTGTCCGTACGTGCAGAACAGTTGCTGATTATAATCTTCCCAGCGTTTTAATTCGCCGTTGATTTCCTTTTTGTCGGTGTAAGGAGCAAAACTGCGCCAAGACATGGGATCCTGTTTTAATTGACAGTTTTGATCGTAAACATAAGGATAATGCGGCAGATTTAAATGGGCAAAAAAGGCATTTTTTCCCTTGGCGGCCAGAACATCTTTGCGCAAATGCGACAAAACCAAAGGCTGACCGACCGATAAAGAAGCCGACAGCGGATTGCCTAAAAACGGGATATTTGACAGATTAACGGTATTTTTTAATTTGTCATAAATAAAATGAGCCGTGTTTTTACCGAACGGCGTTGAATACAGCCAATGCCCGACCAATAACATCAAACGCGAAGCCGTCGTCATGTTTGTCTGATACAATGCCCCCAGCGGTGCCGGATATGTCTGACAGACATCAACGTTTTTTGCGTCGTCTCCTTTGCAAAAGTCAAAGGGATATGTCTGATAGACGTTTAAACGATATCCCCGTTTTTTCAATTCCTTGAATAAATCGTTACGCGTTGTGTAAACCTGCGCGTCTTCCGAACTGACGTAATATGCGGCATCATCGCGATTGAACAAGTCATTCCCGATTTCCTTTAAAGACGGGTTCAAAACAGAACCGACATTGCGGTATTTGTCCATATAACGCAGGTAAGCAGACGGATAAAACGTGAACTTGTTTGTTTGATAAAAAGCCGGAACAAAAGTCGGATTAAACGGCAGGTCAACGGGATTTAAGGATTTGGAATTTAAAAACTGCCAGGCTTCCACCGAAGTCGGATATCCGGCATGATCCGCCAAAATCAGATAGATCAGATTTTCCGTCTTATCCTCATCGTTTTTTGATACGGCCGAAGTTTGAACGGTTTCGGGAATTGTCTGTTTTGACGCCGTATTCAGCAACATGAACAACGCCACCAAAACAGGCAGCGATAAAAAGGCCATGGATCCGCCTTTAAAAATGTTCAAAACGATAAAAAAGGCAATGCCGGTCGTTATCGCAATGATCTGGTTGCCGTTTTCCGCGGCATACATCAGTATGTTCTGCGGCAGAAAAGAAAAATAATGCGCAAAATAGTTGCCGATATTAAACGGATATAGCAGTCCCAGGATATAGGCAACGGCTCCGCCGGCAACGGCGGCAATAAAAACACGGGCCAAAAAACGCCAGAAAGATAAAACAAACAAACTTAAAAAAGAAAAAATCAACAGCCCGAAACAGGCGAACAAAACTTCCGGCAGGATTTCGTTATTTAGGATTAAAGGATATTTGTTTTCATACAAAAACAGCAGGAACGTATAAGAGGTCAGGAAAAAAAGAAACAAAGACGCATGCAGATAAAATGAAATCGAAGCTTCATCTTTTTGCTGAACGGCTGCTTCTTTTGCTTTGACTTTTTTGTGTTTTTTTTCGATGCGGTCTGTTTCTGCCATATCCGTGTTTTCCGTTGAACAAACATAGGTCTAGTATTTATTCATAGACTCGCATAAATTATAAGTCAAATTTTCCTTACGGTTTCGGAGCAGATATTTATGTCATTTGATTTTGTTTTTCAAAACGCGGTGCGCCTGCACGAGCAGGGAAAGCTGGACGAAGCGGAAGCAGTTTACCGTCAGCTTTTGGAAATAAATCCGGAACATACCGATCTGTTGCATTTGCTGGGAATGATCGCCATGCAAAGAAAATCGTTCGATTCGGCAATTGATCTTTTGTACAAAGCCGTTCGTCTGGCGCCGGATTCGGCCGCGTATGAATTTACGCTGGCGCAGGCTTTGCAGGATGCCGGACACCCCAAGGAAGCTTTGGAACATTACCGGGCGGTTCTGGCGCGTAATGATACGTATCCGGAAACCTATCATAACATGGGGATTATTTACAGATTTGAAGGCGATACGGCCGAAGCCCGCCGTTTGTTCGAAAAAGCCGTTGAAATGCGACCGGATTTTGCATCGGCTTATGTCAATCTGGCGCTGATTGAACGTGACGAAGGCCGAACGGACGAAGCTTTGCTTTTACTGGATCGGGCGGTTAAAGCCGATCCCGATTACGCCGAAGCTTATGCCCAAAAGGGGGTGACTTATCGGTTGACGGGGCGTTTTGATCAGGCTTTGGAACAATACGAACAGGCTTTGTCGTTATCGGAAAATCCCGTCTACTGGAACGGAATCGGCATTACGTTTGAACGGCTGGATCGGCTGGACGATGCGTTTCATGCGTACTGCCGGGCAATAGAGCTTGATCCGTCTTTTGCCGATGCGTATAACAACCGCGCCAATGTTTACGTGAAATTCGGCAAACACTGGCAGGCCGAAGACGATTATAAAAAAGCCGTTAAACTGGATCCGAAATTTGCGTCGGCCTATAATAACCTCGGCGCATTGTTATACGATCATGAACGCTATGAAGAGGCTTTGGAATGTTACCGCAAGGCCTTTATCATAAATCCGAAACAGGCCGAAACGTGTTCCAATCTGGCAATGGCCGTCAAAGAATCAGGCGATCCGGCCGAAGCCGTCGGGTTGTATTTCAACGCGCTGGCGTTGGATCCGTCTTTGACAAAGATTCATCACTATTTGGCGCAGGCATTGTACGATCTGTATAATGCCAAAGAAGACGATGCCAAGGAAACGGCCGTTAAACTGGCGCAAAAATGGAAACAGTTCTTTCCCGATAATCCGGTGGCGGCTCATGTCTGTGCGGCTTTTGAAGGAAAGACGCCGGAACGCGCCGCGGACGATTATATCAGAGAATTGTTCGATTCCTTTGCGGATTCTTTTGAAACCGCCGTTAAAAACATTAATTACCGCGTTCCGGAACTGCTGGCCGCCCGAATGCAAGACATGTCCGCCGGACTGCGTATTTTGGACGCGGGGTGCGGCACGGGGCTGAATGCTTCTGTTTTAAAACCGTATGCCAAAACGTTGACGGGGATTGATTTGTCGGAAAAAATGACGGACGCCGCCCGGGCAAAAGGACTGTATGATTCTTTACAGACGGCCGATATTGTTCGGTTTTGCAATGAAAATCCCGCTTCTTTCGATTTGGTTGTTTTGGCCGATGTCGTTTGTTATTTCGGGGCGTTGGAACCGCTTTTGTCCGCCGTGTTTAAAGCTTTGGTTCCCGGCGGCGGCATATTTTTTACAACGGAAAAGCTTTGCGGCGAACGGGATTTCGTGTTGCAGCCATCGGGGCGCTTTGCACATTCGACAGAATATGTTAAAAACGTTTTGGAACGGACGGGATTTGAAAAAGTCCGACTGACACAAGAAGTGCTGCGTCGGGAAAAAGATTCCGATGTGGCCGGAATTTTGGCTGTTGCCGAAAAAACAGCAGAAAAATCAAACTGAAAACTGGACAATGATAAGAAGAAATACTAAAATTCTGTGCAGCGTGTTGGGATTTTTCCTGATTGCTTTATTTTTTGTGTCACTGATATGGAGAAAACAAATGCCCCAGTATAACTGGAACGAAATTTCCGATTCGGAAACCGAAGTTTTGATCAAAAAAATTAATGCTCTGTCTTCTTTTGATATGTTCACTCCGGGGCGTTCGCATTTAATGATTGCCGAACTGCCTTTTTATTCCAAATTCAAATTGTTGCAGGCGACAACGTTTTCTTCAATTCCGCCGGTGACAATGCAATATCTGATCAACGGTTCGGGGGACGATGCCGAAGTGATTAAAATGGACGGCACGCGCGAACCGATTTTCGAAAACAATTCCCGCGGCGGGCTGATTTTAAATGCACAGACGGTTGTGCCGTATGCGACATTCGTTTTGGACGCCGTTCAAACGGAACAGGGCTCATTGCGTTTGGTTGAAAAGGTTGACGAAGAAACCTTTACGGACACGCCGACTCCTCAGCAGCGTAAGGAAGTAACCCATCTGATCCGTCCGGCCAAAGTGACCGAAACGGCCGACGGGTTTAATCTGGACGTTATTATGCTGTACGGTGATTCCGTCTATCGTGCCGATCTGGAAGTTAAAAAAGACGGCTTTATCGAAATCAAGGAAGAAGAACTGTTGGCCGAAGGGCTGCCGATTCGTCCGATCTTTTTAGAGTAACCGCCCGTTCATGTTTAATCGTGTTGCGGATATCGTTAAACGGCTGAATCTGGATTTAGAGTTTATTTCCAGCGGAAATTGCGTTGATTATTCTCCGGTGACCGGGGAACAGATTGCGTCGTTTCCGCTGAATGATGCCGAACAGATCAGAACGATTATTCAGCGTTCGAAACGGGCGTTTGAAGAATGGCGCTTGGTTTCGCCCGGGGATCGTGGTGAACTGTTGCGTCTGTTCGGCGAAGAACTGCGCGCCAAGCAAGAAGAGCTGGCCGAACTGATCGTTATTGAGACGGGGAAAATCTATCCCACGGCACTTAAAGAAGTGCAGCGCTCTATAAAGATATGTGCGATGGTTGCCGATATGCAGCATCGCATGTCCGGCTTTTCCGTACCGACGCAAAGCCGAAATCTGGTCGTTTCCGAAGTCTGGCAACCGATCGGCCCCGTGGTGGTGATTACGTCGTTTAACTTTCCGCTGCGTGTTTGGATTTTAAATGCGTTGGTTGCTTTGGTTTGCGGCAATTCCGTGATTTGGCGTCCGTCACGCAAGGCAACGTTGACGGCGTTTGCCGTGAATTCGCTGTTACGTCGGGCAAAGGCGCGTTCTTTTGCCAATTGTCCGGAATATTTATCGCAGCTGGTGATTTGCAATCATGAAGATTCCGTTGTCATGGCCGAAAGCAAAGACGTGCCGCTGTTATGTGCGACGGGGTCTCCGGTCATGGCGCGCGGTTTGCAAAGCAAAGTCGGACAACGTCTGGGGCGCAGTATTTTGTCGATCGGGGGAAATAATGCCGCCATTGTCACGCCGTCGGCCGATATTCCGCTGACGATTAATCAGCTGTTGCATTCGGCAATTGCCGATGCGGGGCAGCGTTGTACTTCTTTGCACAGGCTGTTTTGCCATTCATCGGTTTATGACGAAGTCATCGGGCAGTTAAAGACCGCGTTTAATGCCGTTTATGTTAATTCGCCGTTTGAACGCCAAAGCCAGGTCGGACCTTTAATTGACAAAGCGGCCTATGACAATATGCGTTTGTCTTTGGAACAGGCTAAATTAGAGGGCGGACGGGTCCAGGGCGGAAACAGAATTGATGTCGGATTGTACAAAAACGCTTATTATGTTCAGCCGGCGATTGTGGAAATGCCCGAACAAACCGAAACGGTTAAAACGGAATTGCTGGCGCCGGTGCTGTATGTCATGAAATATGATGATTTAAAAGATGCCGTGGCCGGTATTAATGCTTTTTCGCAAACGTTGCTGTCGTGTATTTTCTCGAATGATTTAAAAGAAATCGGTTATTTTTCGTCCATGGACGGTGTTCAATCCGAAGCCGCGATTATCAATGCCGGTACGGTCGGATACGATATGGCGGCGATGTTTACGACAGGCAAAGACAACCGCAGTTTTACTTCCGATGCGTGGCGGCCGTTCATGCAATCAAAGACGTGTCTGACAAATTATAATTTTTGATAGGTTATCTTTATTCTGATCAATCGTATATAAGAAATATTCGGTTTGTAAAAGCGGGACGTTGAGTATGCGTTTTTTGAAAAAATCAAAACAGATCCTTCGGACAGCCGGAACGGCGGCGGTTTTGCTGTTGTCCGCCTGCGCCGGAAAGACCGTTTTGAATCCCGAAACAACACCGCCGGAGATATTGTATAACAACGCTTTGGATTTGCTGGTCAAGGAACATGAATATACGCGGGCAGCGGCGGCTTTTGATGAAATCGACCGGTACTATCCGTATTCCAGATGGGCGTTAAGGGCGCAGATTATGCTGGCCTTTTCGTATTACATTAAACGCGAATACGATGATTCCGTTATTGTGCTGGATCGTTTTTTACAGCTGTATCCCGGCAATCGTTTTGCATCTTATGCTTATTACCTTAAGGCTTTGTGTTATTATGCGCAGTTGTCCGATACGGACAGGGATCAAAAGATGACGCAGATCGCTTTAAACGCTTTGAATGAGGTTGTCCGGCGTTTTCCGAACACGCCTTATGCGGCCGATGCCGAAATTAAAATGGTGCTGGCAAGGGATTATCTGGCTGCCAAAGAAGTGAATATCGGCCGTTTTTACCTTAATCAAAACGAACACATTGCTGCGTTGAACCGGTTTGCGAACGTTGTGGAAAACTATCAGACAACGCGCCATGTTCAGGAAGCTTTGTATCGGCTGACAGAGACATATCTGATTTTGGGGCTGGATACCGAAGCCCAAAAAAGCGCTGCCGTTTTGGGATATAACTATCCGTCGGATCCCTGGTATAAAAGGGCGTATGATTTAATGAAAAAACACGTTCCCGCCAGCATTGCCAAAGAATAAAAGAGCTGCTTATGTTATCGCGTTTGTCTGTTCGTGATGTTGTCTTGATCGAAAAACTGGATTTGGATTTTGCCGGCGGGCTGTGTGTGTTTACCGGCGAAACGGGGGCGGGAAAATCAATTTTGCTGGATTCGCTGGCTTTGGCGACAGGGGCGCGTTCGGACAGTTCTTTGGTACGTCACGGGGCAAAGCAGCTGTCCGTCGGTGCCGAATTTGTTTTGCCGGAACATCATGCCGTTTTTGATTTGTTAAGCGAACAGGGAATAGATTTTGAACCGGGCGAGCCGTTATTTTTACGCCGCGTTGTTTCTGCCGACGGGAAAAGCCGCGCTTTTATCAATGATCAGGCGGTCAGTGCCGCTTTGTTGCGTCAGGCGGGGGATCAGCTGGTTGAAATTCACGGTCAGTTTGCAACGCACGGGCTGTTAAATACGGCGACACATCGCGATGTTTTGGATTCTTACGGGGCTTTGGAAGAATTAAAGGGGCAGACGGCATCGGCTTTCCAGGCCTGGCAGGATAAAACCGCCGAAAAGCAAACCGCACAGGCCGATTTGGAAAAAGCGCAGGCGGAAGAAGATTTTTTGCGTCATTGCGTTGACGAACTGAAACAGTTTAATCCGCAGCCCGGCGAAGAAAAAGAACTGGCGGATCGCCGCGCTTTGATGATGAACGCCGAAAAAATTGCCGAAGGATTGAACGGCGCACGGGCGGCTTTGTCGGACGACGGGCCGGATCGGGCTTTGCGTCAGGCGCAAAGGCAGCTGGAAAATCTGGCGCGTTACAGTGAAGGACGTTTCGAACCGGTGATTGAATCGCTGGGTCGGATTATGGCAGAGTTAAATGAAGATGTGGCGTTGGTTGAATCTTTTTGTGCCGAACTGGATTTTGATCCCGGAGTACAGGAAACCGTCGAAGAACGCCTGTTTGCTCTGCGGGCTTTGGCACGCAAGCATCAGGTGACGGCGGACGAACTGCCGGATCTGCTGGCTGATTTTGAACGTCGGCTCGACAGCCTTGAAAAAGGCGGCGAAGATTTGATTCGCCTGGCAAAAGAAGAAGAAGCGCTGCGCCTGAATTACATGGAAACGGCGCACCGTTTGTCAGCCGCCCGATGCAAAGCGGCCGAAAAACTGGATACGGCCGTGGCGCGGGAACTGCCTCCTTTAAAATTGGACAAGGCCGTTTTTAAAACGCAGGTCGAACAACTGCCGGAAAGTCTGTGGAATGCCGAAGGTACGGACAAGGTTGTGTTTACGGCTTCAACAAACACGGGACAGCCGTTGGCGCCGATTGCAAAGATCGCTTCGGGCGGGGAATTGGCACGGTTTATGTTGGCGTTAAAAGTCAATCTGGCGGCGGCGGAAAAAATTCCGACATTGGTTTTTGACGAAGTGGATTCCGCCATCGGCGGCGCGACGGCAACGGCTGTCGGCGAACGGCTGGCACGGCTGGCGACCCAGGACTGTCAGGTATTAACGATTACGCATTCGCCGCAGGTGGCTTCGTTCGGGGCGCATCATTTCCGGGTTGAAAAATTCGAATCCGAACCCGGTAAGGTCGTAACGGCGGTGGTTGAACTGCAGGATATGGCGCGACGTGAAGAAATCGCGCGAATGCTGGCCGGCGCAAAAACGACCGATGCTTCGCGCGCAGCGGCGGACGAGCTGTTAAAGAACGGAGGTAATTTTTAATGACGGAAAATTCTGTTGCGGATTTAACGGAATTGGAAGCGTCTGCCGAATTGGCACGTTTGGCCAAAACGCTGGCTGATCTGGACAAAGCATATTATCAAAATGATGCGCCTTTGATGACGGACGCCGAATACGACGCTTTGAAACGGCGTAACGAAGAAATCGAAAAGCTTTTTCCGCATTTGATCCGCGGAGATTCGCCGTCCAAACGTGTCGGGGCAAAGGCTTCGGACGATTTTGCAAAGGTTGTTCATGGCGTACCGATGCTGTCTTTGGCCAATATTTTTACAAACGAAGACGTATACGAATTTATCGACCGTATCCGGCGTTTTTTGGGGCTGTCCGAAAAGGATCCGCTGGAATTTATGGCGGAACCGAAACTGGACGGGTTGTCGTTTTCCGCTTTGTACATTAATGGAAAATTTGTACGCGGCGCGACCCGCGGCGACGGTGCCGTCGGTGAAGACATTACCGAAAACCTCAAAGCAGTCAAAGATTTGCCTTTGACGCTGCACGGCGGGGATCTTTTAAATTCGGATATTCCCGAACGCCTGGAAATCAGGGGTGAAGTTTTTATGAACAAGGCGGACTTTTTTGCTTTGAACCGGGAACAGACCGCAACCGGGAAAAAGACGTTTGCTAACCCGCGCAACGCGGCGGCGGGGTCTTTGCGCCAGCTGGATCCGTCGGTGACAGGCCGACGCCGATTGTCTTTGTTCGGGTATACGTTCGGCGAGATTTCCGAAGAAAAATGGTCAACGCATGCCGGTTTTTTAAACAAAATAAAAGAATGGGGCTTTCCCGTTAACCCGGAAAACAGACTGTGTGCGAATGCCGATGAAATCATCGCGTATTTTAAAGATTTAGGGGAACGGCGTTCCGGGTTGGCTTATGACATTGACGGCGCGGTGTATAAAATCAACCGGCGTGATTATCAGGAACGTCTGGGCTTTGTTGCGCGTTCGCCGCGCTGGGCAACGGCGCATAAATTTCCGGCCGAACAGGCGCAGACGGTTTTGGAAAATATTCGTGTTCAGGTCGGTCGGACGGGCGTCTTGACTCCGGTTGCCGATCTGGAACCGGTCAATGTCGGCGGGGTGATGGTGTCTCATGCAACGTTGCATAATGAGGACGAAATTCGGCGCAAGGATATTCGTATCGGTGATCATGTCGTTATTCAACGTGCCGGTGATGTTATTCCGCAGGTAGTGCGTGTCGTTTTGGAAAAGCGTCCGGCGCAATCGCAGCCGTTTGTTTTTCCGACACAGTGTCCGGTTTGCGGGTCGCACGTCGTGCGTGACGAAGACCAGGCGGCGCAGCGTTGTTCCGGCGGATTGGTCTGTCCGGCGCAGGCGGTGGAAAAATTAAAGCATTTTGTTTCTCGCGATGCTTTGAATATCGAAGGGTTCGGGGCAAAGAACACACAGTTCTTTTTTGAACGCGGGTGGATAAAAACGCCGGGCGACATTTTCGAACTGGAAAGGCGTTACGGGGCGGATATCCGCCGGTTGGAAGGCTGGGGGGACAAATCCGCGGACAATCTGTTTGCTTCGATCAAAAAGGTGCAAAGCGGCGTCGGTGCGGATAAATTCTTATTTGCGTTGGGCATACCGCAGATCGGTCAGGTGACCGCGCGGCTGTTGGCGGCGCATTATCTGGGCATAAAGGCTTTGATGGCGCAGATCGATCTGGCGCAGGATAAAGAATCGGAGGCATATCAGGAATTAACGGCGATTGAAAGCATCGGCGCCGTTGTCGCGCAGGAACTTTTGGATTTTTTTGCAGAAGAGCATAATCGTTCGGAAGTTCTGCGTTTGTTGGATTTAATTGTCGTGCATGATTTTGAACCGTTGTCACAAAACGATCATCCTTTGACCGGCAAGACAATTGTCTTTACGGGATCTTTGCCGACATTGACGCGCAGTGAAGCCAAAGCCAAAGCGTTGGCGGTCGGAGCAAAGGTTGCCGGGTCTGTTTCGAAAAAAACGGATTTTGTCGTTTTGGGGGCAGAGGCGGGATCTAAGGCTAAAAAAGCGCAGGAATTAGGAGTTTCAATCCTTTCCGAAGAAGACTTTGTGGCTTTGTGTAACAATCAGAAACAATAAGTTATTCGCTTTTGACAAAAAAGAGTCCTATTCTCTTTAATCGGCGGGGAAAAGGGGTTCCCGCAGGAAAGGAGGAACGACATGAAATTATTTTTGTTTTCTGCTTTTTTGCTGTTGACCGCGATTAATCATGCCGATGCCTCCGGTTTCGGAAAACCGTTTGTTTTGGCAATGGATTATTCGGTTTTAACCCGTCTGGCGCAAAACGATTCTTTTGATGATGCCAGAAAGATTCTGAACGAAGAAACGCCTTATGAACAGGAACCGCCCGTTACGGATGTAATGGCCGTTGATGATGCGGAAAAATGGGAATCGGTAAGGGATTTGAAAAACAAAACCCGTTCCGTATCCGGCGAAGCGTCTTTTGAAGCAAACGAGACTTTGTCAATCGGCGCGGCGGCGGGATATACCTTTCCGCAGGAAACGGATCAGGCCAAAATCGACAAGGCTTATTCTTTGAAAGTCAATGTTGAAATGGCGTTGTAAACAAAGAAAAAGCCCCGGTTTTATCGGGGCTTTTCTTTTGATTATTTATTTAATACGGAATTGACGGTTTTACCGTTTAAAAAAGCAATGATGTTGTCATCTGCCGTTTTTAAAATACGGTGAACCGCGTCAATTGAATTAAAGGCAACGTGCGGCGTGATAATAACGTTTTTCAGTTGCAACATTCTGAGGTTGATCAGCGATCGCAACAAAGAATCCGATTCACGTACATTTAAAGCCGATAAATATAAATCATCATGGATCAGGGCGGATTCATATTCCAGCACGTCCAACCCGGCGCCATAGACTTTTCCGTTGGACAGGGCTTTGAACAATGCTTCGGTATCAATCAGTTCGCCGCGCGCGGTGTTGATGATGACAACGCCTTTTTTCATTTGGGCAAAGGCGGCTTCGTCCAGCAGATGATAGTTTTCTTTTGTCAGCGGGCAGTGCAGGGAAATAATATCCGCCGTTGAAAACATTTCCGGCAGATCAACGTATTTAAAACCGTATTCTTCGGCGAATTTCGGATTGGGATAAGGATCATAGGCCAGAATCGTCATATCAAAGCTTTTGGCGATTTTTGCGACATAACGCCCGATGGCCCCCGTACCGATAATACCGATTGTCCGGCCTTTTAAATCAAAACCCAGATAATGATCCGTATCGACGTGGGCTTCCTGTACGGCGCGGAAAGACCGGCTGATTTTGCGTGTCACGTCAATCAGCAGACCGAAAGTAAATTCCGCCACCGTTGAATCGCCGTATCCGGGAACGTTGACGACTTCTATATGATGTTCGCGGCAATAGCTCAGATCAACATTGTTGTATCCCGTTGAACGCAGGGCAATCAATTTCAGATTCGGGAATTGGGACAAAACACGCGCGCCGACGTCAACGGCGTGCACAAAAACGGAAATAACATCGGCGTCCGATACGGTTTTTAATTCTTCCGCCGTCAGATCCGCGGGGCTTTTTTCCATAAAAACAGTTTCGGCTTTGATCGGCAGGGGATTGTTTTTATAATAATCGCGCGTAATTTCAGAGGCATTAAAGTAAACTATTTTGGTCATGATTTTTTCTCCTTTTCCGGGATTAATATAGGAACAAAACGGTAAAAAGCAACATCACTTCAGGTATATGGTGATCGTTTTTTTGTTTATAAAGGTTTTAACTTTACCGAAAACCGGCAAGTATGTAGTGCTGGCGTTAAACAAATATTTCTGTTATAATTTTTTTCAAGTCGTTTAAATCAACGGCTTAGGCTTCAAACACCCTTTTAAACATGGCCTGACCGGATCGCACGAAATGGAAATAAAACCTCGAAACTGCGAACACGAAGTGTGAAGCAGTCCACTGTATCAGGCCGCAGGGAATGGATTGCCGCGGCCTGCGGCCTCGCAATTTCGATAGGCATATGAAATAAAAAAAACTTTATCCTATTACCACCTATCCTGCTGTTTTGCCAAAAAAAGCGGCGCAGTTATACTGGCGTTAAACAAATGTTTCTGTTATAATTTCTTTCAAGTCGTTGAAATCAACGGCCCAGGGCTTCGAAAACCCTTTTACACATAGTCGCAAAAGCATATGGCGACTTTAAATAACTGTGCC
>CALYBD010000025.1 GCA_944393745.1 uncultured Alphaproteobacteria bacterium | reverse complement strand
ACGCAGGCGCCGTCTGATTTGATATAGCCCGTATCGCAGGAAAAATAAGACGATCCGTCACATACCGCATTGGCAGGACAGACAACACATTGACCGCCGGACAGATAAGCTCTGCTGTCGCAGGAAGTACAGTTGTTTGCTTTTTCCCCCGAACAGGTTTTACACGACGAATGACAGGGTGAACAACCAGATCCATTTTTGTAATAACCGTCCGAACAGGTAATGGTCCACCCGTCACATGTTGCGCCCTGCGGACAGATCATACAAAAATTATTCTTTGAATCAACGTAAAACCCGCTGCTGCATTTTTGACAACCGACATCGTCATACCTATAGCCTGTCCGTTTTCCTGCAACACAATTGCTGTCCATACAGATCAGGTGGTAATCGTCTTGATAGTTCAGTTTATATCCAAATGATTCACAGCTGGAACAATTGCTAACAAAATTCCAATTATCTCCCTTAGGATAATAACAAGTTGCTACTGCTGTCGGCGGAGAGGAAAGCAAAAAGGACAACGTCAGAGTTGTCAGAGTTAAAAGTTTGATTTTCATTTGAACAATCCTTTATTTTGTTGGTTAAACAAAACCCACCTGAAAAGGTGGGCGGATGTTCAAACACCGTATAACCATTTACGGCTCGGCGGTTTCGCGCAAAGCCTTATAACGCCGACACCCGCCCGCACGGGACAGAGATCGGCATAGTTATTGTAGCGCGACAATTATTTTTAGACTTTTTGACAATCATTTTTAGACTGGCAAAAACAGACTTTTAAAGAGTTCTTAAAGTTCTTTTTTACATTTGTTTTTAGACTCGCTTCGCATGGTAACCGGTCTAAAATAGCGAGTAAAATTTCATATTTGATTATGTACTTTTTATTGTAATAAAAAAGGCGGATTTCTCCGCCTCTTTTTTAATTCGATATAATCACTTCCGACCTGTTGCAACAGCCGGTTTTGCTGATGCTGTAAGTGACGTCGGTCTGTTCTATGGTAAAGTTTTTAAATAGCTCTCGGACTTGCGGCGTGTCGTTTAAAGACAGGATAAATCTGCCTTTAATGCCCATTAAACAATCTCGCAGGCGTTCAAAGTCGGCGCGGGTGAACACGCCTTTGCCGTAGTCCGTTTCGTTTCCCCAATACGGCGGGTCAAGGTAAAATAGCGTGTCGTTTGTGTCGTAGCGTTTGATGAACGTTTCAAAGTCCTGCCGTTCGATGGTTACGCTCGCCAGCCGTCCGCCGACGGCGCGGATGCGGTCGTTCAGTTTGACGAAGTCGAATCGCGCCGGACGGTCGATGGATACGCCGAACGCCTGATCTGTAACTTTCCCGCCGAACGCAACACTTTGCAGGTAAAGGAAGCGGGCGGCGCGTTCAATATCCGTCAACGTTTCGGGCGACGTTTTCAGTAGCCGTTCAAACTCTTGACGGCTGGCAAACAGGAACTCCGTTTCCTTATATAAAGTGTCGGGATAGCGGCGGACAATCCGATACAAGTTGACCAGTTCGCCGTTGATGTCGTTGATGATTTCGGCTTTGGGGATTTGCGTTCGCCGCAGGAATATTCCGCCCATGCCGACGAATGGTTCGGCGTAAATTTTATGCGGGATTTGTTCGATTTTAGATATAATTCTTTTAGAAAGGCGGAACTTGCCTCCGAGATAGGGGGCAAGAGGTGCTACACGCACGGTGTCAATTTTCTTTTTCATAAAGCTTCTCCTTAGTTAAAGGAGGCTCAGGGCTTTCTTGGTTAGTGTGGTTCAAGACCTTGATGGTGTTCAAAGTGCCGCATCGGGGGCATTTGATTTCGATTTCTGCCGAATAGGCTTTGAACAAAAGTTTATTGCATTTCAAGCAACGTATTGACTCCATTGTTGTTAATCCGTATTTTGACTCCGCCTCTGCAGAGGTGCGGAGCAGTTAATCTGTGGTTGTTCGTGCAACCGGCTCTGGGCGGTACGAACGCCCAAGCCTCCGCTTTTTTTTTAATTCAGCTGGTCGCGGAGTTTATCCAGCCTTGCCAGCCACTCCCAGAGGGCCGGGAAGTCTTTTTCAGGCAAGTAATCAAGCTCTTGCGCGACCGCCGCTCCGGCAATCGGCCACGGCGGGCAGTCACATCTCGCCCTTGCGCATGCGTTCACGAATAGAATCGGCAGAAGCATGAGGCCGAGCAGCCACTTCCGCCGCTGTTTTGTGCTGTTCCGCTTGATTTTCTGCATGTTTTAAACGCTCCTTTAACTGCCCGATTTTGTAGGCCAGAGCGGCGATAACAACCGCTCCGGCCGCAATGATGACATACACCGTCATGCCGATTTCGCTTTGTATTTTGTGTACAGGTTTCGGCCAATAATGACCAAGCCTGACACGCCCGTAATTGCTGAGGTTGCATAGGTGACAATCTCTGCCTGTTCAGTTGCCGTCACATCAACGCCGACGGCTCCGGCGATTGACGCCAGAACGCAGACAACGGCGGTGATCAGTGTCGGGCTGATGATTGAAGTTTTCTTTTCTGCCATGTTTAATTCTCCTTTAATTCGCAGTGCGGCCTGTCCCACGGGATTGAATTGACGATTTCAATTCCCAGTTCTTCGGCGCATTGCTGTTCAAGTGCGGCTAATTGATCCCACAAAGGGGATTTATCGTCCCAATCCCCCGCCGCGTTTAAAGGGATCGGGTATGGCACGCGGTCATACGCCCGTGCCGGTAAAGAATTGTGTTTGGAATACGGGTACTTGAGCTTTGAGCGCCCAGCATAGAAAGCCGCGTTCTGTTCGGTTTCCCCTCTGTGTCCGCAGATAATCGCAAAATCCATAACCTGTTTTTGCATCATCAGAACCGCCAAAGCTTTTAAGCGCGGATCAAGTTCAGATAAGCATTTCAGACTGCGTTTTCCAAAAGCAAACTTTGTCATTTCTACCTCACATAACGGACGGTAATTTTCACATACCCCGGAGTCCCCGGTGTACCGTTGGTCGTCAGCGTTTTTCCGGTTGAGCCTTTGCCGTATCCTTTATAGACCGAAGCCGCAGCAGCCGTTCCGCTGAAGTATGTCCCCTGCCAGCCTGCCGGAGCGACTTGGCCGTCGTTTCCTTTTGTACCTGCAAGTACTGTTGCGCCGTTGGTTAAAATCGCGCCGCCTGCCGGAGCGGCGTTATTGTGCCGGGGATAAGACACGCCACCCGCGCCGCCTTTGGCCGTGGCTACATTAACGCCGTCTACCGTCAAAAAACTGTCTCCGCCGGGGCCGCCGTCCGCAGTCGGATCATTCGCGCCCCAAGATACCGTATGCGTCGGCGTTGTTCCCAAAGAACCGACCGTTACGGACAGAGATGACACTCTTTTCTTTTTAAAAAATGCTTTTAAATACCCGCCGCTTGCCGAACCGCTGGGAGCCATGCAATACATCGCCATCGTTTTGTCCTTTCTTTAAAAATCGCTCCAGTTTGAAGATCCGCCGCCACCGCCGCCGCCGACAAGTTCAACAGTGATTTCAACGTCCCGCGCCCGTTCGGGCAGTTCAATCGTATAAGTGCCGGGCGTTGTATATTCGTAAGTGACGATTTCCTCTTTTCCGCTGTTTAACAGCTTCTTTGACCAATACTGTTCTTTCAGTCCGCGCCTCCATATAAAGAGGCGCGACCGCTACGAATAGAATCTTGGGGGGGGGGGGGGCGACAATTTAAGCGCTAGCATTTGACGCCTCCGTTTCAGGAGTTGACGGCCAGACAACATTTTCGGGAAAGCCCGCTTGTTCGGGGACATCACGTAAAGCCTGCCGGTATTCTACCCAAGTCTGTTTTTGTTCGGCCGTTAAAGGCGCATCGGGCAGCTGCGTCCAGTCACAAAGGGTAAGCAGTGAATTACGTTGCGCCCGAATTTGCATTTCCTGTTGTTCTTCGGTTAGTTCAGGAACGGCTGGGATCGGTGCGATTTCGGCGTATTGTTCAATCTGTCCGTTGATTTCCCGATATTTGACAAGTGGTTTTTCCGCCGTCGGTTCTTCGATAACGACGACAGGCAAATAACCGTCCGCTGTTAATAAATTGACAGCTTTATCGTAATTTGAAACTGCCCCTTTGTTTTTAGGCGCAATTTCAATCAAATCATTATTGATGAATTTTGCATACATCGCTTTCTCCTTATTATTTGAAGTCATAGTAAGTGTATCTGATCCATAACATTCCAGATGTTCCGCCAGCATCACCCACATTTTCATAAATTCCGACGCCACCTTTTCCGTATTCAAGGCCGTTTATGATATGTCCTGTTCCGGGCGTTCCTCCACCCCAAACGGAGCCTGCGCCACCATTGCCTCCATTTGTAACTGTCCCGCCTGAACCGCCGCTTCCAATGCCGCCTCCAGGCCCGATACCACTTCCACCGCCGCCTCCGCCGTAAGCAGTCATTCCTAAAAAAGATGTATTTCCTCCACTGGGAGCAGTCGCACCACTTGCGCCAACAGCCCCGGCTGCACCGATGACATATTGTTGTGATGTTCCTTTTAGTGTGTTGATTTCCGCCTGCGAGAAAGACTTGTCGACACGTCCTCCGCCTCCGCCGCCTCCGCCAAAAAATGCGTTACCATGATACCAATATCCCCAACCGCTGCCACCGCCACCGGCAACTATTGTGACGTTCAGATCTTTTAAACGTACCGGCAAAAAAATGCTGCCGCTTACAGTTAATATCTGTTCAACGGAGAACAACGTCATTCGACTGAGTAATTCTTTACTGTGCAAATGCTTCATGTGGCAGCTCCTTCTTTCATCGCCCCACAAATCCAAGTACCTGCATTCGGGTCATAATCCCAATAAATGCAATAAGTGCCGACTGTAGCTATATCGGGAGCCGTTTCATTGAAAAATACGCTGGTTCCCCAATTTACCGTTACAACTTGTGACAAGTTTAAAAACATCTTAATCTGGTTATGCTTTGTTGCATTAACCGCTGACGGCAAAGTAAATGTCGTAGCACCGCTGATCGTCATTTTATATAAAGTGTTGGCATTTAACGCGACAGTCCCCGACGTTGCGCTAATCGGGACTATGTCCTGCACGTCTGCCTTGATTTCCGCCTTAATCGCCTGAGATAACTGCGTGTTGTCATCGGCATCGGGCGTCAACCCTGCCGCCGTAATCGCCGCAACTATCTCGCGCTGAGGCGCTTCGATGGCCTCGGCGGGAACGGTTGACCCGCGTCGGCCGATTGATACGTCGGCATTGACGTAACCTGCGTCTTCATTCGTTTCGTTCAGCGGTTTTGTGTATTTCATATTGCTTCTCCGTCATTCAAAACTGATGTTTAAAAATGTGTGCGAGGGCTTGTATTTTTGAAGGATCGCGCTTAAAGCCCCGATATCCGGCGGTTCAGTTCCCAAATCGTCGCCGCATTCGCTTTCCGAAACGCGAAACGCAACGGCGTCAGGGGTCAATAGTTTTAAATACCAGCCGTAAATTGTGTCTTCATTGCCCAGTTCGTCGGCGGAAGCGCATTCGGACAATCCGCAAACAAACGGGACGCATTCGGTCAATTCGCTGTCGTAGCCGTAACTTTTAGCCAGATGTTTAAAGTATTCGGGCGTTGCGCCGCCTTGAGCGTTCTTTTTTAAACTCAAGTCAAAACGGGCGGCCTGAAGCGTTTTTCCTTCAACGTCGACCTCCAACACTTCGCCCCATTCGGGCAACAGGTATGTCGCCGTGCGCACGTCCGATTCTTTGGCGATCAAGTCATAAAAAGCATGAACTTCCGCCAATAACTCGGCTTCGGCAGAACGTTCTTCATCGCTGTCCGCTTCCCAGATGCGGCCTTTCGGCATCAGCTTGCCCAAAACATTGACATACGCCGATTTCAGCTCCATGTGATTTCTCCCAGCGTTAAGATTTCATTTGCACCGGCCGTAACGTTTTCAACCGGAGAAACAAGGACGTGATCTTCTTCACCGTAAGCGGCGGAAATCGCGGAACGGATATGGGAAATCAGCACCGTTCCGCCGGGGGTCGCTTCGCGGAAAAACAGATCGGAAAGCTCTGCTTTGATTTCGTCGCGGACGGACGGCAAATCGGGTTTTAAATCGGAAATCGTAAAATCAACGGGCGTCGGCGCGGGCGAGAGGATAAAAATCCGCTTTGCCGTGACGGGGCGGACGCTTTCAATATATTCGGCGCAGCGTTCAATGACCTCTTCGCTTGCCTGACCGTTGCCGATCCCGTCGGACATAATTCGCAAAACGACAGTGCCGATTCCCTGCTCATGCGGATAAACGGTGCAACGGGTAACGCCCGGAACACTTAAAGCCCAGTTGACGTAATCCGCATCGCACCCGCCGTGCGCCGGTGTTCTGACTTTTAACAAATAGCGATAAAGTAGGTCTTCATCTGTTTCGGTATCCGTTCCGCCGCCGATTGAAACGACGGACGCCTGATTTTGAATGCCTGCGACGGGCACGGAAAAAGCTAAAATATCGCCCGCCGTCCTGTTGCCTGCCGTTCCGGCGTCAACTGCCGTGACGGGGACGTTTGTTTCCTCTGTACCCAGCACGGTATCCGCCGAAACGACATACGCCGTGCCGTCGTTAAAGGTTAAAACCGTGTTTGCCGGAACAAGCGCGCCGCTTGCTCCCGTAACGGCGATTTTCCCGAAAGCCTGCGCTGCGGATTTCCTAAACACATCGGCGGCGGAAGCGTGCAAATCCAGAAATTCGGATTCTGCCGTTAAAGGAATGATTTGCTTTAGGATAAATTCGCCGTATCCGTAAAGGCCGCCGACGGCTTGCGCCAAAGCACGCGCTTTGGCCTTCATTTTTGAAAGCGGCATTTGTTTTTCGGCGGGGACACGGGCGATATAAGCCTGTTCGTACTTTTGAACCAATGTTTTTATCGACGGAATTTCATAAGGCATGGCGCGTTATCCTTTGATGTTTCTGAAAACGAATTCATGCAAACCGTCGGAAGCATCGACGGCAACCGAAAAAGCTACGCCGTCGCCGAAGCGTTCGGCCGAAACGCCGATATTGTTGATTTCCTTTAAAAGCAAAAGCGGCTCTAAAGCATTTTCAACGATTTTTTTGACTTTTTCGGGCGTATCTTCATTGATTTTTTCCCGATCAAGCGTCCAGAGCTTCGATCCCCAAGAATATTCTTCGGTCTGTGCGGTTTGCGTTTCCAAAGCGACCGCGTCCCCGTGCCAACCGCCGTTCGTCCCCGTTTGATACGGCAAATCGGCGTCGGGAACGTATTGATCAGTGAATAAAGCGATTAAAACGCTTTCTAACAAAGGATCGTCAATCTCGCTTAAATCGGGCAACGTATCAAAATAAACCGTCATGTCTTACTCCATCGGCGTTAAGGGAGGTGTTGTCGGCGCGTTTGCGGAATCTTTATGCGTATGGGCGTTATAAATCGTCCTGATCGCCGTCATATTTCCCGTTTTATCGGCAATTTCCGCCTTGCTTTTTATGTTTTCTTCAACGTCCAGCGTTTTTAAAATGCTGACCTTGCCGTTCATTTGAATTTCATCAGCGTCAAGCACAAATTTTGTCGTTTTGACGGCAATTTCATGCCCGCGCTTTAAACGGATTTCATCACCTTCATCGGTATAAATGGCGACTTCTCCTTGTTTTAAATCCTGTAAACGGAAAAGCCGCCCGCCGACGACAAGCGCGACGGGATTTCCGCCGTTTGCCCCGATGTTGATAACGACGGTTTCCGAACCGTTTAACGGAATAGCTGTAAAACCGTAAGGCTCGATGAATTTAACGTTATCAAGCGTTTCACCTTTGGTTGTTTCAACTTGTATAGACTGGGTTTTGCCGGGGCTCACCAAAGCGATTTTGCCGATGCGGACAAGCGATTTCAGCTTTTTATGAAGCATTTCAAGCATTGATGGCCTCCAGATCAAACGTCGTGCGGTGTCCGCCCGTTTCGTCAAATACGTCCTCAATTCCCGCGACCAGATAACTGCCGTCAAGCCCTAACCATTCGTCGCGCGCCGTGATCAAGGTGTTTAAACCGATATTGAACCAACCCGCGGCGGTCAGGGAAATCACGCGGCTGTTTTTGTTTAAGCGTTCGATTTCTTTTTTTAACGCTTCATCAGTCACGGCGTCGGCATAAACAACGCGGGTGCGATACCGCCTGTCGTTAAATTCGGCGGATAAAACCGGCGCGCGGATGGCGTCGATATCGTGCGCATCGTCTAAAACGCCTTGTCCGATCAATGAGATTTTAGAAAATTCGTTTTCGGCGCAAAACGCCGTTTCGCCGCCCGTCAGATTGCCGCCTTTGCCGCTTTGCAGTAATAAATCGGCCTTTTTCGCCATGCAGCGGCGCGTCAGACAAAGCGAACCGTCAGCCAAAGAAAACAAAAGCGCATTCGTTCGTCTGGCCAGCCGCGCCAAAGCGTTGCCGATTGTTTCCGACGGGTTGACCGTAAAATTATCCGGTCGCGCAAAACCTTTTAAATCCGTTTTGACGGCAATTCCGAACGGCTGACAAATATCGGCGATGATTTCGGGCGCGGTGCGGTTACGGTAAACCATGCCGAATGCCGAACAATCCGTCAGATCCGCCGCCATCGACCGGCCGATGATTTTAATGCCTTTCTTTTGGCCGGCATAAAACGTTTCGATGCGGTCGATGTATCCCGTCAGATAAAGTTCTTTATCTTTATATAATTTAACGGAATCGCCCTGTTTAACGGCGGATTTAACGCGCGTTAAATCGACGCTTAAACGGTTGAACGCCGTTAATTCAAAACACCCCGAAAGCCAGTCGATACGATTTTTGATTTTAATAAAATCAAATCCCGAAAGCTCGTTTGATCGCGTTTGTAAAACCAACTTGTCAGACATCGATGACCTCCGTTATCACACCGCCCGCGACAAACAACGGGTGGCGGATATGGTTTCGCGGGACAAAATCTTCGTTTTTGCGCATTAACGCCGTGCCGCCGGTTTGATGAAGCAATACGACGGCGGGGATCGTTTCAGCGGCCGTAATTTGTTTTGTCCGTTCTTTTTTGATACTTTTTAAAACCGCAACGGACGTTTGCAGAACCGTTTCAAAGGCCTGCTGCATTTCGGCGTCGGCGTCCGTAACGCTTTCTGTCAAAGCCGTCATTCGTTCAATGCGTTCCGCCGTTTGCAAATCCGACGGCGTTTCCATCAAAACGCCTTTGTTTAAACCTTGTAAAACGGCGGCGGTTTTAAACAACGTCAAAACGTTTTCCTGATTTTGAACGGAACGTTTGCGCGTTTCGGTCAAATACTGCGGTTTCGACGGTTTGACGCTCAATGCCGCCAAACGTTCGTATAAATCGAAAGACGCGCCGTCAATGTCCAGCAAATCCATAATTTCCAACGCCCAAACGTCGGGCGCGTTGATCAGCGACAATATACCGCCCGACATCGTGTCAATCGATCCTTTGATTTTTTCCAACGCCCCGGTCGGCAGGATTTCTTTTTCAAGCAAGGTTTTAACTTCGTTTAAAACCTTGTCGGCAAAGGCGGCGGTATCATCGGCAACGGTGTCCAGCCAGCCTTTTACCTGAATATTGTTTTTCGCTTTGCCTGATAACGTTTGCGCGGCACGATTGACGGCTTCGGCGTGCTTTTGTTCGGCGCGTTCGCTTACCGGAACGACCGTCAAGCGAAGACCGTTATCGTTCGTTTTGATGAAATTGATGACAAATTCAAACCAGTTGCCGCTGTCCGCCGCCGAATGGACGTTAAAACCGGCGTCAGATACTTTGACCGAGATTTCGCCGTACTGCGGATGCACCAAAATGCCCGCCGACGTGTCTTCCAACGCTTTAATCAGATCGTTTCTTTTTTTGACGGCGTCACGCCCGCAAACGGCGACGGTCAGGGCAAATTCGCGCGGCGCTGCGGCAAGCGTTTCCGTCGTTTCATCATCGGCCAGCAGGTTTTGTCCGGCTTCTTTGACCTTATAGGCGTAATCGTCTTCGATATATTCAAATTCGACGCCGCGAAAAGACCCCTGACGGTAATAATCAGCCATCTGCCGCCTCCGTCAAACCCGTGTTGATTTGAATATTAAAGCCGAACGGATTTTCTTTGACGCGCAGACCGGCGGGAGCATTGTCAAAGACAAGTCGGATTGTCCCGTTTTGAACCGTCGGCGTTACCGTTTCGGGGGCGGACGGTTTATCGCCGTCAAACCAGCTGCCGATTTTTTTGCCAAGCCACGAACCGCTTAGATACCCGATTCCGCTGCCGATCAAGCCGCCTACGGCCGTTCCGACGCCGGGCGCGATCATCGTCCCCAAAAACGCGCCTGCCTTTGCGCCGCCGAGCGTTCCGCCCAAACCGCCCAAAGCATTGCCGCGTTCGGCGTTGTTGTCCGACGCATATAACGAATAACCCGCATCGGCAATCATCAGCGGCACGGCGGCCTTTGAAAGCAGTTTTCCGCCGAAACGGGCGGATTTTCCCATAAACGCGCCGAATTTGCCGAAACGTCCGGCTTTAGCGAGCTTTGCGCTTTGTTTTGCCGCACGGTTGGCGGCGCGGCGGGCTTTTCGTCCCCCTTTGTCATATCCCGCGCCATATCCGCCGAACCCGCGTCCCATTTCGCCGAAGTTCGTCACATAAACGGGTTGCACGCCGTTTGACGGAACAAGCGGATTTGAAGCACCTCCTTTGTTTTTGCGAAACATTCCGATAATGCCGGATCCGACGTCCCACAATTTTTTCCCCGCAACCAGCGTGCCGACGGTTCCGACCCCGATTGCGGCGGTTTTTAAAACGGATTGCAGTTTTTCGGGATCGATTTTATTTAAAGCGTCGGCCAAATCTTTTATCGGTTCGGCAAGGGCGGCGTTTGAAAAGCGTTCTACGGCCGTTTTTAAACTGACGACCGAACTGTCAAACGTTGCCGCCATACGTTCGGAAGCTTGCGTCAAATACTGTCCGTCCGCATGAACGTTCATAAAAGAATCCAAACTTCCGAAAGCCCGCGTCCTTTTATATTCCAAAGCAGCCTGCGAAAACGCGGTCATCGCTTCGCTGTCCGTGAAAACACGTCCGATTTTTGATATATCGCCGTTTGCTTTGGCGATGACGTCTTTCATGATTTCCACGCCGGAACGCATCTGCGTCGGATCATCGGCTTCAAACAGGGATATTCCGCTGTTTTTAAGGCGTTCTCTGGTCTGAACGTCATTCAACGCGCGCATATACGCCTCCAAAGCCGTCGCGGCTTGTTCCGGTGAACCTT
Source organism: uncultured Alphaproteobacteria bacterium (assembly GCA_944393745.1). GTDB lineage: Bacteria > Pseudomonadota > Alphaproteobacteria > CAAGCB01 > CAG-977 > UBA11549. The sequence continues at coordinate 26,887 of CALYBD010000025.1, read as the reverse complement.
TGCCTTTCATAATCATCTGCATCAACGCGCCCAGTTCCGCCGTTGCTTCTTTGCCCTTACGTCCGATACCCGCGTATGCCGCCATAACGCGATTACCCTGAGTCGCCAAATCTTTTAATTCAAAAGCCCCTTGATTACCTTGAACCGCTAACATTTCAAAGGCTTTGAAAATTTCATCCGAACTTTTTAAATCAAACTTTTCTATCAGGTTTGCAATCATCGCACCGGCGTCTTCGCCCGATGCTCCCGTTGCCGAAATGACCAGTCCCAGATTTTTGATATTTTCCGCCGCCGCGTCAAAGTCGCCCGTTTTAGAAACGATCTGCTCTATTCCTGATATGATCGAATCTGCCGACACGTTAATGCTGCGGTTTTGAGCGATATTATAGATTTCTTCATTTAATTTGCGCATTTCTTCATTGGATTTGTCCGCCACAATCCCCAAACGCGCCAGCCGCGTTTCCATTGCCGCCGCCGATTTGACGGCGGCGTACATCGTGCCACCCGAAATCAAGGCCGTGTAGCGGTTGCCAAGCTTGTCCAGCGCGCTGCCGACGGCGGGCATTGCTTTGGCCATGCGCTTTAATCCCGCTTCTCCCGTTTGGGCAAAACGGTTCATCGCCTTTTGCGCCGATGCGGTCATGCGCGCAAAATTGCCCTTTAAATCCAGTATTAAAGCGTATTTTAATTTATCGCTCATGGTTCAACCTCAATGTCCGTCAGCCGCATTAAGCGTTTCAGGGGAATATCCAGAAAATCAGCCGTATTTTTGCCGGCGCGCATCAAACGCGCCGACAATTTAAGGATTTCCGGATACACCCCGATGATTTCGCCCCCCGCGTTCCAGCTTGGCCGCCGCCTCCGCCTTTTCCAGTTCATCGACGGCGTCCTGAAGAATGTCTAAATCGCGTTCGCTTAAACTCAACAGTTCCGCCAAAGACAACGGCATTTGAACATTGCCCAAACGGCCGATGCGCCGCCTGAGCGTTTCCATACCGACGCGAACGGGCGAAGCGACGACGACTGGCGAACCTTCCGCGCCGATGACGACGCGTTCGGCGGCTTCGTGCGCTTCCAAGATGTCGCGGGCGGTCAGGTCGCGCAGCGTTACGTCCTTATGAACCGTTTCGCCGATTTTCAACCCGTCGATCAGTTTGATTTCCGTCATGATATTTTCTCCGACGTTCTGGATTTAAACGTTACCGTCATGCCGTCGGCGGATACGGCTTCGGGCTGTTCGTGCCAGGCATGAGGCATTGACCACGACTGTCCGGTATCGGCCGTAAACACGACCGTTACGTCGTCCATTTTGTTGATCGCGTCGGGATCTGCCGTCGCGTTAATGTTCAGTTTGCCCGTCAATGTCGCGCCCTGTTTCTTTTCCGAAAATCCGCGGCCTTCAAGTTTGTCTTCGCGGACAATTCCCGACGGGGTAAATTCGCAGTCTTCGAGCTCGAACTCTTGACCGTCCGCCTTGACCGTCCCCGTGCCGTAATATTTGAAAGGATTTGTCATGATGCCCCCTTACAGAATGAATTGAATTTTGCCCGCAACGACGCGCAGATTATTGATAACGTCGGGCTGAAGCAGCTGGTTTAAACGCTCCGTATCCGTCGTGTCGCGTTCGGAAACGACGCTTTCTTTGAACGCGTCAAAGTTTTCGATCAGCCCCGCGTCATACCAGTCGCGCGCCAAAGCGACGGCTTCGCCTTTGCCGACCAGCGGCGTCATGACGGCTTGTCCGTCGGAAACGGGATAACCGTCATCGGCCAGCTTGTGGCGCGGGAACTTTTGTTCAAAGCGCAAAACATACGAATAACGCAGATAAATCAGGGTTTTTAACGTCGTTAAATCTAAATAAGACACATCTTCGTTCCCCGCGGCGTTTGTGCGATAAGACGTAACGACGCGTTCGATCAGGACATTTCCGCCCGCATCGGCTTTGGCCGTTGCAACGCCCGAACGCAAAAGCAGGTCGCGTTCTTCGCGGGTCAGCGGCGTTTTCGACGGTTTGGAACCCGTCAAAGCCAAAGTGCGATACTGGCGCGCGGGATCGATTTGCGATTGATACGCGACAATACCGGCCAGCCGCGCCGCGCGTTCTTCGGGCGGATCCGGCGTTTTAGAGCATTCGACATAAACGATATGCGGGCTGTTTGCGGCTTCGGCCGCCGTAATGATTTCGGATAACGTACCGCTTAAACCGGAAAAGACCGTTCCTTCGATGCGTTCCATCGCATTGAACCGGCGCGCCATTTCTGTTTTCAGCAAGGCCGTGTTCGCCGCGTCGGTATAAGGACAAACAATATCGGTAAAAACCGTGTCGCCCATTGCCGCAATCGCATCCGACAAATCGGGATTTCCCGATCCCGATGTTGTTTTTGAAACGCTGACCGTAACGCCCTGCGGCAGGTCTTCGCCCGTGTAATAGTTCAGCGAGATGTCAATATTGTTTCCGACTTCGCCTTTGGCTTTAGCGGTTATGACGACGCCGTCGTCGCCGCTTTGCGCCGTAACGGGCAGGTCGGGCGATGCGGAAATCTTGGCTGCGATTGCCGTATACAAGGTTGCCGCCGTCGTTGCGGACGTTACGTCAACGGTGATTCTTTGTCCGCCGATATACAGGTAAACCGTTCCCGCCGACGGGGATTCAGCAACTGTTGCTGTCAGCGTATAAACCGCCGCCGTGCCGCTTGACGCCGTAACCGGCAGGACATAAAGCGTGTTAAACGTATTTGTTTCCCGCCATGCTTTGACCATTCTGGCGCATTCCGATCCCGCGCCGAATAACAATGCCGGATTATCGGAAGCCGTTACCAATCGCGGCGACAACGCCGTTGCCGACCCCGTCGTTTTTTGCCCGATGATCAGCCCGACCGACGCTTTGCCCGGCAGGTTTTTTAACGCGCCCGAATTATCGATTTCAACATAAACGCCCGGAACGCGCGTTTGCGGGATTTCATTAAAAGAAACCGGCATTATTTACCCCCTTTCTTTACTTCAGTTACAATTTCGACGTCGCCGTCGTTAATGCGGCGGATCCAGTACGTTTCCCGTTCGACCGTTTCGCCCTCGACAGCCAATCTTTCGCCGTTCGGCTTTAAGACCGTCAGGCCTTTTTTCGGCCTTAATTTAATGGTTTTATTCATTTTTCCCCCTGATGTTCGTTAAAGTTTCACTGTTAAATTCGGGCAGTTCCCAATCGGCGTGAAGCCTTAAAAACTCCGCTAAATCGCCGCCCGTCTTATCGGCTGCCGCCATGACGTAGGACGTTTCAAATTCGAGCGCGAAAACCGAAGCGAAAAATCCGGAAACAGCCGTATTTAACAACGGGACGGTTCTCTTATGTTCAAACGGAGCGATGTTCAGCCCGACGTCGCTGCCGTGCAAAAGAGCTTTAATATCCTGTAATATCTGATACGTCCCGACTTCGCCTTGTTTGTCGCCGAAACGCGCCGAACGTTCGTTTCTGACGTTGCGGGTCAGAATGATGATTGAAAAGGATGCCGTGCATTCCATGCCTTTGGCGGTGTTCTGCGTGTTGTCTTCGCCCGTAAAGGCAACCCAAACCGCCGGAGCGGACGTTTTGACCAGTTTGACAAGATCGTCGTCGAACTGTGCTTTATAGCTTTCGACCAGTTTCAGGCGATAGCCCAAATCAGCCGATTTAATCTTGTGAATAACGGCGTTTTCGATTTTTCCGATCATTTTAAAGCCTCCGTTAAAAGCGTGTTTAATTCGTCTTTAACGGCTTCTTTGTCCGTTTCGGAAACGCCCAGAAACGGACGCGCCGGAATGACGACGGATTTTGCAAAAACTTCGCGCCCGTTGATTTTAAAGCGCAGATATTTTGCTTTTTTCGCCGTAATGACGCCGCCGAACTGGTGAATGCCGGCATAAATGCGGTTTGTTCCGATGACGGCGGTTTTATCGTCGCTTTTATGCGTAATGCTGCGGCGTAAAAGTCCGCTGAGCGTCAATGTCTGCCCGCCGTTTTTAACGCCTTTTTTCCATTTGTTGCCTTCGGGATCCGTTTCATCGACGAAGCGTTCCTTCGTTGAAGCCGTCAACATTCGTGCGACGTGTTTCAGAAGCAGGCCGGTGCTGCCGCCTAAACGTTTTAAGCCGTCGCCGACGTCAAACAGATCGTTTAAATCAAAGCGCAACTGCGGCATTTTAAAATCCCTTCATGCTGTTTTGGTTAAACAGACGCTCGGCGCCGCCGACAATGACCAGCGGCGCGCCCTGTTCAGGCGGCGTTCCTTCGGGGTCGCTTAAAAGCAAATCGCCTTTGGCAATATCGCGCAAAACCTTGACGGCGGCGTCATAAGCGTCTTTGACAACGTCGGTGACGGCTGTTTTGTACAGGTAAAACCGTGCGATTTCGCAGCACAGGCGCGTCAAAACGGGCGGAACGGCCGATAAAGGCAGCGTATGGCGTACCCGGATATATCCGTTCATAAAGGCCGTCGCATCGTTTAAGGCCGTTTCAACAACCGCCGTTTCCTCCGCGCTCAGGTCTTCGCCCGCCGCGTCGGTCAGTTGTAACAGCTCTAAAACGCCGAAACGTTCTTTCATGTTTTGAATATCCGCGTACGCTTTCATTTATTTGCCCTTTTTGCCGTTGCTTTTGTCGGATTTCGGGGCATCTTTCCCGTTTTCTTCCTGTTTCTGCTCCGTCGGTTCGGTTTCGGGCTTTTTCTCCTCAACCTCGAAAAAACGGACGGACAGACGCGGTTCGTTCTTGATCTGCTCCAGCTGTTCTTTGCTAAAGGCATCAATGCGGTGAACCGTTTTAACGTTCGGGTGGGCGACGCCGCCGCGCCTGAAACCGTCAACGGCTGAAATGATTTCAACGTATTTCGTCATTGTTCCCCCTTTCTTCAGGCCAGCCACGGGCTGACAAGGATTTCAACGACGCCCTTGTTCGGGTTGGTCGTGCCGTCCGCCAGCTTTTCGGATTCAATGACTGTTTTTGCCGCCGCGCGCAAAGAAGGCGGAACGACCAGCAGCGTCGGACGGTTGTTTAACGGTTTGCCGTTCGGCTGTTTCATGCTCATCATCGCGGCGAAAACCGTGTTGAAATTCGCCGTTGTCAGGTCTTGTTTGGAACAGTACGCCATCTGCCAGAACCCGTATCCGGCGTTTCCGCGAAAATCGACGCCGTAAAGGATTTCGCCGCGTTTAAAGACGGGTTCGGCTTCTTCGTTGTCGATTGTGACCAGATTTGCGGGCGTACGGGGTTGCCAGATCAGAGGTTTTAAGGGGCGTGCGGTATTTAACAGATACCATGCCGCGCCGCTTCCCGTCGTAAAGTTCGACACGCTTTCGCCGCCGACGTCGTGGTCGGTATCAAAGAAATACTGGCCGTCGTAACACACCGTCGACGTGCCGTTTTTCAAAAGTTCTCCGAAAATCAGGCTGTCGGGGTGCGTTTTCGCGCCGTATGCCAGTTCTTTCATGATGATGCCGTATTTCCCGACCTCGTCGTCTTCGATATCGTCTTTTTTAACGGCGACGGTTCCTTCAAACTTTTTGTTTTTGATGGTGTAGTCGTATTCGGTCAGGTTCTGAATGACGCGATCGCCCGCCCATTCGCGGATATTGATTGTCTGACCGATCCAGTCATAGGTGTTTGATTTTTTCGATGACGGAATCGTTGTTGCGACTTTTTCATAATCGCTGGGCGTTTCTTCAAAAGCCTGCTTGAACGTTCCTTTTAAAGCGGTATTCAGTGCCGCCAGTTTTTCAGTCGTAATTTTCATATTTCCTCCGTTTAATCAAATCTGACGGCGACGAAATCGCCTTCGACGTCAATGACTTTTCCGGCTTTGGAGCGCGTCGGTGCAGAACCGCTGCCTTTACCGTCCGTTGCGGCGACTTCGGCCGCGCCCGACAGATAACAATCGCTTTCAATATGCGCGCGGGTCACTTTGTCGGCAGAGCTGTTTTTCAGCAAAAACACGCCCTTTTTGACTAACGCTTTTTCTTCGCCGTCCGTCGTTCCCCCGGTAACGGTTTCTTCGATGCGGCCGACGGCTTTCAAATCCGTTGCCGCCGAGGCGGGAACCAAATATCCGCTCGCGTCCAAACAGCCGATTTCTCCGGCGCATACCTTTGTGTCGGCTTTAACGGGGTGGACGATCAGAATGCCGTCCCGTTCTTTTGTATCTACCTGCGGCATATTATTTTCCTTTCTTAAAAGTTTCCGATGAAATGCCCATGATTTCGCAGATTTCCTTTTCGTCTTCGCTCAAAGCGTCACAGGCGGGTTTGGGCGGTTCGCCCGCTGCCGAAGACGGCGCGGACACTTTGGGCATTTTTGAAACGAATTCGTTCAATGCCATTTCGCCCATTTTTTTGCAGATCTCTTTGGCGTTTTCCTTTAAAACCGGCGGCAGACGGCCGTCGCGGATCGCGGCGTTGACCGCGTTTTCCGCCTTTTCTTCGGCGCGTTCGGCTTTGATTTCGTTTAATTCGCGGGTCAGCTCGGTCACTTTGTCGATCTCAACGAACTTGGCGGGATCCGCTTTTGTTTCGTTTATTGCTTTGACAATCGCTTCGGCTTTGGCTTCGCAGTTAAGAGCGGCGGCGATGTCGTTTAATTCCTTTTGCGCGGCTTTCAGTTCGCTGATGCGCAACAGTGCTTTGTCTTCGTCAGGCGCGTCCAATGCCTGACAAAGGGCTTTTTCCTTGTCCATGTTCATCTCCTTTATTTGGTTTAAGGCTTTCAGGTCAAAATTCGGCGTGTTTGTCAAAGCGGCCGAAACGATGCAACGAATATTGCCGTCCGTGTGGTAAAACACGGGCGAGATGTATCGAAATTCGCGCTTTTTAATGTGTTCCGCAGCTTTGTCCGTCCACTGTACGGCGGCGCACAAATGTCCGTCGGCCGTAAAGAAATCTGTCATCCAGCCTGCCGCAGGCGCGGGTCGGCCGTTTTGTTCCGAATATTCGGATTGATGGTTGTAATCGATTAGCAGGTCGGTATTTTTCTTATAGGCCAGCGTTTGTTCGATAACGGCGTCGGGATCATTCAGATAAAAACGCCGCCCGTCGCGTCCGACAATTTCGCCCACGGGCATCAAACGGATAACGTTCGGCACGTTGTTTTCGCCTTCCGTCCCGATCAGGACGGCAGAGGTTTCGGCACAGGCCAATTCAAATTTTTCGGTTTCGTTTTTCATGCCCCCAGTTTAGGGGGACGGGATTTTTAAAAATATTCTGAACAGTTCACTGCAAACCGTCAGGATTCCCGCCGTTTTTTATATTGCCCCGATTTGGAAAAATGTCAAAAGAAAATCAAAAAGTGTTTCCGCGCCTGTAAATACATATAAAAACATTGACGTTAAACGGGCATTAAACGGGGCTGTGTGCGTTTTGGTTTTAATAACGCAAAACGATAGCCGAAAAATGACAAAGCCGCTTTACGCGGCTTTATTTTCGGTCTTTGTTTTTTATGCGTGTTTAAACATCAGCCACAGGACAAATCCGAAAAAAAGGAAAAGGCTCGGATAAAACAAATCAATGACCCCCGGACAGGTACAGACGGGCATTTGTACGGCTTCCATCATTTTAAACCTCCTTTCTTGAATTTGCGCGCAGATGTTCATCAAAATCGTTTCTTCTTATTTCCGCTCGTAAAACCTCGGAAAAAAACATATCGCAAAGAGAAGGGATAAGCCTGCACGCCTGCGCGTATGAACAGGCCGTTGTTTGGCGTGAATCGTATTCTCCTTGTTTGTTTTTTCCGCATATCCATAAAACATAATATGTCATTTGCGCTCTCCCAACGCCTGATCGCATTGATAAACAATTTCGTCCCAATCCGCGCAACAGCCTTGCTCTTCCACCTCTTGACGGATAATTTTCAAGGCTTCCCTACAACGGGCGTTTTCTTTTTTTAACTCATCAATCTTCGTTTCGTATTGCAGGGTCAGGTCAGTTATGAAATTTTTTAAATCTTTCATTTCTTATTCCCTTTGATTACCGAAAAATGACGAATACCGACAGGAATCCGTTTATCGTCTTCAACGCCGAAAATCCGCTAATCACAGCGCATAATGTTGCAGGTATTCATGCTGTCCAGCGGTTCAAAGCCGTGATGAGTTAATTCGCAAACCCGATTATCAATCAGGCACAAAGGATAGGAACGGCCGTCAAATATGACAAATTCCCCTTCGCGCATGGCTTTTAATGCTTCTTCAAACGTCATTTATCTTTTTCCTTAAATATTCCATGCGGCGCGGTCAACGGCCGAAGCCAATTCTTGTTCACGGCCGTCAAAAGCGGCAATAATGCGTTTTCCGATCAATTCGGCAGTCGGGCTTTTAAACCGTCCGACAAGCGCAAAGCATAGAAGTAACGTTTTGCCTGCGGCGTTCGTGTCTTTTGTGGCAACCCATTTTTTCAAACAGGCGTCTAACCGGGGCAGTTCCCGTCCCAGTGTCGCATTGGGACTGGCAGCCTGATGCTGTTTGACAATGCGTTCCGGCGTCCATTGTATCGGTAAGTTCATTTAAAACCTCCTTGCTTGATTTTTTTCCTTTTCGATGCCATAATGATAAATATGCGGAATGTATTGTAGGGCTATGTAGCAGCCATCCCAATCAATGCATTTTAAGGCAGGTCGCTACTTGACCTGCCTTTTCTTATAGGCAAGAAATCCGTTACGCTGTTCATTTACATATTCATCCTTAATCTGTTTCCCTTCATATAATTGAGCAGGGAATGTCGTTACACCGCGCCATTGTTCTTTGTCTTTTTCAAATACGGTCAAACAGTGACTGCCGTCCGTATTCTCAAAAATTTTAATGTAACGGCGGCGCAAAGGTCTTTTTTCCGTATCATTTCCCCACATTAACCAGATTTCATCGGGATCTTTAATCGCTTTAGCCAATAAACGCATATAGATGCCGCGACCTAATTTATTAGCTTTAAATTTCATGGTTTTCTTATTCAAAAACAGCCCTTCGTCGATAACAAGCGGTTCTCCGACAACATCGGTATAAACGACGGGTTTTCCGATATCCGCGCCGAATTCGGACAAAAAAGCGCGGGCGTATTCCGTATCGCTCAATCCTTCGGGCAAAACGGAATTTTCCGGCATCGGCGAGGCTTCGGGCAAAGGCGGCAGTTCGGCGGCGCGGTTTTGGAACGTCTGCGGCGGATTGCCGTCAGGTTCAGGCGTAAAAGCGCGGTATCTGGCTTTGCCGACGTTATAATCAAAACCCGGCGCAATGCCTTCGGGGATTTGTTCGATTTTCCCCGTTCGTTTGTTTTCCCATTCGGTATAACGAATCTGAGGGCTTTTTGACGGTACGAAACCGCGCCGCTTTAAATCGTTATCGGAATATTGAATGACGGAACAACGGCATTTCCAGCCGTTCGGCGGATAATGCGTCGCCCAGAACGGATCGTCATAACGCAAAATCAAATCGTGCCATTGGCGGTGTTGCGCCCGCGTGCGTTCGTCCAAAACGCAAACATAACGCAAATAAGGCGCGTCTTCGGCGTTTTCTTCAATCGCCGCCCATTCTCCCGCCGCATACGCCGTGCGAATGTTCGTGTCGTAAATGATTGACAGGCGGCGCGGCGTGCCGAGCGTTACCTTTTCCGTCAATCCCGTTTTCGGATCGGTTTTTTCCTTTTTGCCCCACCAGCCCTTTTTTTGCAAAACGGGAATCAGGTCTTTTTTAAACTGATCAAACGTCGTGCCGTTTTCCAAAGCGTCCTGCAAAGCGGCGCGAATATCTTGCAAAATGTCAATCTGCATCGCTTTGGCGACGGTAAAGGCGACCGCGTGTTCTTCTTTCCAAACGTCGCGCCAATCAAAACCGAATTTGTATCCTTTTTTTTGAAAAAAACGGATTGCTTCAGCAGGCGGCAAAGGGGAAAAATCAGATTTAACCATGATTTAAACGCCCTGTTAAGTTTGCCCTAAACAGAGCTTGCGCCAGATATTCCGTCAAAGCGGCGGCATCCATGTCCGGATATGCTTCGGCAAGACGTTGAAACGCTTCGTCATAGCTGTGACAATCGTTTAAAAGCCGTTCAACCGGTTGAATAACGGGCGTTAAAACGCGTTCCCATTCGGCTTCCATTTCTTTGACGGCTTCATCGACGGAATCGGGGTCGGATTTTTCGGCTTCGTTTAAAGATTTTTGTGCCTGATTAAGCGCCGGAGCAAAGGACGGTGCGGCATATTTCAAAACGTCGTTTTCGTCTTTCGGCGCATCAAGACCGATTTTTGAACGTACCTGCGATGCGGATACTTGAAGCCCCAACGGCACCAGCTTTGCCAGCGTGTCGGACAGCGCCGTTAAATCATCGTCGTCGAAATTTCCGATGCGTATGTTCGGATAATTTTTCTGCGTTCCGAAGTTCAAATCAATCATCGGGATAATCAAATCGCGCTTTAAAACGGCCGCCAGCTGTTTGGCGTCGGATCGCATGATATCGCGGCGGACTTCGTTATGTTCTTTTGAAACCGCGTGTCCGCCCGACACGGCGTCCGTCGTTGTCGTTTGCCCCAAAACGATTTTTGAAATCATTAAATCGACATACTGCGCAAACTGCTGATACAGTTCCGCCGAACCGGAATTTTGCGCCGTAACGAATTCGATCATCATGCTTTCGGGAATGCACGCCGCCGTATCCGCGCCGATGTTGTAAACGGCGCGCATCAGCGTTTCTTTGTCCTTTTGCGTCGCATTCGCCCCGTATTTACCGACGCGCAAAGGTTGGCCGTAGACTTCCAAAAACGTGACCCAGCTTTTGACGTCAAAGTTTTTAAACATATAATACCAAGACACGACGCGCGCCAAACCGCCGCGAAGGGGTAACCCCGATTTCGCGTTCATGACGCACTGAATATATTTAAACGGTTCAAGCGGAACTTTGCCGTCCTGCGTTTTTAACAATAGCGTCCGCATATCATTATCCAAAGCGAACCATTTCGGATTGATATGCTGAATTTTAAGCGGCTGCCATTGTTTTTCCGAACATTCCCAAATGATTTCTGAAACGGAAAAGCCTTTGCCGACCGCGTCCATCAGGTCGAACAGTTCGTCGGAAAGCGTGTCACGGGCGATAAATTCACGGACAAAATCGGCGTGCTTTTCTTCTTCCGCAGAGCTTCCAGCCGCCTCGACGCTGACTTCCAGCTGTGATACGGCTCGTTTGCGCGTCCCTAAAACGGAAAGGTACTGCGGTTCCTTTTCTTCCATTTCTTCGGCCAAATCCAAATAAGCGTCCATGTTGCCCTCGTCGGCGGATCTAAGAAGGCTTGACAGTTTTTTAGGCGTCAGTCCGAAAGACGGATACCCCGATTCATGCGTCCGAACGCCCCCAATCAGACAGGACGCGTCTTCTTTCGTTAAATTTGACGTTTTAACGGGTTTGCCGAACCGGTCTAATAAAACAGCCATCTTAATATGTCCCTTCCTTGAAATTGAATCCGTCGTCATCGGCGTCATACGTCATATAATCGTATTCAACCGGATCGGTTCTTGACGCCGCAACGGCAAAAGCCAAAGCAACCGCCGCATCGCCGTGACGCTTTAGTCCGTTTTTGCCAACCATCCTTTTTTCCGGAACGCACGCTATTCCCTTGACGACCTTTAAGGCGCGCAGGTCGCTTAATATATCGGCGTCTTTCGGGATTAAAAGCGTCGCATCCTCAAATCGCGCTTTTAAGGCCGGCATGTTGTCCCGATACCAGCCCTGCGACAGCATGACCTTGTCGATTTTGCCCGAACCGTATTTTTGCCAGCACGCTTCCGCCAAATACGATCCGTTTCCTCTGGCATCCATCGCGCCCGAGTGAAAACGCGGCAGACGGTCGATGACGTAAAACAGGATTTGACGTTGCTGGTCAAACGGTGTGTTTGAAAGCTCTATGACAAAGGGCGTTTTCAAACTAAGGTCTTTTTGTTCCTGTAAAATCCACAGGACGGATAAATCGCCCGACCTGCCAAAGTCGAACCCAAACGATGTCAGCCCGTCGTCCGGAACGGCGTTTAACAGGCTTTCAACGTTGTCAGAAAGCCAGTCGTCAATACTTTTTTCGCGTATTTCCGGGGGCAGCGCGGCAAAATCGTCCTTATGCGCCAAACGCAACACGGGAATGTCGGCGGCCATTGCCCGTTCGATCAAAGCGCGGGTCAGGTACGTTCCCGAACCTCTGGAAGGTACGCAAAACAATTCTTCTTCCGCGTCGTCGCCGTAAAAATCAATAATATCCTGCCGCCATTTTCGTTCGGCGTCCGCGCTCCATTCTTTGCCCGTTTTCTTGCAAATCCTTTGATAAAGCCCGTCCTTTAAAGCGTCGTCGAACGTGCAGCGCAATAGTTTGTAAGGCTTTTTGCCCGCTCTGATGTCGTTAATCAGTTCGTTGAACGGATTGTCTTCGCCGTCATGCGTTGAAAGGATTAAAACTTTGCCGCCCCAAATCAAAAGGGCGAAAGCCGCCTTTAAAACTTCGGCCAAATCATCGTGGAATGCCGCTTCGTCAATTAAAACAAAGCCCTGTTTGCCGCGCAAAGCCCTCGGAACGGAGGGCAGCGCGACAATCTTGCGGCCGTTTGCAAACGTTATGCGAAAGGCTTTGATGTTCTTTTCGGGGGATTCCGGATCTTCAAAAACGTACTCTTCAACGGCGGAAGAAAGCATGGAAAAACGTTTTGCCCATTCCCCCGCGACCTCGATAAATTCGCGAGCCATCTCCAAATCATAGCCCATGTAATACGTATCCGACGGGTTGTTTTCCGCCGCCGAAATCAAAACGGAGATTCCCGCCGCCGCCCAAGTGTATCCCGTTCGGCGTGATTTTTCGACGACGGTCACGGGGTATTTAAATACGCAATCCGTCAATTCGCGCTGATAGGGCAGAAAACCTTTGTCCATTACAGCCCTCCTAAGATTTCGCGGCGGATCGTTTCGATGACTTCGGGGGAAAATCCCTTTTTCTGCGCCGTTTTTTCAAGGTTCTTTTCCGCTTTTTCCCTGATTTTGTCGCGCAGTTTCATTTCCTTTTCAAAGTCGGTTTTTTCCGCTTTCGTCAGTTTTTCCAAAGACGTCGCCAGAAACATCGCGTCCTTTGCGTCAAGCGTGACGGGTTCGCCGTCTTCGGATCCCATCATGCGAAATAAAATGCTGTGCAGCACTTCGATGTTTGCGCGGGCGACTTTGTTCTCTTTATCTTCGTCGCCGTAATCCTTGACAATCGCTTCGGCAATCGTCCTGCTTTGGCGAATTGATGCCTGTATGCTTTCCAAACGTTTGCAATGACGGCCGACGGCGGAACGGCTGACGTCAACGTTTAATTCGTCCAGCTTTGCCATAATCTCGTCAATTGTTCGCCCTTCCTGCCGCAGCGCGCCGATTTTGTCGCGAACGGCGGCGGGCAGACGGTCTATGCTTGAACGCCGTCCCATTTGATTACTCCGGTCTGGGGCGTTTAACGCCCGTTACGACGGTGCGTCCCGCCGCAACGTCCAGCCCGCGCCCCGTGATTTTGGCAACCTGTACCTTGCCGTCAAAATACGTTTCAACTTCGATCAATCCGATTTCAGCCAGAAAATCAAAATCCGCCCGTATCGCTTCACGGCTGACCGAATGCCCCAGTTGTTCCAAAGCCTGCTGCATGACGGAATCGTTTATTTTATAGTCGTTGTCTTCCGACAAAAAACGAAGCATGGCCAAGCGGCGGTCTTGCGCGACGATTTCTTTATATGACGTATTCATAAATTCCCCCGGTTCATCAAAAAATCTTCCTGTCGCCGCACGGTGTTTTCCATGCGTTCTGAGATTGCTTCAATCTTGTCTATTTTGCCCGTCAGACGTTCCAGCTTTAACGTCAGATCATGCATATCTTTTTGCGTCGCCAATCCTTTGACCGATTGTTCAACCGCCGAAACGCGGTGTTCCAGCTTTGAAACGTCTTCTTTTGAAGCATACGTCTTGGCCGCCGTAAACTTGACCCAGCCGAAGAAAAATCCGGCAACGCCGACGATCACGCCCCAGTAATCCTTGATAAATCCGATAAACGCCGCCATCAGCCGCACTCCCGTTCCGTCTGGCAATCAATGCATAAACGGCAACCGGGGACTGCCAAACGGCGGGCTTCGGGAATCGGCTCCCCGCATTCGACGCAAAATTCTGCTGAAACGAGCGTCGCTTTTTTGGACGACGTTCTTAAAACCCTGACGTTCATTCTGTCGATTTCGGCTTGCGCCTGATCTGCAATGTCCATGTTTTTCCCATAAAAAAAATCAATCCGTGTCAGGATTGATTTTAGGAAAACAACTGAGATGAAAATATTCTGAACAGTTCACTGCAAACGGCGGATTTGCTTTTGTTTTTGAAAATAAAACAACGACGGAAAAAGCACAAGAGGGAAAATATCCCCGCAGATTGACGCAGACTTATTTTTCGGATTAAAATATTTACAGACACAACCTTACATATCTATCTGTTGTCAAGCGGAGAATCTCCTTTATGAACGATGAAGTCATATTGATAATCGCCCTTCTTTTCTTTATCGCTTTATCTGTTTTTTGCGCGGCGAAGCACAATAAACTTTACGAAAAATATAAAGATGTCATTGATATCGAAAAAGAAAAATCAAAACAAAATATCTTATTGGAACAAATCAAAAAAGAGATACGCGATCTCCAAAACACTTATAAAAGCAAATACCACACTTATGAAGAGCTGAACAAAGAACTTTCTTTTTTGGAAGGCAAAGCCGAACTTAACTCTGTCGGTTTATACGAACCGTTTTTTAATTTTGATTCTTCTGAAAAATACAAATCAGCCCTTCAAAACAATTATAACCGCCAAAAAAAGATGGTTCAGGAAAAAAAAGCCGTTTTATATAACAATAGCCTGACACTTGACGGCAGCGCGAAAAAAGCCGAACGGTGGGCAAAAAAATGGATGAAACTTGCCTTACGTGCTTTTAACGGTGAATGCGACGCGATTATTTCAAAAGTACGCTGGAATAATATAAAAATAATGGAAGAGCGTATTTTTAAAGCGTTTGAGCAGATAAACGAAACCGTCGAAAATGCCGGCATATCAATTACAGATGCTTATTTCAGGTTAAAACTGGACGAGTTACGTCTGACTTATGAAGAAGCTAAGAAGAAACAAGATGAAAAAGAAGAACAACGCCGGATTCGCGAATTGCAAAAGGAAGAGGAAAGGCGGCAAAAAGAAATAGAAAAAGCTCAGCAAGAAGCTGAAAAAGAAATATCTTCAACACAAAAAGCCCTTAAAAAGAAAGAAGAGGAAGCTTCCGGTTTTTCCGGAGCGGAGGCAGAAAAATATAAAGCGGAGATCGAAGCGTTAAAACGACAGCTTGAAGAAGCAACCGCTAAAAAAGAACGCGCTTTAGCACAAGCACAGTTGACACGTGCCGGACATATTTATGTTATTTCAAACATTGGTTCTTTCGGCGAAAGCGTATATAAAATCGGCATGACACGGCGACTTGATCCTTTGGAGCGCGTAAATGAATTGGGCGACGCATCGGTTCCGTTTAAATTTGATGTGCATGCCTTGATTTATTCGGAAGATGCGCCGGCTTTGGAAACCTCATTGCATAAAGCGTTTGCCGATAAAAAAGTAAATATGGTTAATGACCGCCGTGAATTTTTCCGAGTTTCTCTTGATGAAATCGAAAAAGAAGTACATAAAAATTTTGCACAAATTGAATTTATAAAAGAGCCTGAAGCCGAAGAGTACAGGGAAACATTGGCGATAAAAAATAAAACAAAAGCCGTGGAGTCCTTACAAGGAAACAAACACTTACCATCTGAAATTTAAAACAATTCGCCTTGTTTTTTGTCTTCTTTCAATTCGGCTTTGACTTTCAGAACGTAACGTTCCGTTACGCCCAAAATGCGGCAGAGTTGACGGTTGGAGATATTGCCGTCCGCTTCGATTATCAGCGATTTCTTTAAACGCCGGTACGCCCCGCGCGGAATAAACAAACGCTGACCGCCGAAATTCTTGCACAATTTTTTATAATTTTCAAAGCCGATCAGCCGCGCTATTTTATGGCGTTCCAACGCAACGCGCGGAATATAAAACGATCCGATGCCGCCGAAATTGTCCATAAGGACAACGGCAGCGTCAAATCCTACCGTTTCGGCGATTTCAAACATTGACGTCGGCAACGTTATTCCGTTTTTTTTCATTATTAACCCCCGATACGTTTAATCCACTGTTTCAGGATTTCGATGATTTTCCGTTGCTGGTCGGGCAAGAGCCACTGAACGCTGTCGATGCCCGTGTATTTTTTCACAAACGCATCAAGTGCGGTTTTGTCGGTTGATTGAACCGCTCCCAAAGCCTGCAATTCGCCCCAAAGGACATAGATTTTTTTAATCGGGTCAAAAGGCGTGCGACGAAACGCCTTTTTCTTCGGTGTTTTCCAGCCTAATGCTTTAAATTCGTTGATCAAATCGACCAGTTGGGAATACCGGCATTTTGACGCGCTGTCCTTTCCTGTTATGCGGCGAACGATGTCGCGGTATTGGTCGTCGTCAAGGTTCAGCTGTGCTTTGGCGATGTGGATTTTGGCTAAAAGAGGGCGTTTATCCGCGGTCATGACAACCTCCGTATTCAATATCAGAACGAAAATAATCCCAAGCATCGCCCAGCTTTTCAGCCATATCTTTGCATTTTTCGGGTGTTAATGCGCCGTTGACATAACCGTCTTTGTAAAGAAGAGAAATTGTTTCTTCAATGACGGTGCAAAGTTCAATGTAATTGATTTCCGCCTGTACACTCATCGTGATCACCCTAATCTTTTACCCAGTTTGATGTCGAACACTTCCGCATCAACGGCTAAATCCGTATTTTTACCGTTGATTTTTGTGATGCAGGCAATCTCAAAAGCCATGATTTTATCCGTATCGGTATTAGCCGGATACCCCAAGCGGAACTCGGCGACATCAGCAAAGCGCAGGCGGCTTTCCCAGTAAGGCGTTGCCAGTCTGTATTCGTGTTTTTTTTCTCCGGATCTGATTTTTCCGAACCATTTTCCTTCTACGTTAAAAACAACGACTTTCATAATTGCTTCCTTTCTGTGGCGTAATCGGAAGCGGTTTTATACCGACCGAACAAAGGCTTTTCTTTTTCTTCGCCGGAAATGCCGAAAAATTCGATCAATGCTTTTAAAAAGGCTTCTAATTTCGGGGCGCGAAAAGCTGTATCAACAAACGTGTGGGCTTTCGGGCTGTAGTGGTAATAATTCTTTTGCAGGTGTTCTTCGGCATCGCTTTCGGTCAAGAAGACTCCGCGTTGATAACTGCGTTCTTCCGTATACCCGTAAACGACGTCGGGCAGATCCATAAAATCTTCTTCTGTTATGGATATGTTATGTTTGTCGCTGTAACGCTCATAGTTCAGAAATTCTCCGTCTTCGTACAGGTGCGGTTCGCCGCAACGATCTTGAACGAAACAAGTGTAGTAGTCCATTATTGTAAAGTAGATCGGCATTGCATTGCCTCGCCGGTACTGCGTTTTGTATTCTTTAAGAAAACTCTTGATTGTTTCCAGATTTTTTATATCGTCCATGATTTCCCCCCTTAAGCAATTCGCTTTATTTTTTCGCTTTTGCATAATTCTTGATTGATGCGGAATTTTTGTCCCTCTGAACGTCCGGCTAAACTTGCTTTACTGACCGTTATATTTATTTTTAAATCATGTTTCTGAAGGTGAATGTTATGTTCTTCTTCATAATTTCGGCGCAAGTCAGCCTGTATATTCAGAACAAGATTACGTCCTGTCGTAGAAAAAATACTTTTGGAACGCGCTTCATTTTCAAAGCAAAGTTTTTCAAGAACAGCATTATAAAATCCCTTTTTATAGGCATTTGATACTGCCAAGGGGGCTTTATAATATCTTTGTTTCTTGTATTCTTCCGATTCTCGATAATACGTTAAGGACATTTCGCATTCAAACTCAGCACGTTCGGCCATCTCTTTGGCAAGTTCGCAAAATTCGCGTTTTCCATAAAAGGAATATGTATCTCGTCCTTTTAAAATGACGAATACTCCAAAGAACAAAGAAATTTGATGAATAACAGGTTTGAATTGTTCTGGCTGCCTTTTATGAGTATTGAAAGAAACCTCGTTATAAGAAGAGCCTTCATCAAGCTGATCAGAATAAATTTGATATTCTTCAATCAGCTTATTTGCCTTTCGCAAGGCAATTTCTGCTTCGTTCTCTGAAGCTCCGTTTGCGACTGTGATTTTCAAAAGTTTGCGTATTCTTTCTATGATCGTATTGCTTTCTGACATTTTCTTTCCTTTCACGCTTGTCCGACAGCTTCACAAAAGGCTTTCAGCTGTTCCGCCGTTTCAAAGTGCCATCTCCACCCGCCATAGACGGTGGAAAATCGGTCGTCGAAACTGCCGTTGTCGCGGTCGTACCAGCTGTCTTCCGTTTCAAAGTCGTCGAACGGATAAAAGCATGTCCGGAAGCACCCGATTTTCGCGCAGTCCGGCGCGGTCAGTCCTTTTTTCAGCATTTTGTCCGCCAGTTTTTTAATCTCTTCTTTTTTCATTTTTCTGTTTTCTTTCGTTTTCCTATCGAAAGCGGGAGCGGGACTCGAACCCGCAACCTTTGACGTCACCTTGCTCTACCGATTGAGCTATCCCGCTATTGTTTGTTAGTATTTCAGGACTGATTTTCCTTGTGTCCGGGGCGGCAGAAAACCGCCCCACCCATAAAGAAAATTCAGTCCAGTCCCGCTTTGGCGCGCAGTTCCTCGGTGGTCTGAACGACCTTGTCCACCGCCGCTTTGTGGGCATGATCAACATAAACCGAATACCCCATCACGCCGAACCACCCGCAAATCGCAAGAAGCGTCAATGCATCAATCGCTTTTTTCATTTCTTTCCTTTCTTGATTTTATGGACATTCATTTCCTTAATGGCTTGCTGATATGTCACAATTCCACCGTTGCTAACCGCGACCAGATAACGGCCACGGGCGGCTTCCACATCCCGACACAGTTCTTTGAAATCAATATCAACGTTTCCAGTGCACGGGTGGTCGGAAACACCCAAAACCGCATCAATATTCCATGTGTTTTTTAAAGCTTTACCTTTTTCATCAAGCATTATCGGATACGGCATCCGACCGTTAATCGTGCTGAATTGGACTTTAAACGCGACCATTTTTTCCTCCTTACGCTTTGGCCAGATCGACTGTGACTGCCCGCCACGGGGATTCCGCCGTGTCACGTTCGTAAAAGCGGTAATACAGCTTTGACCCGTCGATTCTGATGCTGTCGGTGATTGCTTGCATCGCGCGTTGCCACGTTTCGTCTTTGATGTCCAAGCGGCGGAGCGACAACAGGGCGTTGCGGTTGATTTTGCCTTCTTTGTCAACCTGGAACGCGTGGTCGATCAGCGTGACGATTTCAGGGCGGCTGTCAGTACCCCATTCGTTGATGCATTCGTCGATTAAGGTTTTTGCGGTTTGCAGTTCCGCGCCGAAAACGATGTTTTCGGAAATGGCAACCTGAACCTTTTTCAAGCCGTCATACGTCTGAAACGTCATGTTTCCCTTGCGTCCGCCTTTTTTCACGCCGTACTTTTCGTCGATTAACGACAGATAAGCCGCGATGTCGTCGCCTGTGTGGCCTTTAAAGCGTGAAATCTGGTCGGACAACGCACGGGCGTAATCCATGATTTTATGCACCAGCTGGTCTTCCAGCTTTTCCGTCGGTTTGACAATGCTTTCGGGGACAAGCCGTCCCGCCGCATCTTTCATGTATCCCGCGGGGATTGTGGTATTTGCAGTTTCAGTCATTTTCGTTTTTTCCTTTCTTTTTGTTCTGTTTAAAGTCCAGTGAAAGAACCTCTGCCAATTCGTGCAGCATTTCAGGTATCTTTTCTTGAACGCGTATTTTGAAGACGCATTTTTCAATGCTTTGCTCGTCTTTCAACGCCATTGCCAAAGGAACGGCCAAATCGCCAGTTTTTCCTTCAATGATGCGTTGTGTCTCATAAGTTCCGTCTTCGTTTCGCGTTCCTGCGATTAAAAACAAAAAATCATGTTTATTGACGGCTTCTATAGCAGCCTGTCTTGTCGTTTCTTTCATTTTCAGTGTTTCCTTTCTCGTTCAGGTGGTTTGTGGGTGAATTTAAAAAGTAAAAAGCGGATCATTTGCCGAAGCGTCTTTAATACCCCGTCGGGCAGACGTTCAGCCCGGGGCGGTTCGCCCCTAAGCAGCTGCCGGAGGCGGATCATCGTCATTGTTTCCCTTGCTGTATGCCGTCCCCGGTACAACGCCCAGATGACGCAGGCGAACGGCGACCGCGACGGTTTCTTCGGATACTCCCGCTTTGTCGGCCAGTTCCTTTTCCAACGTAGCGACTTCGTTTTTGATTCGAATCAGCTTTTTGATTTCCCGATCCATGATTGACGGCGGAATAAAACCTTGCGGTTCTTTACCGTATTCACGGGTCAGCGTGGAAATCACGCCGAAAATTTGTTGGGATAAGGTGGAATTTAAAGGCATTTCAATCTCCTTTTTTAAAGTGGGGACAGCCGTTGCGGCAGGCTTTATAAAGAGCCACGCGCTGCGGATTAACGGCGGAAAATTTTTGTTTTTGGTAACGAATGCATCGGTCGACGGACAGTTCGCCCAAGACGGGGCAAATCAGCAAAGCGTTTTTAAAGCATCCGTTAAACGTGCGTTCAACGGCACTTAAATCACCCGCATAGCGTCCTTTTAAAACAAGGCTGATCGTCGCAGCGGAATAGCCCATTTCTTTGGCGACTTTAGCTTGGGAAGTCTTGGCGCATTCGGCTTTTAACTCTGAGATCCAATCAGTCATCGCTTGCCTCCTGTTGCCAGACGATCTTTTGCAAATTCGGATCGAATACGGTTTTTAATCGCTGGATCATCGGCGCGCGCGGCCCCGTATAACGTGAGGCGATAAAACAATAAAGACCGTCTTTTTCCCGGCGGAGGTATCCTGCCTTGCACAAAGTTTTCACATAGGCTTTTGCTGTTAATATCGAAACCGGCGTTTCTTCGGTTGACGCCGTAACGGATAAATCCGTATAGCTGAACTTTTTTAAAATGCGCATGGCGTGCCACATCTGTTGCGTTCCGTTTCCTAATGTTGACAGTTCTCCTTTGGAATTCACGTTCGGGGCATTCACTCCGACATCTTTTGCCAATTTAAAAATCGTCGGTGTTTTTACATCGCCTTCCGTCGCTTTAACAACATACCCGCCAGCGATAAGAGCGCGGAGATACGTTCTTAAAGTTTCGCGCTTTAAATCGCTGAAACTGTTTGTCAAACCGGTTAAAGTAAATCCGTCTTTATTTGCCCTGATTGCTTCCCACATTGCTTGGCGACCGCTTGGATTTTTAGCTTTCATGCGCAGGTGTATCGGTTTATTTGCCATTATATCCCCGCTTTCCGCGCCATCGGAGGCACGCCTGTAAAGAAGTCGCGCTGATAATCGGCCGAACCGACTGTTTTTAACCCTTTTGT
Source organism: uncultured Alphaproteobacteria bacterium (assembly GCA_944393745.1). GTDB lineage: Bacteria > Pseudomonadota > Alphaproteobacteria > CAAGCB01 > CAG-977 > UBA11549. The sequence continues at coordinate 5,354 of CALYBD010000025.1, read as the reverse complement.
CGTTGCAAATTCGCGCACGCGGTCAAGGTTGACGCAGACACGGCGCACGGAACCCGCGCTTTCTTTTAAGATTTTTTCGCACAAGTCCTGTTCTACCGTAACGCCGTTCGCATACAATTTAGCCAGATGTTTAACGTCGTCGATTGACGCCGGCTGTGCCGCCACCCAGTCAAGCATACGCCCGTGGACGCGTTCCCATTTTTGAAGCTTTACCGGCATGGCTTCTTCGCCGATCAAAATGATTGTGGCTTGCGAACTTTCGTAAATATCCCGAACGACTTCAATCATGCGTTTTTGAACCAAGAAATCCGCTTCATCTATGATTAAAGGACGCTGTGAAAGCGAGAGTTCTTCGCCGATCTGATCCATCATGTCGGGAATTGTGTAAGCGGGCTGAATGCCCATTTCTCCCAAAATCGAAGCGCAGAGCTTTTTCGGCGTCCAAACGCTTTTGACTTGGACGTGATAGGCTTTGTGCTTGTTCGCCGCGTAAATCGCCGCGAACGTTTTGCCGTATCCGGAAAAACCGTAAAAGGTCGCCATGCCGGGCAGACCGTAATCACGGTTTTTAACGCGGTATAGCAGTTCGTTCAAAAGTGCCACGTTGCGCAGCGGGGCGATTGTATTCTTGACAGTTTCATTCATTTTTGTCATTCTTCCTTTGTTTTGTGGTTGGCGGTTGTCCGAAAAGACGCCGCCTTTTTTATGCCGTCAGAGCCGCTTCCATGCCGAAATCCTGCGCAAAGTCCATGCGCTGAATGTACTCGGGCGATTTGGAATATTCGGTGAACCAACGGCGGTCTTCGGCGGAAATGCTTTCCCCGTTTTCGATTTGTTGACCGATAGCGACGGCTTTGCGGAACCGAGCCGCAGGCGTGTCAATATCGGCAACGGGCTGAGCGTTCTGTTCAGCCTCAAATTCCTTTAAAAACTCTTCGTTTTTGGCGGCTTCCTCCGCCGTCACGGGCGCAGCTTCGGGGGCGGGTAAATATCTTTGTCCTAATTCTTCCAAGACTTCTTTTTGCTGTTCATCAAGACGAGCGAGCCGCCCTTGTGCTCGTTGTAATTTCTTCTTTTCATCATAAGATACGGGCATAAAGGCACGCTTGTTTTCTTCAAAACGGGCGACGCAAATCAAACGTCCCGGAAGCTTGCCGTCCCATTCGCGCACCCAAACCTTTGACGCATCATGAATGTCGAAACCGACGGCAACCTGTTCGTCGTGATAATGCGTCAGCAGATGCGAACCGTACACGTTGTTAAACAGACTGACCAAACAGCGCGAACATTTGCGGACAACGTAAGGACGCGATAAATCATCTGTTTCCGCCGGCGTCAGAACGTCGGGGCGGTAGTCGGGAAATTCAGGATTGCCCGCCTCCCAAGCTTCATTTGGCGTCATGTGACGTTTTTTGCCTGTTTCAGAATCAATAATAATAGGCAAAAAAGAATGCGGGTGATCGTTATAGGCGGCAAAGCATCGTTCGCAATACGCGACAAAGCCTTGCCAATCGGGCAACAAGCGGCTTCTCCCGTCTTGTTTGACCTCGCGCCGATTGATGTGGAAAACCTTTTGCTTGGCTTCCGGATCCATCGGCTTGCCCATATAGGTCGGCAGCATTTTCGCCGCTTTGACCCAAATCGTCTGGTGCAGGCGTTCAATCACGCCGCGTGCTTGGGAATTGTAGGCAATGCTGTTCTTTTTCGTGATGCCCAAACGGGCGCAAAACATATCGACCGTCGTATTGTTAAAGCCGTTCCCGTTGTCAACGTAAAACACGTCGGGAACGCCGTTGGTCGTCACCGCGTGTATCAAGCTGTCCATGACGGACGCGGTCGATTCGACGATGTTCAGACTGAACCCGACGGCTTTGCGGGTATATACGTCAATAATTGTCGTGACTTCTGGGCGGAAAGGCTTGCCGTGGATCGGGTGGGCGATTTCAGCATCAAACGTATGACCGTCTGCGCAATAAATCGCTCCCGGCCACAAATGCGATACGTCACGGGAAACGTAAGCCCGAAAAGCTTTACCCTCACGCGCCCCGACGCGCCCTTTGTTTGCCAGCAGTTTTCCGATTTTTTCAAGATAAAACTTTGCCTGTCTGTAACTGGGGGCAAGTGCGGGCATATTTTCCTGCAGAATTTCAATACAGGAATTTAATGACGGTTTTTGCGGTCTGAAATACAAACGGGCAAACGCTTCAAACCATTCGGGAGCAACGATCTGTTCATCTTTCGCAGGGGTGGGCATCAACCCTTTTAAGCCCGCCGTTTCACGCAGTTTGTACCAGTTAAACAAGCTGGCGCGGGAAAGTTTGACCGTTTCGCCGGCCTTTGCGTTTGCTTTTCGGATCAGTTCGATGAAAGACGGTTCCAACGTTCCGTTTTTCAGTCCGTTTAAAACGGCTTTAATCGCGTTGTTTTTCCCGCACGTTACTGCTAGATTGTCAATCGCGTCCAAAACCGCCGCTCGCGCTTCAGCCGTTTCACGCTGCCAGGCTTTGGCTTCGGATAAATCGGCATCGTCGGGACGTTCGATCACAGCCTTTGACCGACGTTCCGGAACGCTTGACAATGAACGGCGCGCCAATTCTTCTTTGGCTTTGGCGGGTAAACTCGATACGTTGTATTCTTTGCCGCCGCCGCGACCGCACCGGGGACGCGATTGCCAGTTTTCGCGGGAAGCTTTCGTTTGAACTCCGCGTTCTGTATTTGGAAGTGTCGGCAACTCAAATTCAGCCAGTTCTTTGGCGGAAAACCATTCTTTCATAACCGCCTCCGAATTTTAACGGGCGCAACCGAGTTCAATTCTTTTTGATATTTTTTCAATTCTTCAATTTGTTGGGCAACACGACCGCGTTCAGCTAAAAGAGCTTCGTCTCCAAACAAAACAGTAAAACCTTCGTCTTTTAACAGTTCGTCCCACGCCCACGCGGCATCTGCCACGCGGACGAGGACGATAAAGCGATACAAGGGAATTTGATGGAGCTCGTTGGCTTCGCTGGAATAGTTATCCAGCATCGCTTTGCTAAATGATGGGCAATCCATAGCCTCCGACATTTCAGCGGCGATTTGTTCGCGGCTTTTAGGGCTCTCTTTCAGGATCAAAGACACCAAACGCTTAATCTTGCCGCTCAAATCAACGGTGTGGGAGATCACCGGCGGTCGGCGAACAGGATAGATCTGTTCGAATAAATCAAGAGTTTTGGTGTCTTTGAATCTCTTTGACATCGCTTTAACCTTTATCAGCGCTTGCCATTACTCTGTCGCAAAATGCATTGGCAGAATTATCAAAAATAATGTCTTCCGCTTCATACGGCAGAATGCCGAACCAGCCGAGAGATTTTTTAGTTGCATCAAAAACGTTGATGCCGATTTCTTCATCTCCGCCGTCAATAGCGGTGATAATTTCATCAATATCGCTGCTTTTTATGACAAGTTCTTCCGTATCCCAGATTTTGAAAACAACGCCCGGAACGGCTTTTTTGCATGACATGAGAAGATTTCTGATTGTTTTTTCATTGTTTTCTGGAATGTATTCGGCCATATTTTCTCCTTTTGAATTCATCGGCAAAAAATTCTTTGTTTAAGCAGCTTTGTCGTTTTGACATTGCCGAAAAATGCGAATCCCTTTATATTTAGAAAGTCGGGAACATTTGCGGCTCCCGTCCGCATTAAAGCGGCTTGGCCAAAGTTGTCGGGCAGGAATGCCTAAAAACTCGGCGATAGCTTCTTCTGCGGCAGGGAACGGCTTAATGAGAGCGACTGAACAGGCTCTGGCAGATAATCCGGCTTTTAGGGACAGACTTTTTAACGTCATTCCTTTAAGAAGGATTTTGCATTTGATCTGTACAGCCGTGTATCTCATAACGTGTCTCCGTCCTCCGTTCTAACCGACTCTGCCAAGTCGGTTTTTTCTGGGGTGTTAAATTAACTTTGTATAATTAACATAAGAAGTTTTCTTCATCTTGTAAAGAAGAAAAATTCATTTCGGAGTTTGTTTTTTATGAAAAAATGGCAACATATTGATTTTAAAATGAATTTATCTTCTTGTTTTTCTGATAAAAACTTCATCTTTTTTTCGGAGTTATGCTGATGAACTCCGAAAAAGTTTCTCAAACCGGCTTGAGAGAGCGCATAGGCTTCGCCATAAAAAAAATCGGCGGTCAAAAAGCCGCTAGCCTTGCATTGGGTATTTCTACCCGTTCTATCTCTAGTTATATGACAGGAGATGCAGAACCAAAGCTCTTAATGTCGCAAAGACTTGCAGAATTAGCCGATGTTTCTTTAGACTGGTTGGCTACGGGCGAAGGCATGCCGGAGAAAGATAATCTTGATGAAATGGTAAAAGATATCAAAGTTGATGCGGATTTAATGGCTGAAATCGTTAAAGTCGTTAATGAATACCTTGATTCGCTTGATCGTGAACTGCCGCCTGAAAAACTCGGAAAAATTTACGCTTATCTTTATAATTACTGCCACAAAGACGAGCCGGTACGCCGCGACAACATTATCAGCTTAATCGACATTGCAGGATAAAACTTTAGTATAGTTTCTCCGTCGTTTTAATAACAACGGAGAAAAAATTATGAATAAAAACCTTGAACACATTAAAGAAATGCTTAGATCTGCGCCGAAAAAGAAGCGGAAGATTCTATATATCGGGTTAACTTTTCTTGTTGTTTCAATAACAGTTTTTTTGTTTTTAAGGGAAAACGGTAATTATTCATGCCGTATTTCCTTAAAACAAAAAGAATTTTTAAAAGCCCGCATTGAGCAAATAGCAGATACCGGAAAAGTAAGCGAATATATGCTTTACCGACATCTTAAAGGGCGTTTAAAATATGAAACAATAAGCAAAATGCCATGTAGTGACTTTAATGCGGCGACGGAATTTTTAGACAACTATGAGGAACGAATAAAATCAGATAAATAGTTGGTCTAAAAATAAATGTCAAAATACCGGCCTGAGTCTAAAAAGCTCGAAGTCCGGTATTTTTTTAAGATGCTTTAAAATTCCTTTTAATCCGCCGTTATCCCGCTATATCCCCGTATATCCCACTATATCCCGTTTAGTCTAAATATAACTGTTAAGTAACAGTTATTTAAAGTCGCCATATGCTTTTGCGACTATTGTCAAAAGGGTGTTTGAAGCCCTGGGCCGTTGATTTCAACGACTTAAAAAAATTATAACAGAAATATTTGTTTAACGCCAGTATAACTGCGCCCGCTTTTTTTTGGCAAAACAGCAGGATAGGTGGTAATAGGATAAAGTTTTTTTATTTCATATGCCTATCGAAATTGCGAGGCCGCAGGCCGCGGCAATCCATTCCCTGCGGCCTGATACAGTG
>CALYBD010000024.1 GCA_944393745.1 uncultured Alphaproteobacteria bacterium | reverse complement strand
AATTCATTATACGTTTAAATGCTCGATTAAAAGACGATCTTAAAAATGATACTTTTTAACTGGGTTGATCCGCCTGCTAAGCAGAGATCGGCATGATTATTTAAAGTCGCCATATGCTTTGCGACTGCCTTCAAAAGGGTTTGTATGCCCTGGGCCGTTGATTGAAACGACTTAAAAAAATTATAACAGAAACAAACTATAAACACCAGCACAAGCTGAGCTTTATGGAACAAGCCTTTATTTTGTCGGTTAAACAAAACCCACCTGAAAAGGTGGGCGGATGTTACAAACCGTATAGAGATTTACGGCTCGACCTATTGGGCACATAGCCGTATTCAGCCGACACCCGCCCGCATGGGACAGAAAAAGAGCAAAAGAATTTTCTTAATATATGTTGATATTTTTCAATGATTCTTCGTACGGTAAATAAAAAAAAGATTTCAGATCAGGCCGGAAAATAAAATTTCCGCTTTGCCATAAACACGGCTGTCAAATAATTCAAAACCCGGCGGTAAAATATTTTGTTCGTGACGTTCTTTTTCAATAACACACAGGGTATTTTGATCTATCCAGCCTTTTTGCAGCAACTGTTTTAATGACGGTGCCACCAACCCTTTGTTATACGGCGGATCCATAAACACTATTCCGGCTACGGCACGCGCCGGCGGAGGATCCAACGCATCGGGAAACAAAAACACCGGTACGCCGTCCTTGATAAACGGATCGATATTTTGATAAAAACAACGCACGGCAGCCGGATCTTTTTCTGCCGCGAACAAAGCCTTTGCTCCACGGGACAAAGCCTCCGCCCCCAAAGCGCCCGTCCCCGCAAACATATCCAAAACCGCCAGATCCGACCACGCCGTGCCGTTTTTACGCAACCGAGAATCCAACACGTTAAAAACAGCTTCCCGCGCCCTGTCCGACGTCGGACGTGTCACCGTTCCTTCGGGTGCCGTCAGTTTCCTGCCACGGTATTTTCCTGCAATAATACGCATTTCCTGACCTCTTTTTTTGTTTGACAAAAAAGACAAAATCCGTTATTTTTGTCAAAGATATTCCTGAAGAACACAGGTTTTCATGCTTAAACCGGCATCTTTTTTTGATTATGAATCTTATTCATATAACAGGGTTGCCTGAGGTATTAAGCATAAAAAACCGCGGGGAAATCGATATTTGGCGATGTTCCCGACTCAAAGGTTCCGAAAAATAATTTTTCATTTCGTTTTCCCAAAAAACTTCGGGGGAGGTTTTAAAATCTCCCCCTTCTTTTATCTTTTCCGGCGCGCCGGTTTTTCATTACCGATGCCGATCTGTTCTTGCAAAGTTTTGGCTGAAATCTCATCAATGGCACCTTTGGCCAGATTTCCCAGCTGAAACGGTCCGTAAGAAATACGAATTAACCGGGTTACCTGAAAACCGAAAAATTCCATCAACCGTCGAATTTCACGATTTTTGCCTTCTTTCAAAGCAACCGTCAGCCATGTGTTTGATCCCTGTTTTTTATCAATCACAACCTGAACGCCGGCATAACGCACGCCGTCAATACTGACGCCCGCCGCTAATTTTTCCATAATTTCCGTCGTCATTTCGCCGTGAATGCGCACCCGATAACGTCGAATCCAGCCCGTAGAAGGTAATTCCAACCGACGTGCTAATTCCCCGTCATTGGTTAACAGCAGCAAACCTTCGGAATTCAGATCCAGTCGTCCGACGGAAATAACACGCGGCATTGATTGCGGCAAAGAATCAAAGACCGTCGGCCGGCCTTCCGGATCTTTGTGCGATGTAAGCAGTCCGACCGGTTTATAATACCGCCAGACACGCGTTTTTTCCCTTGCCGGCAAAGGCTTTTGATCCACGGTAATCACATCTGCCGGCGTTACGACAACGGCCGGCGATTCCAACACCTGACCGTTAACGGCAATCCGCCCCTGTTCTATGTAACGTTCGGCCTCGCGACGCGAACAAACACCGGCGCGGGCAACGACCTTGGCTATTCTTTCTGCTTTCGGCGTATTCATCTGGTTTCTCGGCTTTGTTGATCAAAAGGTTCCGCGGGAAAAGTACTGGCCGTCATTAAAACAGGCAACGCCGAACGAACAACATAATCGTCCGTTTCAAAAAAAGTAACCTGATCGGCCGTATAAACCGGTTTTTTTTCGGGATCGATTTCTGTTTCCAACGACGTGATCCCTTTCAGCTGATAACTGGCATGAACAGAGGGCAAAAAGTCAGCGGAAACCATATCGTTTGTACCGGAAACAGCCTCCAGCTTAAATGTATTCTGCTTTAAGGCGGCCAAAGCCTGTTCATCGTCCAGATTAATGCCTTCGCCGGGCAGAATCTTAGCCAATTCAAACCCTTCGACAACCTTAGGCATCGGAGCAGACGTTTTGCCCGATGCCCCGGTCAATCCGGCTTCCATTTTTAAAATGGGCGCTTCGACAACCACGGAAGATTTTTTGTTTTTACGCTCTGCCGGCTGCTTATCCAGCCAGACCTTTAAAGATTTCGGCAAAACGGCAAAACGGTCAATATTATCCTGAAAAATCTCTTCAATCCGCTGACGAACCTGACGGACCGTGCGCATCTTTTTCTTTTCGGTATAAAAGATGGGCGGATTGGCCAAAGCAGCCTCTGGAAACAAATCGGCCGCATACTTATACGGCGTAAATTTATCCGCGCGCAACAACATAACCGCCCCGGAAGGCCCCATAAAATGCGCCAGATACAAATCCACCGGACTGATTTTTCCGCCGATCTGATCGCTTAAAATTTTTTGGTTGCTTTTGGCAAATTCGGCTGCCAGCAAAGCCGATATCCGCGGCGAACGACGCAGTGATAAAATTTCTTCCCGATCCTGCGGATTTTTAACGCGATAACGCCCCCGGCCGTCACGATAAATCTGCGAAGCCAAACGGGCATATCCGTATTTTGCCCCGTGCAGTTTCATCTGTTGTAACCAAGTATCGGCCGTAAATTGATACAACCCTTCCGCGCTGGAACGTTCGGCGGCGGCGTTAACCTCAAACCGGCTTTCATGGCCGGCCTTAGCCATCATGTAATCAAAGCTGACACCGCTGATTTCACTGGCTTCCCGGATATAGCGAACGATTTCCCGGTCGACCTTAAAACCGCCGATCTTATAAACAGTATTTTCAATTGCTACATCTGCCGCCACACTTATATCCTTTTAATAGACACTGCAGTATATCAATCCGCCGAATTGATTAAAAGAATTTTTTCCTGACTTTCTTTTTTTCACAAGACGTTTTACATTCATTATATGGATAGTTTTTTAAAAAATGTTACCGACATCGCTTTAAAAAAAGCAAAATCAGCGGCAAAAGCCGGGGAAATCCCTGTTTGTGCCGTTATTTTCGATCCGGAAAACAAAAAAATTCTTGCTTCGGCGGTTAACCGCACCGAACGCGGCCGGGATCCGACGGCGCATGCCGAAATTTTAGCCATACGCAAAGCCTGCCGTTTAACTCAACAGACCCGCTTACACGGATACGATATTTATGTTACCCTAGAACCGTGTCCGATGTGCGCGGCGGCCGTTTCTTTTGCCCGTTTGCGCCGGTTGTATTTCGGCGCTTATGACGTTAAGGGCGGCGGCGTCGAACACGGTTGCCGGATTTATCAAAAAGCACCGAACCTGTATGTGCCGGAAATTTACGGCGGAATAGCACAGACACGCTGTGCCGCTTTGCTGAAGGACTTTTTTCAGACACTGCGCGGAGACGGAAAATGACCTCAAAGCCTTTATTTGCCGATATGCTTCAGACAACTGCGGAAAAAATGCCCGCCGTGCAAGAGGTTCAGCCCGAAGCCCTGTCCGTTTCCGCCGTTTCCGCGGCCTTAAAAGGAATCGTTGAAAACAATTTCGGTTTTGTTCGGGTTAAAGGCGAAATTTCCGGTTTTAAAAAAGCCGCCTCCGGGCATATGTATTTTTCTTTAAAAGACGAAGAATCCGTTCTGGACGGCGTTTGCTGGCGGGGCAGTGCCGCAAAGCTGAGCATTGTTCCGGAAGACGGACTGGAAGTCATATGCAGCGGCAAAATCACGACTTATCCCGGCCGATCAAAGTACCAGATGATCGTTGAAACCATGCAGGCGGCCGGAATCGGCGCTTTGTTAAAACTGCTGGAAGAACGACGTAAAAAACTGGAATCCGAAGGTCTGTTTTCCCCCGAACGTAAAAAGAAAATCCCCTTTTTACCCGACGTTATCGGCGTTATCACTTCGCCGACCGGTGCCGTGATTCGCGATATCATGCATCGACTGAACGACCGTTTTCCCCGCCGTGTGCTGTTGTGGCCGTCCCTGATGCAGGGAGAAGAAGCCGCCGAACAAGTTGCCAAAGCCATTCGCGGCTTTAATGCCATTCCGCCGGACGGTTTACCAACACCCGACGGACTGATCCCGCGCCCGGACGTTTTGATTGTCGCGCGCGGCGGCGGTTCTTTGGAAGATCTATGGCCTTTTAACGAAGAAATCGTCGTACGTGCCGTTGCCGATTCTCAGATTCCCCTTATTTCCGCCGTCGGTCATGAAACAGATACGACCCTGATTGATTATGCAGCTGATCTGCGAGCGCCGACTCCGACCGGAGCGGCAGAAAAGGCCGTCCCCGTACGCCGGGAATTAAGTCAATTGCTTTGCGAATCCGAAATGCGACTGAAAACGACCGTCAACAGACTGATCAACGAACAATCCAATATTCTGACCGGATTGACGCGCGGTCTGCCGTCTTTGGAACAAATCGTAGAAGAACAAACCCAGCGTCTGGACGACAGAACGGAACGGCTGGACAATGCTTTAAAAACTTGTCTGAGCGAAAAAAGCAATTCCTTAAAAACCTCTGCCCTGCGTCTGACACGCCCCGATTTTTTGCTGGAAAAAGCCAATAACAACTTGTTTAAAACCGCTTTTCCTTTAACCGCACAAATAAAAACTTTTCTGACTCAAACAGAAAATCGTTTTCAAACGGCCGCTCGTCTGCTAGACAGTTTTTCATACGAACGTATTTTGGAACGCGGATTTGTCCTGGCGTTAAGCGAACAGGGAAAACCGCTGGCAACGGCGGCCGAAGCCGGGGCACATCAAGAATTGATGCTGAAATTTTCGGACAATGTCCTGCGCGTATCCACGCAGACCGCGGCGCAAAAAACGCCCGTCCGGAAAAAACGAAAAAAAATCGAAGACGACAAACAAGGACGACTATTATGAAACGCCTTTTTCTGATTTTTATGTTTTTACTTTCTGCGGGAACAGTACCGGCCGCAGCCGAAGCAGAGAATCCCGTTTTGTTTTTTCAGGGTAAAATGCGTCAGGGCGAAATGCTGTTCGGTTTTGTGACGCCGGGCGCCGAACTGCGCGTCAACGGGGAAAAAATTACTCCTCGCAAAGACGGCTGGTTCGCCTTTGGAATCGGACGGGACGAGACGGGAACGTTGACGTTCAGCGCTGAAAAAGACGGACAAAAAACCGTACGTACTTATCCCGTTTCTCCCAGAAAATGGGATATTCAGCGCGTTGACGGCCTGCCGCAAAACACGGTCACGCCTTCTGCGCAAGAAGAAAAACGAATCATTGAAGAAGCCGTTTTAACTCAAAAAGCGCGGCAAAAAAAGGCGGATATGCCGTTGCCGTTATGCTTTTCCATGCCGGTGCAAGGCAGAATTTCCGGTGTTTTCGGATCTCAGCGCATTATGAACGGCACGCCCGGCAACATTCACAGCGCTTTGGATATAGCCAATAAAGAAGGAACAAAAATAACGGCACCGGCCGACGGGATCGTCCTGCTGGTTCACGAAGATATGTTTTTATCCGGCAAAACCGTCCTGATCGGTCACGGACAAGACGTTGTTTCCAGCTATATTCATATGAGCAAAATCGCCGTCAAAGAAGGTCAAAAAATAAAAAAAGGCCAGGAAATCGGACGCATCGGCATGACCGGCCGGGCAACGGGACCTCATTTGCATTGGGGTGTTTCCTGGAAAAACAAACGAATTGATCCGCAGGCTTTTCTGAAAAATTCTGAAAAATTCTGCCCGCCCGCACCAAAAAAAGCTGCCCGAAAAGCACCCAAACCTCCCAAAAAAAGGAGCTGATACATGAAAAAAATATCTTATTTTCTGATTTGCGGCATTTTGTTTTTGCTGTCTGCAGCCCCTGCCGCGGCACAAATGTTTTACAATGCCGGCACGGGTTTTGATTCAACCGGATCTTCTTCCCACGGCGGAAGCTCTTTGCGTTCGACATCGGACGAAAGCGAAGATCCCAATAAAGAAGAAGAACCTTATGAACAAATCGTTGCCAAAGAAATACGCGAACGTATTCGCGCCGATGCCGCCTATATCATCGGCGAACCTGATGAAGCGCTTTGCTACGGCATTGCCAGAAAAAGCCCGAAAAAGCGCAGCGAAACCATAGACGGATATGCCCATACCGGCAATTGCGGCTCTTTGAACGAAACCGGAATGACCGAAGTTCAAAATAAATTGTTTAAAGCGGAAAGCTATGACCTGAATGTTACAAAAATCGTTTCCTGCGTCACGACGCCAAAGCTGGCGTTGCGGTTCAGAAAAGGATTCGATTTCGTTGACATTATTTTATCGGGCGGTAACTGCCCCGCCGTTTTGTTTTTATACGGCGGTGATACAAAAGAATTTTCCGCCAAACCGATAAAAGATTGGCTGGATACATTTATTGACGCGATTTCCAAAGATCTGGAACCGCTCAATCCCGAAGAAACGGAAAAAGCCGCTGCTCATATGTTTAAAAAACGGGATCCTGCGGAAGAAGCAGCCCCCGAACCCGAAAAGCCGGCTGCTCCCAAAATGTGGGGACGTCGGGTCATTAAACCGGAACCCGTCGAAACGCCGCCCGAATCGGATCCGGCCGTTCCGCCGCCGCCAAAATAGTCTTAAAAATAAAAGCCCTTCATTTCGAAGGGCTTTTATTTTTTTCCAGCCATTGTTCAAAAGGCAGATCGCTTAAAATCAAATCCTGCGGATACGCCCGGCCGTTTCGGGAAACACGCAAGCGCAGCTGAGGCTTGTTTTCCGGATTGCGCACGGCTTGTTCCAGCGGCCGTGATAACTTTTCGGGAATATAAAAACGGCTGACATTATCGTTAAAACGACCGTAACGACAATACCCTTTGATAAAAACGGCACACTCTGCCGGCTTGTTTAAAACAATTTTTTGAATATCGGGACAGAAAAAAGCCTCTGTCTTTTTCCAACGTTCTTTTCCCTGTTTGACGGCGCATTCGGATTCAAAAGCGCCGTAATCAACGGAAACGGCCAAATAACGTCCGGCAAAGATATCGCGCGGATCAAATCCCCGGACAGGCAGAACAATCGTTGTTCCCGTCGATACGGCCGTCTGGATTGAAACAACCCAGCCCAATAAAATAATAACCGGTATAAACAACAGTATTTTTGTTTTATTCATCGCTTTTTCCTTTCCCGGCCGTATTTAATTTCAAATAAGACTCCGTTTTCCAACAAGCATAAGCAATTCCCAGAATAACCAGCCCGGAAACAATCAGTCCGACCCCCGTATACAGCAAAGTTCCGAACAACGAAAAGAAAGCGATCAGCATTCTGAAAGCCGTTACCACGGCCAGCAGACGAGCCATTTTTTCACTGCCGAACCGATATGCCGTAAAAACAAAACCGATTAAAATGATCAGCTGAAAGAAATAATTGACGGATTTAAATGCGGGACACAAATAAAACAGAACATACAAACCCGTTATCCCCAGAACCGCCTGTTTTTCGGATCGGCCGAAGGGCGCATATTTCCATACATACGCCGCAAACCCCGCCGCAATCATCAAAAACAAAATCGGCCCCGAGACAGTATCATAAACAAAAAACGAATAATCATATTCGTCAAACATCAGGCAAAACAATGTAAAATAAGCCGCCATCGTCCGTAAGGGAACGATAAAAACGGGCGCCGTTTTAAAACGCAACAAAACAAAAAACAGCACCATAGCAAAGAAAGACAACATTAATAGCGAAGAGAACGTTTCAAAAAAGAATTCCCAGAATTCCTTGCCCCACGGCGAACACGAAAAAGCCGCGATAAAAATAATTTCCCAAATAAAGCCCTGAAAAACTTTACGCGTCAAAAACAACAACGGAAAAGCCAAAGCGGACCAGAACAAAAACGCTTTATACGTATCACTTTTCAAATGATACACCTGTCCGACCAAACCGATAGCCGCGAACAGCAGCAACATATAAAAGAACAGCCCGCCTTCAAATCCGACGGGGTGTTTTTCCCTGACGTGCGCCAAAACCAGCGCCGCGCCGATCAAAAAAACGAACAACCCCGCTATTTTCATTTCGTTTGAAATTAAAAACCAATTCGAAGAAACAACGGCAATAATACCGATTACGACAGAAAAAAAGCCCAAAAACAAAATAACGGAAAATAACGAAAAAATCGATTTTCTGTTTTTTTCAAACGCAATAATACCCTGCGCCTGAGGTTCGGAAATCAAACCGTTTTTTACCCAGTCCGCCGTTTTATGCGAAAGCGTCCTCATGTTTATTCCCTCTGAAACATTACAGTTCGGGGTTGATTTTAAGGCTTTTTTATTTTATTGTCACTAAAAGTTTCAGCTAGCTTTTAAAGGAATTTGCCAATGAAAAAGTTTTTAGTTTTATCTGTTTTTGCCGCTGTTTTTTCTGTTTCCCAAGCGTTTGCTCTGGACAGCACGGGTTGCGGTTTGGGATCCATCATTTTCAAAGGACAGGCCGGAACGATTCCTCAGCTTTTGGCTGTTACGACAAACGGCACTTTAGGCACGCAGACGTTCGGTATTTCTTTGGGAACGTCCGGTTGTGACCAAAACGGTCGTGTTTCGGGCGGAACCGGCAGAATTTTTGCTTTTTTGGAAAAAAATCTGGAACAATTCGCCGTTGATGCCGCACGCGGCCAAGGCGAAACAATTGATACAATCGCCGCCTTGACCGGAAAATCTTCGGACAAAGTCGGTGAAGTCGTTAAAGAAAATTTTGCGTTCATTTTTAACAGCCATGACGTTTCCGCCGTTACGGTTACGTTGAAAGTTTCCGAACTGCTGGCTTAACAATATCGAAAGGCAAAAGGCCGTACTGATGCGCATTGCCTTGATCGTATTGCTGATATGGCTCTGCCCCGGCGGGGAAATCGCTGCGGCAGAGCCGTTTTCTTTGACAAAAGAACAGCACGCTCATCTGCTTGATCTGCAAAATAAGGCGCAAAACAAAAAGCTGGCCGAAAAACCGCAGTGGCGGCGGCTGATGCACTTTCATGACCGCCTCGGATCCAAAGAAAGCACAATCGATTCCGCATCTTTTTTCCTTTCCCCCGACGGAAAGACCGATCCGGATAAAGAATTACAGGCCGATCTGCGTTCTTTTTTTATGCCGATCGACAAGGTCAAAACAATCAAAGGGAAAGACAAGACCTACAATCACCCGCAGTGCCTGTTTCCGGCGCGTTACGCTTGGCTGAACCAACAGCTGAATTTTGATCCGCATCTGATGCCGCCCGTTCAATGCACAGATTATCACGATTTCAAATCTGCCTTAAACGCTCGACGTGCGGCATTGATTTTTACCAGCGCTTATATGGGAAATCCGGCTTCTTTTTTCGGACATACGCTGTTACGTTTGGACAGCGACGAAAAAACGCCGTTGTTGTCTCATGCCTTAAATTACGGCGCGATTACCGGTTCGGACGGCGGTTTGTCTTTTATGTTCAAAGGCGTTTTCGGCGGTTATGACGGTATTTTTTCGGTTTATCCTTATTATGATACGGTCAATCTTTACAATAACATGGAAAACCGGGATATCTGGGAATACCGATTGAATCTGACGCCGGCGCAAATTGACCGGCTGATTGCGCATATCTGGGAATTGGGGCATAACTCGGCCAATTATTTTTTCTTTTCGGAAAACTGTTCTTATATGCTGCTGGAAACATTAAACGCCGCCGTTCCCGAACAAGATCTGACAGAACCGTTTTACAGACCGTTTTTTTCAAATTACACCATTCCCGTTGATACGATCCGTACGGTATTAAAACAAAAAAATATCTTAAAAGAAGCTGTTTACAGACCTTCACGCCAGTCTAAATTAAAGCATGCTTATTCCTTTTTATCAGATGCAGAAAAAAAACAGCTGCATAAATTATTAAAATCTCCGCGCCGGGTTGAAGACGTTTTAAAATCCTCCCTGACGGACGAACAAAAAGCAAACGTTCTGGTCACGGCCTATGAATACATTCAATATGCCTTTATTGCCGGAGACATTCCCTTGGACGAAATGCGCCGGGATTCCATAAAAATTCTGACACCGTTGAGCGCGATTAAAGAAAAATCGAACATCACGGACGTTCCCGTTCCCGAAAAACGTCCCGATGAAGGCCATTTATCCGGAACGGTTGGTTTATACGGCGGGCGGAAAAACCACAAAAACTTTATCGATTTTTCAGTGCGCCCCGCTTATCACACTTTAATTGACGAAACAGCCGGTTTTTTGCCTTTTGGCGCCATTACCTATATGGACGCCACTTTGCGCTGGTATGAAAACGACAACGATTTGCGCCTGCAAAAACTGTCTTTCGTTGATATTACGTCTTTAGCCCCCAGAAACAAGCTGTTTAAGCCGTTTTCTTTCAAGCTGAATGCCGGTATCGAAAGCTATCTTTACCCCGGACGGGAAAAGGACGGTTACGTATTTTACGCCGGCTTTGGCAGCGGATGGGCAGTACAGCCCTGTGATGAACTGATTGCGTATTTTATGACAAACATTTACGGCAAAGCCGGCGGATACCTGCCGCACAATGCAATGGCCGGCGTTGGTGTGCAGACCGGGTTTGCCGCGGATTTCGGTCTTCTTCGTCTGACAGGAGAAATCGAAAAAATCTTTTATACCGAAAAAAATGCGGATATCTGGCGTTATCATACCTCCGCCGGGATAACATTGACACGAAACTGGGGACTGGAAGCTTCTTTCACGTTTGAAGACAGTCTGCGACGCAGCGATGTGCATGAAGGCCGTCTGGGCTTAATTTATCATTTCTGATCCTGTATCGAAAAAACGGGCACTTTCCTGCCGCGATACACAATAAAACCCGTTTCTTCGCCGCCGTTTTCCGTCCCGGGAATATCGATGATGTCGACAACCTCCTGAACAGCCAAAGCAAAAGTTTCAAAAATCAATACCGCCTGAGCGTACGGATAGCTGTCACGGGGACAGGAATCTTTCAAAGGCAGACGGTTCCCTTGTGTTTCAAAGTATTTTTTATGAACCAGACTGGCCGGCGGAAATGAAAAATCTTCCACCCTTAAAACGGCATCAACACGAACCGCACCGAATGCACTGGGTTCGGATCTGAAGATTAAATAAGAAACCGTTTCCGTATCCGCCTGACCCGATGCGGCGTTTTCCGGAACAGACACGATTTTTTTAGGAACCGGCAATCCGGCCTGTTCCCATAATTTTGACAAATCAATCCAGAAAACTTCTCTGCCGCTTTCCAACAGCGTACAGGAAATCAGATAAGGTTGCCCCGTTCCCGTACTTTTTTCATAAAAAGCCAGCAGATGCTCCGTATCAAAAATCTGACGGACGGGAATCAATGCGCAGAATATCCCGGATTGAACGACCAACCCGTAATTCATCGCCGTTGTTGTTTCCCGGGCAGAAAAATTTAAAACCGGCAACGTCAGCCCCTTCCAGTAAAAGAAGGGATTTTTACCGTCTTCCGGCGTTTTAATGCCGAATTCGCTTTCCTGTAAAAACACGGTTTCGGCAACGGCATTCAGCGGCAAAGCAAACAAGCTTCCTTCCTGTCCGAAAACCAGCACTTTATCAAACAGATAATTTTTTGGTATGGAAAAAGACAAACACAATCCGTTTTCAAAAACCCCGTGAATCTGCCCGCCGGATTTTTCCAGCAACCGGACAACGGTTGTCAGGCCGCGTTGTTCTTCATGAAATTTAACGCCGTGATGAAACAGATACACCGGCAGATCTTTTTGCGGCGGCATTGTTGTTTCATTATTTGTCAGGCCGGCAGCCTGTACGGCTTTGTACAATTTATCAAAATCAAAAGAACAGCCGTTATCACAAAAGGAAAAACGCAGGAAAGCCCCCTCTTCTTCGGCGGCAAAACGAAGAGTCAATTCTTCGTTTTCGGCAGGGAAAGCGTAACGAAAAGCATTATCCGTCACTTCGTTTAAAATACGTTCCAAAACGACCAGAGTATCTTTATCCACGCCGCTTTCGATCCGGTTGCTGATTTCTATTTTATAATGACGCTGATATTTTTTTGCCGCTTTTTGTACTATTTTTCGTAAATAGAACGGAATTTGCATAAAAGAGCGCGTACGTATATTACCGACCAGATCTTTTAAAACCATCAGGCTGCCGGCCGTTTTTTGTGCAGCTCCCTGATGCGCCAAAGTTGCCAGTTCTTTTTGAATTTTTTCCGCATTATACGGCCAGGACGCCGCCTTTAATTCCCCCATAATAAATGCGTTACGCTGTTTTTGTTGTTCCAGCGCCTTTTGTGCACGCTTTAAATTTTCTTTTTCGGTGTTTAAGCTTTCCTGCAGAGCAATAAAACGGGAATTAAACTCCACATGTTGTTTTTCCAGTTCCCTTTTTTCCTTTAACATCAGTTCGGTATTTTCTTTTTCGATATCCAGCCGTGTCAAAGCGTCCTGATATTCTTTTTCCAATACCTTGTACTGAGACGACATTTTTCGATGATCTTCGCTGATTTCGGAACGAAATTCTTCCAGTGTTTTCAGGTTAATGCGCAATTCTTCAGCCTGGCGGTGATTTTGCTGCAATTCGCGATACAGCTGTTCTTCACGTTGTTCGCTTAAATTTTCCTTTTCCCCCAGCAGACGTGTCAGATCCTGAATTTTACGGCTCATTGCGTTCAAAGCTTCGTTTTTGACTTCCAACAAACGCATTGCCTGTTCCTGCTGTCTTTCCTGATCGGCCAGTTTTTCCTGACAGCTCTGCAACGCCAGACGCGTTTCGGCCAAATGATCTTCCAAATCGGTCTGCAGCTTTTCCTGTTCGTTCAGGCGTGTCATCACGGCTGTTATTTTTTCCTGGGACAACGCCTGACGATGTTCTTCCTCAAACAGGACATTTTCCTTTTGTTTTAAGGCATTTTCCTGTTCCGTTAAAGCCTGAGCCCATAACACCAGCTGTTCTTCGCGTTCGTCCAGCGCGGCTTCCTGAGCCGTTAATTCCGCGGAAAGACGAACCGGATTTTGAAAGTTGTCTTCCTGCACCGTTTCTGCAGATTGAACAACAACCGCGGGCAGCAAATCATCATCGGATTCCCGCGGTTCACGTTTTAAACTAACGGCAGCGGCAAAGATCTTTTTAATCCGTTGAAACTTCATCAAAATCGCCGGCAGCGTCGTCATGCCGGTTTTTTGGGCCAGATAATCTTTTATTTCCGCCGCGCCGGCGTCCGACAAACGATACGCCCGCATAAAACCAGCAAAAGGAGCCACCGCACGCACAAAACAGAAAAAAGATTCCAATGCCGTCCACACCTTTTCGTCCGCCGGATTTTTTTCCAACAACGCAAAAAGGCTTTCTAAATCAGAAATTCTGCTTTGCGTTTCTTTCAAAAAATCTTCAAGCATTTCCGACATGGACAAAATCCTTTTTTCAGTGCTTTTCGTTTAATAACATTATCAGACTTTCAGCACTGTCAACAACGGATAAATGCCAATTTTGTTCTGCCAGACAGTTTTGTAAAAAAACGACAGGTACCGTCTTTGTACACAAAACCTGATCTGCTTCATTATGAACAACCTTTAACACTTCGGGATCCAAACAGACGGTTTTTCCTTTTGCTTCAACGCGTATTTCTTTGCTGCCGGCTTTGGCCTTTATCGTTATTTCACCGCCGCGAGTCAGACTTTCCGCCGCAATCTGCCCGGTCAGCAACATCAACCGGAAAAGAAAAATCGGCAATTCACGGTCAGCCTGCCACACACACGAAAACCGGACAACGCGATTTTCCAATGTATGCAGGTAATCCTCCAGTATTTTTCGTGTAACGGCCAGATCCGTCAAAGGCCCTTCGTTGCCGAAAGCCGCACGAAAAAAACGCAATCGCCCCATCAAAATATCCGCATTGGCGCAAGCCAGATCCAACGTTTCATTATCCGTGCCGCCCAATTCGGACAACAGCGACAAGCTGCTGGATACGGCTCCGATCACTCCGGACAGATCATGGCTGAATCGGGTCAAAGCAGATTTTGCAAATAAAAAATCACATTGCGGCACGAAAAACCCCTTTCTTTGAAATCTCAGGTCAGACTCTTTTTTTAGTTTAGTCTGGTATCGACTTGTCTGCTTATTTTTTGTATACTAATTAAGTTAAACAATCTTTACCATTAAGAATTCGGAGAAATATTTGCCATGAAGCCGGTAACTTCTTTTACATCAGGATTGGATCTGAACACGGATCGAATCGCCGCGGCATCAAGACAAAATCGGGTGCATGTGCAGCCGGCAGAGGCAAATAATGATGCTCCTGCTTTTCAGGCTTCCGCCTTCAGGCGTGAAATACCGATGCCGCGAAATGCCGAATTTGTCGAACTTAACGGAAAAAAATATTTTTTAAACGCTCCGCGCGGAACGTATGTCAATATACTCGTCTAAGGAAAGGAAACTTAAATGACCCTGCATTCTCATGAAAAAGGAGCGACATTAATAGAAGTTCTGGGGGTTTTGGCTGTTGTGGCGACCATAGCGACCGGTATGTATACAGGCATCACCCGTATGAATCAAAAAATTAAATTAACCAAAGCGCAAACGGAAATCGCCGATATTGTCAAAGCCATGCGGACTCAGTTTTCTTCGTTTCTGCCGTCTTCTATTACGTCTGAACAATTATATGAAATAGGTGTTTTTAAAAATATTCACGATGACGGAGTTTCTTTGAACACCTATGGCACGGAAATGACAATGGAATTGGAAAACAGCGGGGAAAATCCTTATTTTATTTTCAGTTACAAGGATATTCCTTCCAGCGTATGCCCGGATTTGTTGTTGGGCGATTGGGGAAACGACCCGTCTTCGGGATTAAAAGAAATAAAAGTGGAAGTCGCCGGAAAAACTTCTGTTTTTCAATGGGAAAAAGATATTCGTCCCGTCGATTCCGAAAACACAACCGAAACGTCTACTCCCTTACCCCTGTTGCCGACAGTATCAACGGCCGTAGAAGCCTGCTCCGGCGGAACAGGAGTAACAGATTTGACCATTTCTTGGAGCTATTATATCTGATTATTTTTTCTTAACGACCGGCGTTACATTTTCCCACAGCATAATGCCGCTTTTGGCCTCGGTTAAGACCAGATGCAAATAGTATTCCTGACGTTTTCTGCCGCTGCGGACATAAGCGGTTCTTTGTGTAATTCTGCCTGAAATATTAATTTGCGGCGATACATTCTTGGCCCCGGCGGAAACAACGCGTACCTTTCGGCTGGCAGCCAAGTCCGTGCTGAGTTTTTGTTTAATATCCGCCGTATCAAAATTCTTTTTCGTCGTATCTACGATATGGGAAATCGTAACGATGTAACGATCCCCCGTCGGATTATCCAAAGATCCGGACCGCACCATATTGCGTACGGCCGTCTGTACGGCACGTTTAAAATCCGCCGGCGTAATTTCGTTTGTCTGAACCGTTTTTTGCTGAACCGACTGTTGCTGTTTGGGAACCGTATTGACAACAACGGGAACCTGCGGCTGTTGATTATCCGTATCGGACGATTTTGTTGTTGTACAGGCAGCCATCTCTGCCGCAATCAAACAAAGAATTGCTGCATAAACATAACGTTTCATCACTGTTGTTTTTCCTTTCAATGCCGGCTTCAGCGTCTGCGGATAATTACCGGAGCCTTATTTTCTTGTTCAGATTCTTCTTCCTGAATTATGCTGCTTTGATCCGCCGGCGTCAATGTCTGTAATACGGGAGCAGACCGATTGGCCGAAGAAGATGATGCAGACGAAGACTGACCGTCCGTTCGGAAAATAGTTCTTTGGCGTTCGCGTTCAGCGGCTTCCTGCTTGGCTTTTTCTGCCGCAGCGGCAGCTTCGGCCGCTTTTCTGGCTTCTTCCTCAGCTTTTTTCTTTGCTTCTTCGGCTTCGCGTTTTGCTTTTTCTTCCGCGGCAATTCTGGCATTTTTCTGATCAACGGCTGTCGTTGTTTTCTGGTGGATTGATTTGATTTTTTCTAAAACGGCTTCGGCCTGCGCGCGTAAAACCGTTAATTCTTCCAATCCGATCGTATCGCTTTCAGACTGGGTCTGATATCCTTTGATCGTTTCCAGTTCTTTCATAATTTCATTGATGTTTTGTTCTATTTCGGGCAGATCGGTATGTAATGTTTTCAGTTTGGCTTCCTGCCTTAAAATATCATTGGCTTGTTTCAAAGCGTCAAAAACAGCGCCTTTAACACCAACTTTCATTGCCGTATCGTAACTGGAATTAATTTCAGTTTCTTTGTCAAAATAATTTTCCTTTGCCTGATTTTCCAGTTTGGCGACCGCATCGTCCGTTAATACGGATTCATCGCCGGAACGCGTTCTTTGAATATCATTATTCAACGATCCCAGCGTCTGAACCGCATTATTTAAAGTCAGCAAATATTTTTCAACCTGATATACCTTTTGCGCCAAAGGCTGCACGGCAGCAATTTTCTTGGTCAGTTCTGCCGAAGCGATCGTCAGACGTTCATCAAGTTTGTTTAAACGTTCTATCCGTGCTTCCCGGGCTTTTTCCAAAGCTTCCTGCTGCCTTTGACGCTGTTGTTCCTGCTGACGCAAAGCTTCTTCCTTTTGCTGAGTTCTGGCAGCAAAAACCGCATCAATAACGGCATTAATATTCTGTGTCAAAACGGCCGGCTGATTCATTTTCTTATTAACGGA
Source organism: uncultured Alphaproteobacteria bacterium (assembly GCA_944393745.1). Classification (GTDB taxonomy): domain Bacteria; phylum Pseudomonadota; class Alphaproteobacteria; order CAAGCB01; family CAG-977; genus UBA11549. Next base: position 22,006 of record CALYBD010000024.1, on the reverse strand, counting down.
CAACGTCATTTGCGGAACAGACTGTATTCCCGCAGGAAAAGAAATCCCGGCAGAAAGAACCTGATTTAAATAATTATAAGAAAACGTCGCCGTTTTATTTTCTTCACCGTTATAAACAAACGTTGCCGGCTGTAAAACGACAGAACCGTTCTGTATATTCAAATCGGCGGAATACCGGTTGATTTCCGTACTGCCCTGCATTGCCTGAGTCAAAATTGTCTCTTTCGGCGCTTGCGTAATCCCCTGCAGATTTGTTGTCAGCTGCTGCGCATTAAAATGATCCAATACAGCCTTATCAAAACTCAGTGTCCCGCTGCCCGACAAAGAGGAAACCAGTTCGCTTGTCGATTTTCCGCCGGTCTTTAAATTGGCATTAATGGTCAATGCCTCAACGGCACCGATATTCAAAGTTTTTGAATCAAACAACTTTGCCGGAATGTTTAAATTCGACAAACGCACGGCGGCCTGCATATCCAGCTGTCCGCCGGCAACAGATGTAAAATTGAAAATACCGCCGAAATTCGCCTGATTCCACAAAGACCGCCGCAAATCAACAACAGCTTTGTCCGGCGCTATCTTGATAATGCTGTCAACATCGGACAAAACAAACGAATTAAGAAACAATTTGTTGGTTTTTAATGCGATTGACGCTTCGTATTTTCCTAAAAACGAAAAATCAAACGAGCGCTGAGAAAACGATAAATCTGTCACAAAACGACTTAACACGCCGTCTTTGGTCAATATGTTTTCGGGTTCTGTTTTTTGCGTATCAACGGCAATCGATTCGATAAAGTTTATTCTGGGCAACATTCCCAAAGGTGCCAAATCCCGGGAATCCAATTCCGCCGTAACGGTCGAAGAATCCGTCTGTCGGGTTACTTTTATATTCCCTTTAAACTCATTGCTGCCGATTTGTGCCGTCATATTCGTCAAATGCAGCAAATCTTTATTATTCAAAATCTGCGCCTGTAAATTCAAAGCGCCGGGATTAGCCAAAACCGGGCGGTATTTATCAGAAAACAGTCGGACAAAATTCCTGAAATTTTCATGGTGGATATCCGCCGCGACATTCCATTCAAAGCCGGTAGCGGCCTGACGCACATCGCCTTTTGCCGAAAAACGCAATGTTCCGAAATCAACGACCGTATCCATATTCATGGCCTGCAGCGTACCCGTTAATTTTGCAGACAAGCGCATTTTATCCTGAGCGGAAACATTACGCGGCAAAGAAATCCCCAAAGCCTGTGTCAAAGACGACAACTGCTGTGAATCCACGATAACACTGAAATTGTTAAATTTCGGATCCCCGCCGAATCCCTCTGTTTCCCCTTGCAGTTTTACATTGGAAGCCATTAATCTTTCCGCCGACATTTCGTTGATTTTCATTTTGCCGCGCACAACCGCAAAATCCGCGTTCAGATTATCGGCATTAATTTCTGCCCAGGAAAAAGAATCTGCCTTTAATTTCAAACTGATATCAATATTATTCAAAAAGGCCAGACTGTTAAACAGATTCTGAATCTTTTGCAAAAAGGACAATTTTGCAAATTCATCGCGTTTCTGAGCATAAAGTTTGCTTTTTTCCGGTAAATACTGGGCAATATTCATTTCCGAAAGATTGCCGACAAAACTGATTGCTTTGCGATCGCCCAACCGGACGGCCGTATCGGCGGAAAATTTCAACTGATCCAAAGTTCCTTTTAACCGTGACAGAACAAATCCGTTCTGAGCCACCTTAAATTCCGTTTCCGCACTCAACTGGTGCATCAGATTTTGAGGAATTTCTTCCGGCAGCGGTACGGCCAGCCAATTTAAAACAGCGTCGGTATTGTCTGCTTGAATCGATAATTTTCCGGACAACATCGGCGCCTTTTCCAGCGTTAAATTTGCTTCGCCCGTTACATAGGCATTACTGGGCAGCGTTGCCGAAAAATTCTTAAACGCCACTCCTTCCGGAATAGAGCTGATTTTTGTTTTCAGCTGATGAATAACATCTTTTTTATAGTTTGCGACATCAAACGTTATATCCAGATCATACGTGTCTTTTGTCTGCGAAAAATATCCCGTTTTGGATAAGAACATGGCAATTGCCGATATATTGTCAAAAAACGGATCGGCATCAAGTTTCGAAAAAATAAACGATCCGTTAACGACTTTCGGCAGCAAATTCTGCGCCAGCTTTGTCTGTCTGACCGGCGTACTGTCCAGCCTGACGGGTTCGGACGGATTACTCGGATCGCGCAGGATAATATCTTCCGCCTGCAAAATATCTTCTTCTTCCTGTGCCTGCAGCGAAGAAGCTTCTTCGGGTGATAAAGAACGTACGGTCAGACGCCCCGTCGCGGAAGACGTCCCATACTTAAACAAAATATCCGTTATTTCCGATATTCTTGTCTGAGCGTTTTTTTGCAGCTTCAAGTTTCCGACAACCGGCTGAAATAATGCGGGAGACAGCGTTTCTTTCGGATACAGCAGCGTAAAAAACTGCCCCGGTTTGCGAATATCAAACGTCAATCCGCCCGTTAAAATTCCCCGATCCGCTTCCGCCAGGCCGTACTTTCCCGTAAAAACAAAGGAAGCTTCGGCGGCCGCATTAATCAAACGCAAAGAAAAATCAGGTGACTGTGCCGGCGCGAACTTTTCGACCTTTAAAGAAAAACCGAAACTGGAAGACAAAGCCCCGAAATTACCTTCCAGAAAAAAAGGTCCCTGAATACTGTCCGCAAATATTTCGGCATTCAGTCGATTCCACTTCTGCGCCGGCGTGTATTTATCCGTTCTGACCTCTGCCGTTCCGTCGGTCATCAGCAAACTGTCGAAACCGATTGACGCCCCGGTCGCCGCCCGGTCAAAAAAAGCAATCTGCCAGTTCCATTTCCCGTCCGGCATCGTTTCAAAATAAAACTGCGGTGCAAAAAGAGTGATTTTCCTTACCCGAATCTGCCTGCGGAACAAAGACCCCGTATCAAACAAAACCTCGGCACGGGCTGCCGTCATCATTTGCGGATAAGAAGCGTCCTGGATATTGCTTAAAGTGATCTGTCCCAGCTTTAAAATCGGTGAGGGCTTCATGGAAAAAGACGGCTGCCCCCGTACCGCCAAAGTCAATCCCGTTCTGGACTTAACGGCTGCTGCCGTTTCCTTGATATATTCGTCCCAGTCAATGTTTGTCGGCAAAATAAAATAAACGCCGGTTCCGATCAAAACAATAACAACACTTAAAATGATGACAAGTTTTTTCACGAAAATGACTCCGCAGTTATGATTACAGCCTTATCTGGTTTTTGTGCCGAACAGCCTGTCCCCCGCATCCCCCAATCCGGGCAGAATATAGCCGTGTTCGTTTAAACGTTCGTCCAATGCCGCAACATAAACCGGCACTTTCGGATGCAGCTTTGTAAAAACCCGTGCCCCCTCCGGTGCCGCGACCAAAGCCAAAAAGATAATTTTACTTTCCGGTACGCCGTGTTTTATCAGGGTATCAACCGCAGCAGCAGCCGAATTGCCCGTTGCCAGCATCGGATCAACCAAAATAAACAAACGATCGTCGACGGGAGGCAGCTTGACCAAATATTCAACCGGCTGCAACGTTGTCGGATCACGGTACAGACCGATATGCCCGACACGCGCGGAAGGCACCAGCTGCAGCAACCCGTCGGCCATACCGATCCCGGCGCGCAGGATAGGAACGACTGCCAGCTTTTTGCCCGCAATAACCGGCGCCCTCATTTTGCATAAAGGCGTATCGATTTCCTCAAAAGTCAGCGGCAGATCGCGCGTGACTTCATATCCCATCAACAGTGCGATTTCCTTTAACAACTCTCTGAACGTGCGAGTCGATGTCGTCATGTCACGCATCAAAGTCAGCTTGTGTTGAATTAAAGGATGTTTTAAAATGTGCAGGTTGGGAAATTCGGAATCATTGGGCATAAAAGTATCCTTTTGTTAAAACCAAATCCTTATTTAAAGAGTTATAAAGTACGGACAAAAGAAAACCAACCCTATTTTTTTAATTTTGAAAGATTTTTTAATTAACAAAGGGCACCGGAAAAAAATTTTTATGACTTGACGAAAGTTTAACCTATATCTTAGAGTGCATAAAATATGTGTGAAGGTGGTCTCATGAATACACTTGACGAAATGTTGCAGATGGCGCGTGCGGCAATGGATCGGGCTTATATTCCTTATTCCGGGTTCGCCGTCGGTGCCGTCATCAAAGCACAAAGCGGCAGGCTGTATGCCGGCTGTAATGTTGAAAATGCCGCTTATCCTGCCGGTTCCTGCGCGGAACAAGGCGCTATTTCCGCCATGATTCTGGGCGGAGACACAAAAATTCAGGAAATGGTCGTTATGGGAAACGGCGAACATCTGGTTTCGCCGTGCGGTTCCTGCCGCCAGCGGATACGCGAATTCGCTGATCCGGATACCGTTGTTCATATCTGTGATCCGAACGGTGTTCGCAAATCCATGACTCTGGACGAACTTTTACCGGTTTCGTTCGGTCCGGAAAATTTAAACGGTTAAATCGGATTGGCTTGTAAAAAAGAGGAAGTTTATGAAAGAAACTATCAACCAGGTCGCACAGCAGATTAAAGCAAAAATCGGCGGCTACACGCCTAAAATAGGCATTATTTTGGGCAGCGGATTGGGCGGTGTTGCAGAAGCAATCGAAAATCCCGTTATTATCCCTTATGAAGAAATCGAAGGTTTTCCACGTTCAACCGTATCCGGTCATGCCGGACGTCTGGTCGTCGGAAAATTAAACGGCGTTGATGTTTTATGTATGCAGGGGCGTGTTCATTTCTATGAAGGACACCCGCCGGCAGCTTTGGCTTTGGTTATCCGTTCTTACAAGAAACTGGGAATCGAAAAATTAATTTTAACGAACGCTTCCGGATCATTGAATATCGATATGGGACCCGGCAGTTTGATGATCATTTCGGATCATATCAACTTATCGGGCTGTAATCCTTTGGTCGGGCCGAACGATGAAACCGTCGGGCCGCGTTTCCCGGACATGACTTATGCCTATGATCCCGAATTGCGGCAAAAGCTGCTGAAAACAGCCGAACAGGAAGGTATCAACATGCGTTCCGGGGTCTATCTGATGACTTCGGGGCCCAACTTTGAAACACCTGCCGAAATCAGAATGTTCCGCATTCTGGGGGCAGATGCCGTCGGTATGTCCACGGTATCCGAAACCTTGTGCGGCGTTCACTGCGGCATGAAAGTCGTCGGCGTTTCCGTCATCACCAACTACGGCGCCGGCATGGTCGCAGACAGACAGACGCATGATGAAACAATTGCTCAGGCCAACGAAGCCGGCAAAAAACTGCAGCGTATTTTAACTCGCTTTGTCAGGGAGATCTAAGAATGAAAGAAGTTGCTCAAAGAGCTTTGTCCTTGCTGGATTTAACCAGCTTAAACGACAATGATACCGAAGAAACGGTCGTTGCTTTGTGTGCCAAAGCACACGGTGATTTCGGCAAAACGGCAGCCGTCTGCATCTGGCCGCGTTTTGTCAAGACGGCAAAAAAAGAACTGGAAGGTACCGGCGTTAAGGTAGCGACGGTCGTTAATTTCCCGCACGGCGGTACGGATATTGAAGCAACGGTTGCCGAAACAAAACAGGCTGTTGCCGACGGCGCCGATGAAATTGATGTCGTCCTGCCGTACAAGGCTTTTATGGACGGCGACAAAGAAACCGCCGCCGCTTTACTGAAAGCCACGCGCGAAGCCTGCAAAGGAAAAGCGATGAAAGTCATTATCGAAAGCGGCGTTTTGGCACATGCGGCCCTGATTGCCGATGCAACCCGTCTGTCGATTGAATGCGGAGCGGATTTTGTGAAAACGTCTACGGGCAAAACACCTGTTTCAGCAACGTTGGAAGCAGCTAACGCCATGCTGGAAGTCATTCGCGAATCCGGCAAACCCGTCGGCTTTAAAGCTTCCGGCGGTGTCCGCACAACGGAACAAGCGGCGGATTATTTAACGCTGGCCGACAAGATCATGGGGCCGAAATGGGCTAATCCCAAAACATTTCGTTTCGGTGCCAGCGGGTTGCGCGATAATCTGTTAGCCTCTATGGGATATGCGACGACTCCGGCGGAAAACAAAGGATACTAAAATATGCTGGCGCAGGAAGTCATTCGTCATAAACGTGATGGCCAGAAACTGACAAAAGAAGAAATCGAATTTTTCATTAAAGGAGCGGCGGATTGGTCCGTTTCCGAATGTCAGATTGCTGCTTTTACAATGGCGGTGTACCTGCGCGGCATGGATTTGGAGGAGATCACCGCTTTAACGCGCGCCATGACATTGTCGGGCGAGGTTATGAACTGGGCAGATAAAAATCTGAACGGTCCTGTTTTGGACAAGCATTCTTCCGGCGGTGTCGGTGACAGTGTCAGCTTGGTTTTGGCGCCGCTGCTGGCAGCCTGCGGCGGATATGTCCCGATGATTGCCGGCCGCGGCTTGGGTCACACGGGCGGGACTTTGGACAAGATCGAATCCATTCCTGGATATACGACCATTCCTTCCCTGGAACAATTTTATAAAGTCACACAGGAAGCCGGTTGTGCCATTATCGGGCAAACCGGCGACTTGGCACCGGCTGACAAAAGGTTTTATCCCATACGCGACGTAACGGCGACTGTGGAATCCGTTCCGTTGATTACGGCTTCTATTTTATCCAAAAAGCTTTCAGCCGGTTTAGACGCACTGGTCATTGATTTAAAATGCGGAAACGGCGCATTCATGACCGGACGGGACGAAGCGCGAAATTTGGCCAAAATCATGACAACCGTTGCCGTAAATACGGGGATATCGGCACGCGCTTTGCTGACGAACATGGATCAGGTATTGGGGGATTGTGTCGGTAACGCTCTTGAAGTCGGCGAAGCTTTGGCCTATTTAAAGAATCAAAGACGAAATCCGCGTTTTAACGAGCTGACCATGACACTGTGCAGTGAAGCATTGATGCTGAAAAAGCTGGCCTCTTCCGAACAGGAAGCGCGTGAAAAATTACGGCAGGCATTGGATTCGGGCAAAGCCGTCGAATGCTTTGCAAAAATGGTGGCTGCTTTGGGCGGACCGTCGGATTTTGTGGAAAAGCCGTGGGATTACCTGCCAAAAGCCGCCATTGTCCGGCCGGTTTATTCAGATCAGACCGGATACGTCAGTGCGATGGATACCCGCCGAATCGGCAGAACAATGATTCTTTTGGGCGGGCAACGCAAAAATTTCGATCAACGGCTGAATCTTTCCGTCGGTTTTACGGACTTTATCCAGATCGGAGACAAGCTGGACGCCGAAAAACCCATTGCCGTTGTTCATGCCGCAAACGAAGAAACTTTTGCCGAAGCGGAAAAACAGTTACAATTATCTGTCCGTACCAGTGATGAAAAACCGGTTGAAACACCGATTGTCTATGAAACTGTAACGGTTTAATTTTTACGAGGTGAACACAATGAAACGGGCTATTATTCTGATGATGGATTCTTTTGGCTGCGGCGAAGCGCCTGATGCCGAAGCTTTCGGGGATACGGGCGCAAATACGCTGGGGCATATTGCGGCCGCCTGTGCGCAAGGACAGGCCGAAAACGGCAGAACGGGACCGCTGAAACTGCCGAACCTGTGTAAATTGGGATTGGGCGAACTTTATAAACAATGTAACGGCGAATATGCGCCCAACCTGGAAATTCCCGTTTCCGAAATCACGGGCGTTTACGGCTTTTCCAAAGAAATCAGCAAAGGAAAAGATACCACGTCGGGACATTGGGAAATGGCCGGCGTTCCCGTTACGTTTAAATGGGGCTATTTCCCGGCGGAATATCCTAGTTTTCCGGCGGACATTATTGATGAATTCATTGCCAAAGCAAAAATTCCGGGCGTTTTGGGCAACAAAGCGGCTTCCGGAACGGCCATTTTGGAAGAACTGGGCGAAGAAAGCGTCAAAACCGGCAAGCCGATTGTTTACACTTCGGCAGACAGTGTTTTCCAGATCTGCGCCCATGAAAAACATTTCGGGTTGGAACGTTTGTACGAAATCTGCCATATTGCCCGCGATATTTTAAACGAACATACGGAAAACGGCGTGATTGCCCGCGTGATTGCCCGACCGTTTGAAGGCGAAACAAAAGAAACGTTCAAACGTACCGGCGGACGTCACGATTATTCCGTTTTGCCGCCCGCACCGACCGTTCTGGATAAAATGAAGGCTGCCGGCGGGAATGTCGTTTCCATCGGAAAAATCAGCGATATTTTTGCGGCTCAGGGCATTACGCAGGCTTTGCCCGCCGTCGGATTGGAACAATTGTTTGACCGTACGTTGGAACAAATTAGAACAGCGCCGGACAATACGATTATTTTCCCGAATTTTGTTAATTTCGACATGGACTGGGGACATCGTCGTAACGTATCGGGGTATGCGGCCGGTCTGGAATACTTTGACAGCCGGTTGCCCGAACTGTTTGCCGAAATGAAGGAAGGCGATATCTACTTTATCACAGCCGACCACGGTTGCGACCCGACATTCAAAGGAACGGATCATACGCGCGAACACGTTCCCGTTATCATGTTCGGCAAAGGCATCGCGCCGCGTTATATCGGCCGACGCGAAACGTATGCCGACATCGGTCAGACCATTGCCGATTATTTCGGGCTGGAACCGTTTGAGAACGGCAAATCGTTTTTAAAATAGACCTTTGATCAAAAGGGCATTCGGCAGAATGCCCTTTTTCTGCTTTTCGGGGAAAATATTATGCTGCCGCAGGACATCATTCGTAAAAAACGTGACGGAATAACATTAACCAAACAGGAAATCGAAGAATTCGTTCAGGGAATTGACGATTGGTCGATTGCCGACGGGCAGGTTTCCGCGTTATTAATGGCCGCGTTGATCAACGGATTAAACAATGATGAAATCATTGCTTTCGTGAATGCGATTGTTGAAACGGGCATTATTTTAAACTGGGACAGCGTTGATTTAAACGGTCCCGTTGCGTCTGTTTATACAATGCCCGGTGTCGGGGACAAATCGGAAATCATTGCCGCGCCGTTACTGGCGGCTTGCGGCATTTATGTGCCGATGATTTGCGAAAGAATGCAATATCATGCCGGCGGGACTTTGGACAAGCTGGACAGCATCAAGGGATTTGCGTCCCGACCGACTTTGGCACGGTTTAAAAAGACGTTACGGGAAAGCGGCTGTGCTTTTATGACGCCGACGGAACAGATTGCGCCGGCGGATTTACGCATACAATCAATCCGGGATATCACGGCAACGGTCAGCAGTATTCCTTTGATGATTATGTCGCTGCTGGTCAAAAAAATTGCCAGCGGTATTAAAAATCTGACCGTTGAGGTAAAAGTCGGCAGCGGTTCTTTTACGCCTTCGCTTCAAGAAGCCGAGTTGTGCGCACAAAAGATCAAAGAATGTGCGCCGGCGTTCGGAATAAAAACAGACATTATCCTGTCACAAACGGATCATGTTATCGGCCAAAATATCGGCAATGCTCTGGAAGTTTATGAGGCCTGGGCTTATTTAACCGGCACGGGCCCCCGCGATCCGGAGCTGCACGAATTGATTATTACCATTTGTTCAACCGTTTTAATACAAAATCATATTGTTGAAAACAAAGAACAGGCCGTCGAAAAAATCGAACGCGCGCTGGGATCCGGACAGGCAGCGGAACATTTCAATCGAATGTTGTATGAACAGGGAGTCCTGCCGAATTTTATTTCAAATCCGGCGCCGTTTTTACCGACGGCCCAGGTGATTCGGCCTGTTTATCCCGACAAAGAAGGATATGTTTCCAAAATGAATCTGCGATGGATCGGGCTGGCTGTTTTGGAAATGGGTGCCGGCAGGTTGTATCAGGAACAGCGCATTGATTATTCCGCCGGCTACAGCAACCTTTGCCGGCCGGGAATGTACGTTTCCGCACGCGTTCCGTTGGCTTTTGTTCATGCGGAAGATAACCGAACAGCCGATCTGGCCGCCATTCATTTAAAAGGCGCGGTAACAATATCAGAACAACCGGTATAAAGCAGCCTGCTTTGCCGTTTGTTCAATTAAATCCGACAATGCCTGTTTGTCTTTGACGGCGCAGAACCGACATAACAATCGGATTGTCGGCGCGGATAGGTTTTCCCAGTCGGAATCGGCGTCCTCATCGCACAGAGACAGCAGAACCGACAACAGCGTCCATAATTCGTACGCCTGTGTTAAAGCCCGTTCCGTCTGCGGTTCTATCAATCCGTTTTCACGGGCTTTTGTTAAAACGGGAACAACGGCTTTTTGCAGCAGATCGGGATATTGACAGGCATATTTTAATTGCAAAAATTGCGCGCAAAATTCAATATCGACCATGCCGCCGTTGCCGTATTTAATCTGATTTACGACAGAAGAAGCGCGATATTGATCGTTGATTTTTTTGCGCATGGCACGCACATCGTTTTCCAATTCGTCCGAATGACGCGGAAGGCACAAATGTTTTTGAATGACAGCCGTTATTTTTTCCTTTTCGCCCCAGACGACTCCGGCTTTTGTCAAGGCCATCAGCTCCCATGTCCAGGCGGATTGCGCATAATAAGAATCAAAAGAATCAAACGAAGCCGCCGCCGGTCCGGCATTTCCCGACGGCCGCAGACGCATATCAACGGGCCAAAGAATGCCTTCTTTGGTGTTTGCGGTCAAAGCATTGACAAAACGTTGTGCCAATCGTGCATAATAAACGCCGGGCAGCAAAGAAGAAGAACCGCCGATTGAACCGGTTTCGCCGTCTCGGACGTCATATACGAACAAAATATCCAGATCCGAAGAAAACGTCATTTCCGCACTGCCGGCTTTTCCCAACAAAACAAAAGAAAAAGACGATTGTTCAAAACGACCGTAACGTTTTTCAAAGCTGTGCAGAACAATCGGGCACAGCGCCCGCAGAACCGTCGTAACCAGATCGGCCAGACAACGTCCCGGATCTTTTTTATCCATCAATCCCTGTAAAAACAAAACGGCACAACGGAATTTTTTTTCACGCACAAAACGTCGAGCGGCATCCAGCACCTGTTCGTCGTCTTCTGCCAGATTCAGCAGAGTTTCCGCTTCTGCTTGCATTTCCGGCACACCGGGAAATTCGGAAAAAAAGGACGGGTTCAGAACGGCATCGAACAGTTCATTATGGCGGATCAGTTCACGCGACAAAGCCGGTGCCGTGCAGATCAGATCGGTCAACAGATCCAATAAGGCCGGCCGGGATTGAAACAAAGCAAACAGCTGAACGCCGGCCGGCAATCCCCGCAGAAAATCATCAAAAGCAAAAAAAGCCGTATCCGGATTTTCGTTTTTTCCCAAAGCATTAAAAATCAGCCGCAACAGATCGGTCATTAATTCGCGTGCCCGGTCGCTGCGCAAAGCTCTGTAGCGTCCGGACAGCCAACCGCGTACCGTTTCACCGATTCGGTCAAGCTCTTTAAATCCCAGATTTTTCAGATATTCTGCCGTTTCCGAAGGAATTTCCGTTCCGCTGAATGAAAGAATCCGTTCTGTTTCATGATCCTCCGGAGTAAACAAAGAATCATAAATTCTGCGCACCCGGGTACAGTGATCTGCCAAAATGCGCAGAAAATCAGAACGATTTTCAAATCCGTCAATGCCGGCCAAAGCGTCCAGTTGATCTGCGGATTCGGGCAAAGTCTGCGTTTGCTGATCATCAATCATCTGCAAACGATGTTCCAGGCGGCGCAGAAAAACATAAGCGTCGACCAGATCCTGTCTATCCTGCGGTTTAACCCAGCCGGCTTTTACCAGCGCATTTAAAGCGCCGATTGTTCCGCGTGCCCGCAGACGGACGTCACGTCCGCCCCACAGCAGCTGTTGAAGCTGCGTAAAAAATTCTATTTCACGAATACCGCCCTGCCCCAATTTAATATTAAATCCCGGCTTATCCGGCATTTCCGTGCTTCTGGCGCCCAGAGAATTTTTAATCTCGCCGATTTGACGTAAAGCATAAAAATCCGTTGTTCGGCGCCAGACAAACGGCTTAATTTCCTTTAAAAAAGCATTTCCGGCGGCTTTATCGCCCGCAATTGCCCGGGCTTTGATAAAAGCGGCACGTTCCCAATTTTGGGCAAAACTTTCATAATAACAGACCGCCGCCTGCGTGCCGAGCGCGACCGGCGTTGATCCCGGATCCGGACGCAACCGCAAATCCGTTCTGAACACATAGCCGTACGCCGTTTTATCATCAAGCAGAGCAATAATTTCCTGCGTCAGACGAACAAAAAAAGAACCGATTTCTTTTTTCCCCGTATAAGGGGCTTTTTCTTCATCAAACAGAACAATCAGGTCAATGTCCGAAGAATAGTTCAATTCTCTGGCGCCCAGTTTTCCCATTGCGATCAGGAAAAAGCCGCTGTCTTTTTCCGGTGCGGAAATATCGGACAAACACAGATCGCCTTTGTGATGATATTTCAGCAAAACCGCTGCAACGGCAATACGCACACACGCTTCGGCCAAAACAGACAAAGCATATGTCACTTTACCCAGATCCCATTGTCCGTCAATATCGGCCAAAGCAATCAATAAAGCACAACGACGTTTCAACAAACGCAGTTCCCGGCTGATCATGTCAATATCCCGGTGAGCATACAAACGGGAAAATGTTTCTTTTAACACTGTGCTAAAGGCCGGCTGATATCCTTGCTTGATAATTTTCGCCAAAAATTCGCGTTCCGTTAAAATCAAACGCACCAGATAGGGCGAAAAGCCGTTCAAAAACCCCAACCGGCGGCGAACAAACTCATCTGCCGGCGCCGTTTGAAAAAACAAAGCCGTTTCTTCGGGCAAATCCGTCAGCCCGTCAATCCATTCTTTGTATAAAAGATCGTCTTTTGATAACAAATATGTGTTTTTTTGTTCTAAACTCATCTTCTTTGTGGAAAGAAAGCCGTGGTGATTCTATAGTAGACTCTGTTTTAAGGGGTTTGTTCGGATTGCGCAAGATTTTCAAACTTTTTTTAATTTTTTTTCAAATTGCCGTTGCTGCTCTGCTGATTGCGCTCGGCGCTTTTTTCTGGCGGCTGCACAAAGGCCCGATCAATATCAACCCCTACATTCCTTATCTGATACAGGCATCGTCTTCTTCGGACAGTGTTGCCGATATTTCCATTGAATCGGCGCAAATGCGCTGGGGCGGAATCCGCCACCCGATTGATTTTGATTTAACAAACTTCAAAGCTTTTGATGAAGACAAACGCTTGATTCTGTCCGTACCGCAGATGTCGTTTTCTTTCAGTTTGAACGCCTTGATGCACGGTGTGATCGCCCCGCGAACCATTGCCATTTACCGCCCGTATCTGCACCTGCAGATCAACCAAGAAGGGGAATTAAAAGAAGCCGAAGAAGAAAAACAGGGATTTTCCTTAAAAACCATGTTCCGCCTGTTAAAACGCGAAGAGCATTTAACAGAATTTTCCCTGGTCGAAGCCGCTTTAAAAATAACTGATACGCTGCACGGTGCCGAATGGTCTTTGCCTGATGTCAATCTGACTTATTCGCGCCGGTTCAGAAAAAATCATTTAAACGGATCTTTGGCCGTCCAGATGAAAAATAATAAACTGTTGATGATTAACCTGAACGGACGCTGGAAAGGCAAAGGAAAAGAATTGGTCTTTGCCATTAATATCGATGATCTGGATCTGACAAATTCCCTGGCTGCACAGAAATATCCGTATTTAAAGAACTTTACAACCCCCGTCAGTCTGGCCATCAATACGGAAATTGACGCATTGCCATTAATGAACGGCAATTCTTTGACAGACTGGCGCGAAGCCATAGACAAAATAGATTTTGAAATTACCGGCGGCGAAGGAATTGTCAATCTGCCCGATCCCGTCATTGCCCGATATAATTTCAGCCGGTTTAAACTGAACGGTTCGTGGTACGGATCGGCCAACAACTTTGATATTTCCAATTTTCGTCTGATCTTGCAAAACGGCGGTAAAGCCTGGGGTAATTTTTCCGTTTCCGGCATCGGTGAAGCCGTTGACGCCCGCAGCTGGGATAAAATTCAGGCGACTTTAAACGCCGAAGCAATAAATATTCCCATGGATATGCTGCCGGATTACTGGCCGGCTTCGATCGGTCCGGACGTCCATGCCTGGGTTAAGGAAAACCTGAAAGGCGGATTGATTACAGATGCGCAATTTGCTTTGCATTTTTCGGGACTGAAAAACGAAAGCGGCGTAGACGCCGATAAAGTGGACGGGACGGTTAATGTCATTGATACACAAGTCAGCTATATGGACGGTATGCCGGTAATCAATGCCGTATCGGGAAACGTTCGTTTAACGCGCGATAAAATTACCATTACCGTTTCAAAAGGCCACACCGACAGTATCCTGATTGCCGACGGGGGAACATTAACTTTTCTGGATTTAACCAAGCCTGTTTCTTCTGCGGCTCTTGATTTGAATTTATCCGGCAATGTACGCGATATTTTAACCGTTTTGGACGCTCCGCCGTTAAAGCTGGCGGCAGACATGGGGATAAAACCGCAAAAAACAACGGGAACGGCGCAGGGAAATTTGCAATTATTTTTCCCTGTCGGCGATGCTTTTCAAAGTGCGGATCAAATCAAAATCAAAGCCAACGCCGATGTGCGAAATGCGGATATTGAAGATATTGCTTTGGGATACGGTCTGCAGGACGCGATTTTACGGCTGGAGTTAAACGATCGGGATCTGAGCTTAAACGGAACGGCGCTGTTTTATACGTCTACCGCCAAATATTCCGTATTTCAAAGCTTTGATAAATCCAAAGAAATAACTTCCGATATCCGGCTGCATATTGACTTAAACGAACGCGCCAGGGATTACATGGAGTATCCGTTATTCACTCCGCCGGCACTGTGCGGCGTTTTACAGACGGATCTGCATCTGACAATGAAAAAAGACGGCTCCGGCTTTTTGGAAATCACCGCAGACTTAACGGACGCCGATATTGATATTCGGGAAATCGGTTGGGTCAAGCCGTCGAAAACACCGGGAAAAGCCGTTATGCATTTAACCATGAATAACGGACAGCCGCTGAGTATGCCTTTGATCGAATTAACGGATGCCGACAATACATATATCCGCGGCAACATTAATTTCAATCAGGCCGGACAAATCGATCAAATTCATGCAGACCCCATTCATACGGGACGGACAAAGGCCGGATTGTCGGTTCGTTTTCTGCCCGATCAGACAATTTCTTTTGATTTAAACGGCTCTGAGTTGGATCTTTCCGGATTACTGAGCAAAGGAGTATCCTTTTCCGATTCCGAACACAGCCGGGAAGAAACGGACGATACTGCCCCCAATTTACTGTTTCAGGCCGCCATTGATAAATTATGGCTCAGCAAAGACGGTTTTTCGGAAAACAACTCTTTTTCCGCCCATTATCAGTCCGGCTGGAAAAAAATGAACGTTGCCGGCTATATCGGCCAACAAAAGGTTCCTTTGTTGTTATCTCTGACACCGACAGCGGAAAAAAACAAATACGCCGTTTCCATGACGTCACAGGACGCCGGCTATATCCTAAAGGCTTTGGATTACATCTCAACGGTTAAGGGCGGAAATTTAAAATTAAACGGCATTTATACTTTTCCGGACACCTCCCGAGGAACCGTTGAAATTTCCGATTTCTATCTGGAAGAACAACAAATCTTTACGCGATTGCTGATGTTGACCTCTTTAACCGGTATTATCGATACCCTGCGCGGCGAAGGACTGTTTTTTGATAAAGCGGAGATTCCGTACACAACGGACAAAGAAAGCTTAACCGTCTATGACGCCGTTATTTCAGGCGCCTCTTTGGGAATTACGTTAAACGGCAAATACTACCGTCGGACGGGATATCTGAATCTGCGCGGTTCGCTGATTCCGTTTTATACACTGAACAGTCTTTTGGGCAAAATACCTTTAATCGGTAAAATCTTTTCCGGAGAAAAAGGCGGCGGATTAATCGCTCCGACCTATACGATCAAAGGAAAATTGCCCGCACCGGACATATCCGTCAATGCTTTTTCGGCTTTGGCGCCCGGAGCCATTCGTTCTTTGTTCGGAAAACTGTCGGACAACGATCAGGATCTGAGCCTGGAAGAAGAAGAACAGGAATCCGCCCCGAATTCACCGCCCGAACCGGAACATTACGAACCGCTGGATCCTTCCGATCAAACAGAATTTACGGACGTCCTGCTTCATCATTCGAATAAAAAGACGACCCGGGAAACGGAATTTACGGACATTCTGCATCATGAACCGGCTGCCCGTTGACATGACGTAAAATAAAATCCGCCGCAGCCTGTGCCGACATCACGGCCGTATCGCAAACCAGGCGGTTATCCGTACGCCGTTCATAACGCCGTTCGATAACGTCCCGCCATGACGGCAAAACAAACCCCGGCAAATTGCACGTTCTGTTTTCGACGCGATACCGATGCTCGGCCAAATCCGAACAAATAAATTCCACGTCCAAAAATGCCGTTCCGGCACGTTCGGCAACCTGCTGCCAGGACTGACGCGTCATTTCCAGCGGATTGACGCAATCGGCAATGACATATTGTCCCAGCCGCAGGTTTTCCTCGGCCAAAGCATAGGCAACAACATATCCGGCATCATTCATTGCCCTTTTTTCAATATATTTATCGGCCAGAGCATGTTCAATCGTATCAATGCGCAAATAAACCGCCCGCAATGCCCGTGCCAAAATTTCTGCCGTCGTTGTCTTTCCCGTCCCCGGCAAACCGCCAAGAATAATCAACATTTTCACCTCAACAAAAAACGCCGGAGAAGCTCCGGCGTTTCTATAAAAAATCAAATATTATTCGGCCGCTTTAGCACCGCCGGCAGCATTTTCGCGAATAGCCTTGACACTGACGTCCAGTTCATCGCCCATCATTGCCCCCGGAGAAATAAAATCACCGATAATAAAGTTCGGAATACCGCGGAAATCCAGACGAGCCGCTAACAGACGATTGGCATCCAAAATTTTATCCAAAGACGGATCTTTTCTGTCTTTTTCAAATTTTTCCATATCCAAGCCGGACGCCTTGGCATACGTCAGAATATCTTCTTCCGTCAATTCGCCGTTATGCGTAATCATCGCCTGATGCATTTCAAAGTACTTGCCCTGTTTTTCGGCGGCCAGACCGGCACGTGCGGCCAGATCGGACGTCTGAGATAAGGACGGCACATCTTTTAACACCCAGCGGATATTTCCGTCGTTTTGAACATATTCCCATACCTTCGGGAACATCAGTTTGCAATAACTGCAGTTATAATCAAAAAATTCAACGACCGTGATATCACCGTCGGGATTTCCCAAAACCGGTGTATTCGGATCACGTTCCAAAGCCGTACGATTGGCCTTCAGCTTTTCAAGCTGGGCTTTTTGTCTGGCTTCTTCTTCTTTTAAAATATAATTATCCAGAGCTTCCTTAACAATTTCAGGGTTATTCAGCAGGTATTCCTTGACGACATTTTTAACTTCGTCTTCGTTTAAACCAAACTGAAAAAACTTAGCCTGTGCCGATGACGGCAGGAAAACAACGGCTAATAAAAACATAACGACTACTTTACGCAGCATTTTAATATCCTTCTTCAGTGGAGAAACTAAAGTAGGATAATAAATCAAAAAAGCCGCGCTGAAAACACTTATTTATCATTTTTTCGTTTTCCGGTACTATCGGTGCGGATACCGTACAAAATATCCTGAGCACGCATATACGCCGGCAGCGTGTCGGGCAACAGGGAAACGGCACGTTTTGCAAACATTTCCGCCTGTTTCGTATTTCCGACCGACACGTTATATTCCGCCAAAGCATACGCCGCCAACCCCGGTTGTCCGGTTCGGCCGTAAACAATCGCCTGCAACCGCCAGATCAACGGGATTTCGTGTTTCCTATGGGCAAAAGCAGCCAATTCTTTTTGTGCCTGCGCCAAACTTTCAGGATCGTCTTTTTCAATCTGTGCCTGAATCAGTCCGACCCGCATTAAGGCAGAATCCGCCAATAAATCAACCGCTTTTTGATACGGTTTTACCGCTTCGGCCGCACGGCCGGTTTCAAACAGAATCTGCCCTTTCAGTTCATAAAAATAGGGGTCGTCCGGGTAATCTGCAATCAACGCGTTGACAGATGCCAGCGCTTTTTCAAACTCACCGTCTTTATAAAAGGCTATCGTTCTGGCATAACGCGCCGGCAGGCTTGTATCCTGTTCGGGATAACGTTCCAGCGTTTTTTTCGAAGGATATAAAAACCCGTACAGTTTTGCCCGTATGCGTTCAAACAATGCGTTTTCCGCCGCAATACGTTTGACATTAACGGAAAAAACCGTCTTTTCTTTTTCCTGTTGAGCCAAAATAAAACTTAACCGTTCCTTGACCGCCGGGTGGGAACGCCATAAAGCAAAATCATTTGTTAACTGATACTCTTCCTGTGTTTGCAGTTTGCGCATAATTGTTTCAAAGCCCGACAAATCATGCCCTGTCTGCGCCAACAAAGAAACGGCGACCTGATCCGCTGCGTTTTCTTCGCTGCGCCGATAAGCCGCAAACACGCCCTGCATTGAATTAACACCGCCCAGCATTGCCCCGACAGCCGCGTCCGCTCCGCCGCCGGCAGCGGCAGCCACTGCCCCCAGCACCATTGACAGCAACATACTGCGCTGTGCAATGCGCATATTTTCATACAACCGCACAACGTGTCCGCCGGCAATATGCCCGGTTTCATGCGCCAGAACGGCAATGACTTCTTGGGCATTATCTGCCTTTAACAGCAATCCCGTATGAATAAAAACATGCAATCCTTTGGCGGCAAAGGCATTAATCGAATCGTCCTGAACCAGATGAACATTCATATTATGAACGTCCAGTCCGGCCTTTTCAAACAAAGGAGTCAGGTAAAAAGAAACGGCGCGTTCGACTTCTTCGTCGCGCACCAAAGAAAGGCTTTGCGCGCGCGCCGCCCCGATACTCAGCCAGAAAACAAGCCCAAAAATCAGAACGGCGCGACGCATCGTTTTACAACGAATAATACATTTTGTATTCAAGCGGGTGCGGCGTTTTATCAAATTCCTTCAATTCTGCCCGTTTGATTTCCAGATATGAATCGATCAGATCGTCGGTAAAGACGTCGCCTTTTTTCAAAAAGGCGCGATCCGTATCCAAAGCGTCCAAAGCCTGACGCAAATCTATTGCAACGGAAGGTACGTCTTTTAATTCTTCCGGCGGCAGATCGTACAAGTTTTTATCCATCGGTTCGCCCGGATGAATTTTATTTTCAATCCCGTCCAATCCGGCCATCATCAGCGCCGCAAAAGCCAGATAAGGATTGGCTGTCGGATCGGGGAATCTGATTTCGACGCGTTTTGATTTCGGGCTGGAACCGAACGGAATCCGGCAGGACGCCGAACGGTTGCGCGCCGAATACGCCAACAAAACAGGTGCTTCAAATCCCGGAACCAGACGTTTATAACTGTTGGTCGTCGGATTCGTAAAGGCATTCACGGCATGAGCGTGCTTTATCACGCCGCCGATAAAATACAGCGCCTTGTCAGACAAATCGGCATATCCCGTTCCGGCGAACAAAGGTTTATCGCCTTTCCACAGTGACATATGCGTATGCATTCCCGAACCGTTGTCGCCCATAACGGGTTTTGGCATAAACGTTGCCGTTTTGCCGTATTCGTCGGCGACATTGCGCACAACGTATTTATACAGCTGTAAATTATCAGCCGTTTGGATCATTTGACCGAAAGAAAAACCCAGTTCGTGCTGTGCCGCGGCGACTTCGTGATGATGTTTATCGACAGGCAGGCCCAGCTGTGCCATAACCGTCAGCATTTCGGCGCGCAGATCGTTTGCCGAATCAACAGGAGGTAAAGGGAAATAACCGCCTTTGATTCCCGGACGATGCCCCGAATTGCCGCCGGCGATATTTTTGTCTGCCATACCGTCGCTTTCAATCGAAGAAATTTCAAAGGAAATCTTTTCAGGCGAAACACATGTCTTCACATCGTCAAAAACGAAAAATTCGGCCTCTGCCCCGACATAAACGGAATCCGCTATTCCCGTCGAAGCCAAATAAGCTTCGGCTTTTTTGGCCGTCGAACGCGGATCGCGCAGATACGGCTGCCCCGTAATCGGATCGGAAATATTGCAGATGACAAACGCCGTTTTTTGAGCCGCGAAAGGATCCAACCCCGTTGTCGAATAATCCGGTTTTAACAGCATATCGGATTCATTAATCGTGCACCACCCCGGCAAAGAAGACCCGTCAAACATCAAACCGTCTTCTAAAAAATCTTCGTTTAAAACGGAATGATGATAGCTGACGTGGTGCCATTTTCCTTTATAATCCGTAAAACGAAAATCAACGTAAACAATTGATTCTTCTGCTACAAACTGCAGCAGGCCTTCAGCATCCTTGATGTCTTTAACCATGTTTTTTCCCTTTTTAAAAAAGCGGCTGGTTTTATGGTATAACAGCCTTAATTACAATGCATCGTCTCCGCGTTCCAATGTACGAATACGGATAACGTCCTCTACCGGCGTGATAAAAATTTTTCCATCGCCGATTTTTCCGGTACGCGCCGTTTGAACAATCGTTTCCACCACCGGTTCGCAGCGTTCGTCTTCGACAACGATTTCCAGTTTAACTTTCGGCACGAAATCAACGACGTATTCCGCCCCGCGATACAATTCGGAATGCCCTTTCTGGCGGCCGTATCCTTTGACTTCGGTAACGGTAATGCCCTGCACGTCTATTTCCTGCAGCGCTTCTTTGACTTCGTCCAGCTTAAACGGTTTAATAATGGCTTCAATCTTTTTCATTTCAACGCCTCCGCAAGGAAAGTACACCAAAACAATCTTCAGGAAAACAAAGAAATACGGATTTTCATGAAAATAAAAATAACCTATTGACACTTTTTAATAAAAACAGTAGATAAAAAAGGCTGGTGGCGAAAGTAGCTCAGTTGGTTAGAGCGTCGGATTGTGGTTCCGGATGTCGTGAGTTCGAATCTCATCTTTCGCCCCATTTTTTATGCGTGCCGTACTGTACGAAAAAATTTTATGCCTGTTCCGCCCGCCTGTTTTAAAAAGCAGTTTTTTAATGCGGGACAATGTTTATAAAAACACGCCTTCTTGTTTTAAAACACTCGAACCGTTCGGACACCGGTTATCCCTGATTATTTTGTCAACCGGCGATCGGATATTCAGCGGATATCCAGAAAATTTTTTAATCCGGTCATTTCCAACACTTTCATAACATCGGGCGAAACATTGCGCACAATCAGTAATCCGTTGGCCTGATTAACACGTTTTGAGATAAGCAACAAAGTCCGAATTCCCGAAGAAGCCATAAACACAACGTCGGAAAAATCCAAAATCAGTTTATTATCCTCGTCCAAAACAGCATTTATGGCTTTTTCCAAATCGGATGCCGTTACCGAAACCAGCCACCCCTTAAGATTTAAAACCGTCACCCCGTCTTCTGTTATTTTTTGTATCTCTATTGTTTTTTTCTGTTCCGGTATTTGTGTCTGCATATTTGATCCCTTTTTCAAAAATACGGCATATTCGCTGTTTGTGCCCAATCATGATACAAAAATATCAAACAAAAAGAAAGACCCTGCTGAAAAGCAGGGCCTTTACCTTTATTGTATTAGCGACCGCCGGTTTTAATTCGTAAAGCAGCTGCTTTGGCCGCAGCGTCATTTTTGGCAGTCTCGGCTTTCGGTGCCGATTTTTCGTCCTTAGCCGGCAGGTCGTTATGCACCATGCCGCCGCTCGGATTACCGAACTGTGCATACATTTCCTTTACTTCCTGCCAATAGGATTTCTTTCCTTCCTTCGCCGGTTCGGCCTTCGGTGCCGCATCACCGGACGGTGCCGATTTTTCGTCCTTAGCCGGCAGGTCGTTATGCACCATGCCGCCGCTCGGATTACCGAACTGTGCATACA
>CALYBD010000023.1 GCA_944393745.1 uncultured Alphaproteobacteria bacterium | reverse complement strand
ATGATGAATTTGTGAGTCGGAGTAAGGTGGGTGTAGTTGTTAAGGTGATGGTTGGGATATTTTTGTAATAAAAGTGTAATATTTTGATTGTGATCTTCACTACTGCAAAAATTGAAAAAAAACAGATCAAAAAAAACGGCGATTAAAAAAATTATCCTTGAAAATCAAAATGTTTTATCGTTTTCTTTTGATCCGGTTATTTAAAGAGACATCGCGGTTTTATTGTTAAATCGGATTGTTCGGCTTATTTTTGCTTTGCTAAAAAACGAAGGCTTTTATCCGATCTTTACAAAAGAATCGGTCTGAATTTTTTATTCCTCTGAAAAAAAAGCATAAAAAAAGCCCCCTTTTAAAGGAGGCTTTTGTAAAAAAGGAATATTCCGAATTAACGCGAATAAAATTCGACGACCAGATTCGGTTCCATTTGTACCGGATACGGAACATCAGCCAGTTTCGGCACACGCAGGAACGTTCCTTTGCCGGCTTTGTGGTCAACTTCCATATATTCGGGAACATCGCGTTCGACGGAAGCTTCGGCTTCCAAAACGATGGCCAGCTGGCGGGATTTTTCACGAATGGAAATTTCATCGCCTTCTTTTACCTGATAGGACGGGATGTTGACGCGTTTACCGTTGACCAGAATATGTCCGTGGTTGACAAACTGACGGGCGGCAAAAACGCTGGGAACAAATTTCATGCGGTAAACAATCGCGTCCAAACGGCTTTCCAACAAACCGATCAGGTGTTCGGACGTGTCACCCGTACGGCGAATGGCTTCGGCATAATACCGGCGCAGCTGTTTTTCGGAAACATTGCCGTAATAACCTTTTAATTTCTGTTTCGCCATCAACTGTGTGCCGTAGTCGGTCGGTTTGCCTTTATGCTGACCGTGCTGACCGGGACCGTATTCGCGGCGATTGACGGGGCTTTTGGCTCTGCCCCACAAATTAACGCCCAGACGGCGGTTGATTTTGAATTTTGCAGCTAAACGCTTTGACATAAGTTTATATACTCCATCATTTATTGTTGTTGTCCCGATAGTCTGCACCCGGTATTTCAGGGGCAGCGGGGCGGCGAACCGTCCGCATTCTCAGGAATAAGGCGGGTAGTCTGACAAAAAAACAGAAATTTGTCAATCCCTTATTGTTTTGCAGGCGCTTGTTTTGTCGCCGGATTTTTTAAAATTTCGTTTTTTGCGTTCAGCTGCTTGACCAAAGCCGCAACATCACCGCCGTTTTGCTGTAAAACGGCCGTATATTCGTTACGATAGCTCATCAGCATGCTGACGCCTTCGACAACCAGGTCGGCCAGCTTTAAGACATCTTTTTTATCCGTAATGCGCCAGATGATTTCCACGTCGTTTTCCGTGTCGGGAATGTCGATTTTCGAGGTAATGTAAAAATCGCCGCTGTCGCTTTGACGGCTGCTTTCGAACGTAATGGTTTCGCCGGCGTAGTTGTTAAAGCGTTCCGTCCATGTGTAAATAATATTGTTTGTCAGCGCATCGGTATAGGCCTGCAGCTGTTCCGGCGCCGCGGTTCTGGCGTACCGTCCCAGGGTAAAACGCGCCGTTGATTTAATATTGACGGCCGAAAGGAATATTTTCCGAAAAGCGTCCTGCTTTTGCTGCAAGGATGTCTGAGCTTTGACAACGTCACGCATGATATCGTCCGCCAGTTTTTTGGAAAAAGCCTCTGCCGCTGTCGTATCTGCCGCCGCGGCCGGAAACGCACAGGTTAAAATACAAAAAACAAAAAAGATCAGTTTTTTCATGGGCAACCTCTTATTCATCAAATTCATCAAAGTCCTCGTCCAAAGAAAATTCATAAGCGGGTTTGCTGTCTTCAGCGGTTTTGATTCCTTTGGCGTTTTCAATTGCTTTTTTGCGGTATTGCTGGAACATGGAACGCATATAAGCATAAAAATCCAGCGATGTTTTTTGACCTTCGTCCAGCAGATCCACGATACTTTCATACGCGCCGACGGCTTCGACGACATCGCCGATCAAAAAGGCGCGCGTGACATCGTTGTTGTCGTTTTGATAGGAAATGTACGTAAACGGATCAAAGACGACATTTGCCATTGATCCCGTAAAATCGCGTATGTTTGACGGCCCCAGAAACGGCAAAACCAAATAAGGTCCCGACGGTACCCCCCAAACGGCCAGCGTTGTTCCGAATCCCTGAGTGTTCGGTTCAATCCCCATTCTGTCGGCGACATCAAACACCCCCAGAAAGCCGATTGTTGAATTGATGACAAAACGAGACAGATCTTTTCCGGCATTTTTAAAGTTCAGCTGCAGCAGATCGTTAACAACGGTCAGCGGCGTTTTCAAATTGCTCAGAAAAGTACGGACTTTTAATCTGAATCCCGGAGTCGTTACATATCTGTATCCTTTGACGACCGGACGCAACGCGTATTTATCCGCCGCCATATTAAAAGCAAATATCTTTCGATTCATCGGTTCCAGGGGATCATTTGCTTCCCGATAAGCAGCCAATGCCGCAGGATCGGTCGGAACAGTTGCGCACCCCGGCATTATCAGGATCAGAAAAGAAATAAAAATCAATTTTGTTCTTTTTGTCATAGATGCAGATTAGCGCCCGAAAAAACGACAGACAAGTTTTTTTGACATAGGTTAATCTTTTTTACCTTATTTTAAAAGGTATTGCCGTAGCTTCAAACAAAGAGCGCACAACAGAGGACGATATGACCAGCAGTACAGTTGACCATAAAGATATTTCTGCCGGACATCTTGTCGATACGTTGTTCGGCGTTCAGGAAGAACCGGACAGAACAACCCGTCATCGGATCGCGGCCGAAGAAGAACTGCCGCATTATTTGTTTGACGGACATGACAATGAACGTCAATCGGCTTTGCCTTTGATCAATGTGGCGCATTACCGTCCCAAAATTGTTTCTCAAAAAAATATTGTCGATTTAATTCCTTATGCGGACGAACTGGCTTTGTTCGAACGGCGCTGGGGATTTGTCAAAAAACCCGAAGAGAATCGGGAAAGCTGGTGTCTTCGCGTTGAAAAAGAGGCTGTGCCCGTTTTGGAAAAATTGGTGGCATTGTCTCAGGAACATCAGCTGCTGCAGCCCCGGGCTTTGTATGCTTATTTTTTCTGCGCGGCGCAGGAAGACACGCTGTATCTGTACAAAGACAACAAAAAAGAGGTTTTTTTGACAATTGATCTGCCCCGTTTAAAAAACGGCGTCTGTATGGCCGATAAAATTGCCCGCAAAGACTCCGGTGCTTTTGACACGATTGCGGCCGTCGGTGTGAACATGGGGCGTAATGCAACGGAAATGGCCAAACGCTGGTTGTCGGCGGGAAAAGAAGTGGATTACCGTTATTTGCACGGTTTTGCTTTGGAAATGCTGAACGCCATGACGTTGTATACGGCGGGTATTATCGCCGCGGAAGAATGCTGCATGGGGGACGTGTACGGACTGGGATCGGCCAAACAGGGCGCCGCAAAGGTGCAATCCGCCCTGATAAAAATGCTTGATGCCTCGCTGATTGATATCGCGTTCAGCCGCAATTATCTGATGATGCCCGAATATTCTTCGTTGGCTTTGGTTTTCCCGCGTTGATTCAGCCGGTTTCGGACTGTTTTTCGCAGGCGGTTATTTCCGATTCGATCGTCGGCAAAATATCCTCGATCCGATCGACATAGGTTAACAATCGGGCGTGTTCGGGACGAATATATCCTTCGCCGATCAGGGTATCAATGACGTTTCTTAACGGATTCCAGAAACCTTCCGCATTGTACATGATGATCGGTTTATGATGTTCGCCCAGTTGTTTTAACGTCATGACTTCGAAAATTTCGTCCAAAGTGCCTATTCCGCCCGGTAAAACGCAAAAAGCGTCGGAAGATTCCAGCATGGCGTCTTTACGGATATGCAAAGACGGCAGGATTTTTAATTCGCTGAGTTTGAAAATCTGTTTTTCCCGATCCTGCAGCAAAGTATTGATAATGCCGACGACCATTCCGCCTTCGTTCAATGCTCCTTTTGCAACGGCGCCCATCATGCCGACGTGTCCCGCACCGTAAATCAGACGGATATTATTTTTTGCCAGAATTTGTCCTAATTTTAAAGCATCTTTGATATATCTGGGATTCTTTCCGTCTGCCGAACCGCAGAAAACCCCCAATGATTTTATTTTAAACATTTTTATATTCCCGTTTAAGAAAAAGTAACGATATCGCCTTATTATAGGAAAGCATTTATTAAACATTTCTTACGGCACGGGCTATGAAGCGTATTTTTGTTTTTATTTTCGGCGTTGTCTTTTTTTCTTTTTCATTTCGGGCTTCGGCGCAATTGTTTGACGATTTGTTTGAAGAAGAAGATTTTCAGTCTTCCGAAATTGAAGAAATGCAAAAACAAGAGGCTGAAAGAAAGAAAGAAGAAGCCGCGGTTCAAAAAAATGCGCCGGCACCGGTTAAGCAGAATCCGCCGGCCGTCCAGGTGTCTCAGCCTGCTCCGGCGGCCGTTCCTGCCGTCGCTGTTCCCGTGTCGCAACCTGCCGCGCCGGCGAATGCTCCCGCTTTGAACGCGCAAGCCCAACCGAAGCCCGCACAGCTGCCGCCGGCATCTGATGGTGCTCCGGCTGCTTCGCCGCCCGCCAGGCAACGGACGTTTTCTTTGTCTGTTTCAAGACCTCGTGAAATTCAGACGCTTTCTTTGCCGCAGCTCGGATCGGGAAAAGCGCCGCCTTTGTTGCCGGATCTGGGGTCAAAAGCCAGCGAAAAAGAAGAAAATTTGTCTTTGTTTGAAATGCGCGCCAAAAGAACCGAAGCCTCCGATACGAATGTTTTGGATTTTGATATCGCCGGCATTCGGTTGAAAATGACGCCGGAAGAAGTAATGGAAAAAGCTTTGGCCGCCGGTTTTTCCGTTAAATTTCAGGATCGTAAAATTCCGACGCTGAACGAATGGAAGTACCGTCGTCTGTGCATGGAACAGATGCTGTTTAAATATGATGAACGCAAACGCTGTATACAGGAAATCGCCCGGTACAATAACAGTGAATATACCAGCCGTCTGGTTTTTGAAAACAAACCGCTGCGTGAAACGTTAACCGTTGAATTTGCCAGCCGGTTTGCCCAAAATCAGGCCTATCGTATCCGCTATGTCAGCAAAGGCGATCATTCTTTGGGATCCACTGATGAGGCACACTATTTTAAAACCAAACGCCGTCAGGAATTTTTGCGGCTGTTGATTACGAAATATGACGTTCCTGATGATGAACAGGCCATGCTGTGGGGCGTCCCCGGCGTAACGGCAACGTTACAGGCAGATTTGTCCCCGTCTTTTTTGGACGCTTCGCTGGTTTTGGAGGATTTGTCAATCGAAACAGAAGATTTTGACAACATGTCCATTGAAGACGCCAAAATGCCTTCGATTGAAAAATTCAGCTTTTAATAAATTCCCAAATAGATTTCACCGATTCCCAACAGCTCGGTTTTTTGTTTATCAAAGGATCCTGTCCGCTTTACGGCTTTGATTGTCGCCATGTAACGTTGTTTTTTTTCAATGCAGGGCGGCATATAAGGATACGGCTTGGTCGGGTTGACCCGGTTGGCTTTTTCTTTGAATGCGAAATTGGGCAAAGAATAAGATTCCCCCGGAACGGGCAGTAAAACGGCCGCAGATTCGCCGTTGTGGTAAAATCCGATGGACCCCAACCCGCCGTTTTCGGATAAAGACGGAATGTCCAAATTGTCAATTTCCAAAATCAACAGATTAGCCTGTTGCGGTATGCCGGAAACGTACAATGCCGGCGTACTGCCCTGTCCGCCCTGAAAACGGCAACCCTGAGAAGCCGGTACGAATTTGCCGTTCCATTCGGTCGGTTCCATAAACCGGACGGACAGCGCCGCAATGGAAGGCGGAAGTATGCCGTAACGAGGATAATGGGTGCAACAGCCAAACGTTATTAAAGACAGAAAACATAAAAACAGTTTTTTCATCGGGATTTTTCCGTTACTTTTAATTTTAAAGCTTACTACTTTATAGCATATTTTTAACGATTGGACAGACTTTTATGCTTTTGGATACGCTGCTGAACGCTTTTTTCCCGCCGACTTGTCCCGTATGCGCCAAAAGGATTGAATCGCCGGGGGCTTTGTGCGCGGAATGTTTTTCCCGGCTGCAGTTTATTCACGCACATCAGCCCGGTAAAGCATCGGCCGTTGTTTACGATGAAGTCAGCAAACAGCTGATTTTGGCGCTGAAATACGGGGATAAAACGGAATTGGCGCCGCTTTTGGCGCGCATGATGGTTAATGCCGGCGGCAGTGTTTTGGACGGGGCGGATCTGTTGACTTGTGTTCCGTTGCACTGGACCAGGCTGTTGGTCAGAAAGTATAATCAGGCGGCTCTTTTGGCGGCTGCCGTTTCAAAAATCTGTGCCGTTCCGTCGCATCCCCGCGTGCTGAAAAGAATTAAAGCGACCCCGAAACAGGGCACACGTCGCGAAAGAATCGAAAATGTCAAGCAGGCTTTTGCTCTTGACTATGGCCGTAATGTTAAAGGCAAAACAATCGTTTTGATTGATGATGTTGTTACCACGGGTGCAACGGCCGATTCCTGCGCCCGCGTGTTACTTAAAAACGGCGCAAAAGAAATCAGATTGCTGACGTTTGCCAAAGCCGTCGGAAAAAATTAAACGCGGCCGTAAATGTCTTCATAACGGACGATGTCTTCTTCGTCCAGGGTATCGCCGGTTTGTACTTCGATAAAAACCAGATCTGCCGATCCGATGTTTTCAATGCGGTGTTTTGCTTTGGCCGGAATAAAAACAGGCGTGTTGGGAACAGCCGTAATGACTTTGTCGTCAATGGTGACGGCAGCCGTTCCTTCGGTAATAATCCAGTGTTCGTCACGATATTCGTGGCTCTGCAAAGACAATTTCTGTCCCGGATGAACGACAATCCTTTTGACGGTATGACGGTTTCCGGTATCCAGAATTTCCCAAGTTCCCCACGGGCGGACGTCTGATGCGCCTTTTTCGTATTTGACAACCATGATTTTTTCCTTTTTTAAAAAATTTTTCTCTTTGTAACCGATTTTTTACAAAAAATATATCTTATTTTTTTAAGCATTGCTTGCTTTGTTATTTATATTAAGGTATGAATACTCGGTTCTAAATGGTATCACACAGACTTGGGTCAAAATTTTTATGGGACTTGTTGTACAAAAATTCGGCGGTACGTCCGTAGGCGATACAAACCGCATTAAAAACGTTGCTTTGAAAGTCAAAGAAGAAGTCGATGCGGGAAATCAGGTCGTTGTCGTTGTTTCCGCAATGGCCGGCGTTACCAATCAGCTGGTAAAATATTGTCAGGAAATAACCCCTGATTATAACCCGGAAGAATACGATGTCGTCGTTTCAACCGGCGAACAGGTTACGATCGGACTGTTGGCCATGGCGCTGCAGGCCGTCGGAATACCGGCGCGGTCATGGACAGGCTGGCAGATTCCCGTTCTGACGGACGATTCCGCGTCCAAAGCCAGGATTAATCAGATAGACGTGGACGGGTTGCAAGCCTGTCTGGCGGCGGGAATGGTTCCTGTTGTTGCCGGTTTTCAGGGGGTTAATGAATCGGGGCGTATTACGACTTTGGGACGCGGGGGGTCAGACACGTCGGCCGTAGCGTTGGCGGCTGTGTTGAAAGCCGACAGATGCGACATTTATACGGATGTCGACGGTGTTTATACGACAGATCCGCGGTTTGTCAAAAATGCCAGAAAGCTTGACCGCGTTACATACGAAGAAATGTTGGAAATGGCATCGCTCGGGGCTAAAGTGCTACAGACGCGTTCTGTTGAACTGGCGATGAAATACCGTGTTAATCTGCGTGTTGTTTCCAGCTTTGAAAACAATCCGGTCGGAACGACTATTTGCGATGAGAGGGATATTGTGGAAAAAGAAATTATCAGCGGCATTACGTGCAGCCGGGACGAAGCAAAAATCACACTGGTCGGCGTACAGGACAAACCGGGCGTTTCGGCCGCCGTTTTTAATGCAATGGCCGAAGCCAATATTTGTATTGATATGATCGTGCAAAGCGATTCTCCCGACGGGACGCATACGGATATGACGTTTACCTTGCCCGAATCGGATTTGTCCGGCGCTTTGAACATACTGGAAAGAAACAAGGATAAGATCGGATATAACAATCTGATTTCCGATTCGGATTGTGCCAAGATTTCTCTGATCGGCGTCGGTATGCGCACACATACGGGGATTGCGCAGAAAATGTTTGAGGCTTTGTCCGAAAAAGGCATTAACGTTCAAACGATTTCCACTTCTGAAATTAAAATCAGTGTTCTGATTGCCGCCGAATATGCGGAACTGGCGGTCAGAGCTTTGCATAATGCCTTTCATCTGGAAAATAAGGAAAAGTAAAATGCTGTCGAATGATGAAGTTTTGGATTTCTTTTGGGAAAAAGGGCGCACGTTTTTAAATACGCGTTATGCGATTATGGGCGGCGCCATGTCTTGGATTTCCGAACATAATTTGGTTTCGGCCATATCCAATGCCGGCGGTTTCGGCGTTATTGCCGGCGGAGCAATGCCGCCCGAAATACTCAAAGAAGAAATTGCCAAGACGGCGGTTCTGACGAAAAACAGTTTCGGTGTTAATTTGATTACGATGCACCCGCAATTAGATGAACTGATTGATGTTTGCATTGATTCAAAAGTCAGTCACGTTATTTTGGCCGGCGGTATTCCGACGCTACAGGCTATACAAAAATTAAAGCAGGCCGGTATAAAAGTCATGTGTTTTGCACCGGCTTTGGTTTTGGCAAAGCGGCTGATTAAATCCGGAGCGGACGCGTTAATTCTGGAAGGAACCGAAGCCGGCGGTCATATCGGTCCGGTGGCAACGAATATTCTGGCTCAGGAAATTTTGCCGTATGTCAAAGATGTTCCCGTTTTTATTGCCGGCGGGATCGGATCCGGTGAAATGATGGCTGCTTTTTTGGCTTTGGGCGCGGCCGGCTGTCAGCTGGGAACGCGTTTTGTCTGCGCGACGGAATGTATTGCTCACCCGAATTTTAAAAAGGCTTTTATCCGCGCCAATGCACGCGATGCCGTACCGACCGTTCAGATTGACGCGCGCTTTCCGGTGATTCCCGTACGCGCGATTACCAATGAAGGAACGCGCCGTTTTATGGAATTCCAAATGGAGACAATTCAAAAATATCAGCGCGGCGAAATGGAATTAAAAGAAGCTCAGCTGGCCATTGAACATTTCTGGGGGGGTGCTTTGCGCCGCGCGGTGATTGACGGCGATGTCGAAAACGGGTCCTTGATGGCCGGCCAAAGCGTCGGATTGGTCAAAGACGAAAAACCCGTTCAGGCGATTGTTGATGATTTGGTGACGCAGGCGGCAGATGCTTTGCGCCGTTGGGGGCGTATCCCGGCTTAATCTGACAAGGAAAACAGTGATGACGCAGAATAAAAAGGACGAAAATAAGTCAAACGGCGTTTTGCCGGAAGAACCGCAGGAAACCGTCGGCGCTTTGTTGCGCAGGACGCGGCTGGCAAAAAAACAGGATTTGCGCGATATCGCGTCTTTTCTGTGTATTCGTTACCAGTTTTTGGAAGCATTGGAGGAAAACCGTTACAAAGAACTGCCGGGCGAAGCTTATGCCAACGGGTTTGTCCGCAGCTATGCGGCCTATCTGGGATTGGATCCCGCAGATATTATCATGCGTTATAAACAGGAATTTTTTGCGCAGGACAAAGATGAAAAACACGCTTTGAGCCTGTCCGAAGAAGAAACGGAAAACATGACGCCGGCACCGAAAGTATTGCTGATTTCTTTGGTTTTGCTGCTGGCTGCTTACGGTATATGGCATTCTTTGTCGGAAGACGAAGAAACGCCTGTCGTTGTTGCAGCAGAACAGGTTGAACCCATTACCATTGTCGAACAATCTTATCCGTTGCCGGTTCAGGCAGAGGAAACAAAGACGGCTTTGGATTCGGAAACGCCAGCCGATATGACAACCGAATCCGTTGTTCCGCCGGTTCCTCCCGTCAAGCCCGAATATCGGGAAACGCCGGAGGATTTAAATGAATCGTTTGCTTCGGATCAACAGATGTCCGCGGCAGCGGTTGTTTCGCCGGCAGCCGAACAACAGCCCGTGCAGACGGTTCGCGTTTACGGACAAAAAAATTATAACCCTCGTCTGGTTTTGGTCGCGGCTGAAGAAACGTGGGTGGAAATTACCCGCAAGGACGAAATTATTTTTTCCCGCCTGCTGAATAAAGGCGACCGTTATCAGGTGTCTTCGTATAAACCCGAAGAGCTGTTTTTAAAAACAGGAAATGCCGGCGGACTGGAAATATATTGCGACGGACAGTTAACGCAGTCTTTGGGACCTAAAGGGGCTTTGCGTTCAAATATTGCTCTGATTCCCGATGATTTTGCCGCCAAAGTTGTTGAAACGATAGAATAGGTCAGAAATGAAATCGCCAGAAATTAAACGCCGTCGTTCCAGACGGATATATGTCGGTTCCGTTGCCGTCGGTGACGGTGCGCCGATTTCCGTTCAGTCCATGACGAATACGCCGACTGCGGACGTCGCGGCGACCGTAGCGCAGATCCGTTCGCTGGAAGCGGTGGGCGCGGATATCGTCCGCGTGTCCTGTCCGGACGAAGAATCGACCAAAGCGTTAAAAGAAATCATCAAACAGGTCAAAGTGCCGATCGTTTCCGATATTCATTTTCATTACAAACGCGCCATCGAATCTGCCGAAGCCGGTGCCGCCTGTCTGCGTATTAATCCGGGCAATATCGGTTCCGCGGATCGTGTGCGCGACGTAATCAAAGCGGCCAAAGATTATAACTGTTCGATGCGGATCGGCGTCAACGGCGGTTCTTTGGAAAAACATTTGCTGGAAAAGTACGGCGAACCGTGCGCCGAAGCGATGGTCGAAAGCGCTTTGGAACATGCTAAGATATTGGAAGACAACGACTTTTTTAATTTTAAAATCTCGGTTAAATCTTCGGACACTTTAATGACGATGCGGGCGTACCGCATGCTGGCCGAAAAATGCGATTATCCGTTGCATCTGGGCGTGACGGAAGCCGGCGGCCTGCGCGCGGGAACGGTTAAATCGGCGCTGGGGATCGGGTCGCTGCTGATGGACGGGATCGGCGATACGCTGCGTGTTTCTTTAACGGCAGACGTGACCGAAGAAATCAAGGTCGGATTTGAAATTTTGCGCACGCTCGGACTGCGTTATCATGGTGTGCGTTTGGTATCGTGTCCGACATGTGCGCGGCGCGGCATTGATGTCGAGAAAGTTATTAAATCTTTGGAAGTTCGCCTGGAACACATTTCCGAACCGTTAAAAATTGCCGTTATGGGGTGCGTCGTCAACGGCCCCGGCGAAGCGCGGGAAGCCGATATCGGCGTGTGCGGCGGCGGCAACGGCAAAGCTTTGCTGTTTGTCGGCGGAGAACAAAAAGAACCGATCAACGCGGAAAACGCCGTTGACATCATTGCGGAACTGGCCGAAAAAATGGCCGCCGCAAAAGCGGGAGAATCAAAATGAAATTACAGCCGGCGCGCGGTACGCGTGATATTTACGGAAAAGAGTTGTCCGCTTTTTTGTTTGTGGAAAATACGGCCAGGGATTTTGCCAAACGTTACGGATTCGGCGAAATTCAGACTCCTGTTTTTGAAGCCACCGAAGTCTTTGCCCGCGGCGTCGGCGAAACTTCCGACATCGTTTCCAAGGAAATGTATACGTTTACGGATCGCGGCGGCGAAAGCTTTACGCTGCGTCCCGAAGGCACGGCCGGCGTTGTGCGCGCTTTTATTTCCGAAGGCATGGAACAAAATCAGCCGGTCAAGCTGTTTTATGCCGGGCCGATGTTCCGTTACGAACGCCCGCAAAAAGGCCGTTACCGCCAGCTGCATCAGGTCGGCGTGGAGGTTTTGGGCGCAACCGCGCCGCAAACCGATGTCGAAGTGCTGTGTCTGGCTTGGGATTTTCTGTCTGCTTTGGGACTGCGGCCGTTTATCCGTTTGGAACTGAATACGCTGGGCGACGCCGAAAGCCGCGCGGCTTATCGTGAAGCGTTGGTCGCTTATTTTGAACAGTTTAAAGATCAATTGTCCGAAGACAGCCGGACACGTTTAGAAAAAAATCCGCTGCGTATTTTGGATTCCAAAGACGAAGGGGATAAGAAAATCGTTGAAAACGCTCCGGCGATGATTGACTTTTTAAATGAAGATTCCCGCGCGTTTTTTGACAGCGTGAAAGCCGGTCTGACGGAAATGGGAATTCCTTTTGTCGTTAATCCTCGTTTGGTTCGCGGACTGGATTATTACCGCCATACGGTATTTGAATTTATTACGGATTCTCTGGGGGCGCAGGGAACGGTTCTGGGCGGCGGGCGTTATGACGGCCTGGTCGAAGAACTGGGCGGTCCCAAAACCGCGGGCATCGGGTTCGGTGCGGGCATCGACCGTTTGTCTTTGTTGTTGCAGGAAACGGGAAAACAGCCGGCGGAACCGCGGCCGATTGCCGTTATCCCCGTCGGCGACGATACTTTGCTGCCGATTATGAAGATTGCTCATAACCTGCGCCAAAACGGATTTATCGTCGATATGGCCTATTCGGGCAATATGGGCAAGCGTATGAAAAAAGCCAATAAAATCAATGCGTGCGCGGCCGTTATTATGGGCTCTGACGAATATGAAAAAGGAATTGTCACCGTCCGGGATCTGGATTCGGGCGATCAAAATGAAGTCAATACGGCCGAACTGAATACCTTTATGCAAAAATATCAGGAACAGCAGAGGAGTTAAATATGAGTTTTGAGGAAAAGCTGGATACCGTTTTAGCCCGTCACGAAGAACTGGAAGCTTTGCTGGTTTCCGGCGATAACGTTGACGGCGAAACGTTTGTCAAACTTTCCAAAGAACTCGCGGGGCTCAAAGACGTTGTCGCGGCCATACAGGCCTATAAAAAAGTCTTGTCGGATATGAACGAAGCCCAAGCTTTGTTGGACGATCCCGAAACGGATGATGAAATGCGCTCTATGGCGCATGATGAAATTTATGCGGCCAAAGAACGCTTGCCCGAACTGGAAAAACAGTTAAAAATTTTGCTGCTGCCCAAAAATGCCGTTGATGAAAAAAATGCGATTTTGGAAGTTCGCGCCGGCACCGGCGGAGAAGAAGCCGCTTTGTTTGCCGCCGAACTGTTTCGTATGTACGAACATTACGCCGCCGTGCAGGGCTGGAAATTTGAAATGCTGTCCGTCAACGATACCGGCATCGGCGGGTATAAGGAAGCTTCGGCCAGTATTTCGGGCAAAAACGTTTTTGAACGTTTAAAATTTGAATCGGGCGTCCACCGTGTTCAACGCGTTCCCGAAACGGAATCTTCCGGCCGAGTGCACACCTCTGCGGCAACCGTTGCCGTCCTGCCCGAAGCCGAAGAAGTCGATCTGAAAATTGATGAAAAAGATTTAAAAATAGACGTTTATCGTGCTTCCGGCGCCGGCGGCCAGCACGTCAATAAAACAGAATCCGCCGTGCGTATCACGCATATTCCGACAGGTTTCGTCGTTGCCTGTCAGGACGAACGGTCGCAGTTTAAAAACAAAGATCGCGCCATGCGTATTCTGCGTTCGCGCTTGTATGACATGCAACAAGAACAACTGGACAAAGAACGCGCCGTTGACCGCAAAAATCAGGTCGGCTCCGGCGACCGTTCGGAACGTATTCGCACATACAATTTTCCGCAAGGCCGCGTAACCGATCACCGCATCAATCTGACCCTGTACAAAATTGACGAGGTCATGAACGGAACGGCTTTGGACGAGATTATCGAAGCGTTGATTACTGAGGATCAGCTTTCCCGCTTGTCCGAGTTGGATTGATTTTATGGGACATCTGTACGGTCGCTTCCGGTGCTCGAATGCGCGCGTACGCCAAAGTACGCTTGCGCTTCTGCGCGCCGGTTCTTCCTTCATCTGCCGCCCTAAAATCAATCCGGTTTTTGGAATGGGGCATCTGTACGGTCGCTTCCGGTGCTCGAATGCGCGCGTACGCCAAAGTACGCTTGCGCTTCTGCGCGCCGGTTCTTCCTTCATCTGCCGCCCTAAAATCAATCCGGTTTTTGGAATGGGGCATCTGTACGGTCGTTTCCGATGCTCGAATCTGCGTTGTTCGTTCAGGGGGAATAAATGCGTATAAAAGATCTTTTGCCTGATTTGACCGCTCGTTTTGAAACCGCCGGTATTGCGGAACCTGCGGCCGACGCGCGAGCTTTGGTCGCATTCGCAATCGGCAAAGCGCCTGTTTTCCTGCGTATGAATCCCGATTTTGAAATCGAACCGGATCAGTTGAATACGTTAAACGGCTTTATCGTTCGCCGTTTAAAACGCGAACCTGTTTCAAAAATTACGCAGACGCGCGGATTTTGGCGGTTGGATTTTACGGTAACAAAAGATGTTCTGGACCCGCGTCCCGATTCCGAAACGCTGATAGAAGAGGCGTTGAAAATTTTTCAGGATCGTTCTTTGTCCTTGCGCATACTGGATTTGGGAACGGGATCGGGGTGTCTGGCGCAGGCGTTGCTGTGCGAGTTTATCAATGCGCAAGCTGTCGGGTTGGACAGTTCCGCACGGGCTTTGGCCGTTGCGGTACAAAACGCTGCGGCAAACGGATTCTCGCAGCGCTTTAAAGCTGTTGCGGCTGATTGGAATCTGCCCGGGTGGACACAGGAATTAGGGCAGTTTGATCTGATTGTTGCCAATCCGCCGTATATTGCGGAATCGGAAAAAAACAATCTGGAACCGGAAGTCGTTGATTTTGATCCGCCGCAGGCGTTGTTTGCCGGTTCGGACGGCTTGGACGCTTATCGTCGGATTGCGCCGGCGCTGCCGTCTTTGTTAAAAAAAAGCGGCGTGTTTATTACGGAATTCGGTCACGGACAACATGAAGACGTTCGCAAGATCGTCTGTTCGGTCGGATTGCGATTTCATGCGTTCGGGACGGATTTGGGGGGAATAACACGCTGTTTGTCGGCTTTTTATTAAGTAAAAGAGTAAAAATACAAAAAAATATTGAAAAATTGTCGGAAGCCATATAGGTTAAGCAAATATAAAAGGAGTTTCCGCCGGAATAACGGCGGCAGATTTTTTAATTTCAACAAAGATGAGTATGATTACATGGGAATGAATCCTCGGGGACGTTCACGCGGACGCGGCCATAATAACTTTAACAATAACCGCAGATTTAATAACGGACCGACCAGAAATACGGTTTATGACAGCATCGGTCCGGCAGGCAGACTTCGCGGAACGGCTTTTCAATTGATGGAAAAGTATCTTTCTGCCGCCAAAGAACTGATGTCTTCCGATCGCGTGTTGGCCGAAAGCTGTCTGCAACATGCAGATCATTATATGCGTTTAAATGCTTTGGCCATTGCGGCCGAAGGGGCACGTTATGTCCAGCAAAATCAGCCGGCGGATTCTGTCTCGGTTGAAACGGCGGTGCAGGAAAATCCTGTCGTTGAAGAACCGCAAGCCTCTTTGCCGGCAGAACCGGAACAGGTGATAAATGAGCCGGTTGTTGTTTCTTTTATTCCTGCCGCACCGCAAACAGTGGAATCCGATCTAAATGAAATGGTTAAGATGGATCTGTCCGTTCCCGTTTCGGCAATGGCGGAAGGAAAAACAAAGCCCAGACGCGGTCGTCCGCCGGTCAAAAAAGCGCCTCAGCCTGTTGAAGCCGAAGCCGTTGCGGTTAAGCGTCGCGGTCGTCCGCCGGCCAAAAAAACAATGGAAGCCGAAGCCTGATTTTCTTGTTTTAATCCGTTAAAAAAAAGTGTTTTACCTGAAAGGCCTCTTGTGAAAAACAAGCGGTGATCCTATATCAGGTAGGGAATTTTTTTGCTAGAGGCACAAAATGGATATAGAAAAATTTACAGAAAGAAGCAGAGGGTTTGTTCAGTCGGCACAAGGTGTTGCCGAACGTAATGATAATCAGTTTTTAACACCGGAACATCTGTTAAAGGTTTTGCTGGACGATAACGAAGGAATGTGCGCCGGACTGATCAAAGCGGCCGGCGGGGATCCCAAAAAAGCCAAAAAAGACGTTGCGGAAGCTATTGATAAACTGCCGAAAGTATCCGGACAGGGGGTTGAATGTTATCCCAATCAGCAATTCGGCAAAATTATGCAACAGGCCGAAGAAATCGCGCAAAAAGCCGGGGACGAATACGTTACGGTGGAACGTATTTTATTGGCTATGCTGATTGCTCCGAATACGGAAGTGCATCGCATTTTGACGGAATGCGGATTAACGCCCGTCAGTCTGAACAAGGCCATTGAAGATTTGCGTCAGGGCAGGAAAGCAACCTCCGTTAATGCCGAAGGAAAATACAAAGCGTTAAAAAAGTATACGCTTGATTATACGGCGCGCGCGCAGGAAGGAAAACTGGATCCGGTGATCGGGCGCGATGAAGAAATCAGACGAACAATTCAGGTTTTGTCTCGCAGAACGAAAAATAATCCCGTGTTGATCGGCGAACCGGGGGTCGGAAAAACGGCCGTTGTGGAAGGGTTGGCACTGCGTATTGTCAACGGTGATGTGCCGGAAAGCTTAAAAAATAAAAAAGTTTTGGCATTGGATATGGGAGCTTTGATTGCCGGAGCGAAATTCCGCGGCGAATTTGAAGAACGTCTGAAATCCGTTTTGGAAGAAATCGAAGCCGCCAACGGTCAGATTATTTTGTTCATTGATGAAATGCACACGATCGTCGGCGCCGGCGCCAGCGAAGGATCCATGGACGCGTCGAATTTGTTAAAACCGGCCTTGGCGCGCGGTGAAATGCACTGCATCGGGGCAACGACGTTGGACGAATACAGAAAGTATGTTGAAAAAGACGCGGCCTTGGCGCGGCGGTTTCAGCCTGTTTTCGTTGATGAACCGACGGTAGAAGATACGATTTCCATTCTGCGCGGAATTAAGGAAAAATACGAACTGCATCACGGCGTGAAAATTTCGGACAGCGCGTTGGTGTCGGCGGCAACGCTGTCCAATCGTTATATTTCCGATCGTTTTCTGCCGGATAAAGCAATTGATCTGATGGACGAAGCGGCTTCGCGGCTGCGCATGGAAATCGATTCAAAGCCCGAAGCTTTGGACGAAATTGACCGCCGGCTGGTTCAGCTGAAAATCGAACGCGAAGCTTTGAAAAAAGAAACGGACGAAGCTTCTGTCGAGCGGTTGGAAAAACTGGAAAAAGACATTCATGATCTGGAAGAAGATTCCGCTTCTAAAACGGCGGAATGGTTATCCAGCAAAAATGCGCTGGCCGGTGCGGCAAAGTTACGTGAACAGCTGGATTCCGCCAGAATTGAGGTGGATAAAGCTTTGCGCGAAGGGCAATATGAACGGGCCGGCGAACTGCGCTATAAACAAATTCCGGAACTGGAAAAGAAATTAAAAGAAGCGGAAAGCCTTGCCTCGTCGGCTCAGGTGTCTGCGCGCAAAAACGTTACAACGGAAATGATTGCGTCCGTCGTGTCGCGCTGGACGGGAATCCCCGTTGATAAAATGCTGACCGGAGAACGCGAAAAACTGCTGCATATGGAAGATCATATTCAGGCACGTCTGATCGGTCAGGAAGAGGCCGTAAAAGCCGTATCGAATGCCGTTCGCCGTTCGCGTTCCGGATTGCAGGATCCGAACAGGCCGATGGGGTCGTTTCTGTTTTTGGGGCCGACCGGAGTCGGAAAAACAGAACTGGCACGGTCTTTGGCGGAATTTCTGTTTAATGATGAATCGGCGCTGCTGCGGATTGATATGTCCGAATATATGGAAAAACACGCCGTTGCGCGTTTGCTGGGCGCTCCTCCGGGATATGTCGGATACGATCAGGGCGGTGTTTTGACCGAAGCCGTGCGCCGCCGGCCGTATCAGGTGATCCTGTTTGACGAAGTCGAAAAAGCCCACCCCGACGTATTTAACATTTTATTGCAGGTTTTGGACGACGGGCGACTGACGGACGGGCAGGGACATACGGTTGATTTTAAAAATACTCTGATTATCTTGACCTCAAATCTGGGGGCGCAAATTCTGGCCGAACAGCCGGACGGCGAAGATGTCGAAAAAGTTCGCCCGGCCGTTATGGAAATCGTGCAGGCGGCTTTTAAACCCGAATTTTTAAACCGTCTTGATGAAATCTTGTTGTTCCGCCGTTTAAGCCGTTTGGATATGCGAGGCATTGTTCAAATTCAACTGGCGCGGCTGGATAACCGATTGGCCGAACGTCATATCAAACTTGATTTGGACGATAAAGCTTTGAACTGGCTGGCGGATACGGGCTATGAACCGATGTACGGTGCCCGTCCGTTAAAACGTCTGATCCAGCGGGAATTGGAAAACCCGTTGGCAATGGCTATTTTGGACGGTGAAGTCAGGGATAATTCCGTTGTTAAAATCCGTGTTGTTGATGATGCTTTGAAAATTATCGGCGCCAGTGATGATTCCGAAGAACATTCGGATCGTGACGAAAATGTCCGTGATGCGGAATTTGAAGAAGTACAACCGCCACCGGCCGCGCCGCAAAAACTAATTAAACGACCGGTATTGAATCCGCCGGGAAAACAACTTCCGCCCGGGCCGGATCTGCCGCCGAAG
This sequence comes from uncultured Alphaproteobacteria bacterium, assembly GCA_944393745.1. GTDB lineage: Bacteria > Pseudomonadota > Alphaproteobacteria > CAAGCB01 > CAG-977 > UBA11549. The sequence continues at coordinate 21,966 of CALYBD010000023.1, read as the reverse complement.
CAATCATAAAATTTTAAGAAAGGACAGAGGTTATTCTTTGTCCTTTCCTTGTTTTAATTCTTTGATATCTTCGTTGGAAAAACGCATACCGGTCAGCAGGCACAATTCAACCAGGCCGATATTTGTTCTGGGCAAATGCATGCCGAAAACGCTGGCTCCGGCAAATCGTTTAAAGTCCTGGGAATGCAGCGTACGGCCGGGACCCAACGTGATCCAGGTTTGATTTGGCAAAATCGTATATTTCAGAGAACTGTAATATTCCAGCTGGCTGCGTCCCAAAGCCGTTTGTTCTATCCGGGCATAATCACCGGTTCTGCCGGTTAAAATCAGCGAAGCTTCTACCAATCCTAAAGAAAGCGAACAACTGTTGATGCCGGTATCGTGCTGGGTATACATATCCTCTAACAGCCGGGTTGTCTGGCGTGCGGCAAAGTTAACGAAAGATAACTGACGTGTTGTCTGATAACGCTGATTGGCCGCAATCATATCCCAGGTGTAATCTTCGACGTCTCTCATATACCGCGGCAAAGTCATAAAATAGGCATCGATTTGCGGCAACAGTTCGGCAATTTCTTTGTCGGACGGATCAATCTGCGTATAAATGGCAAACGCCTGCCAGATCAGAGGCATAAAAGAATTTTTCTGTGCCGGCGTTTTTAAAGCCTGCTGCGTATGATAAATCAAAGCTTTTCGCCAATCTTTTCGTGCATCGGCAAAAGTATTGTTGCTGGTGGCGCTCCAATATGACATTTCGGTCATGAGGGCAAAAGCTGTTGCCGCAATTTCGGCCTCCAGTCGCCGGATACGATGATCCGGTGAAATCTTTCGTGTTTCGGGGGTGGAAATGCCGCTTTTGTTATAATAAAAGGAAATCAGTTTGCCCGGCATGTTTCCGTGAACAACGGAAGAATCCGCATATCCTTTCAAGGCCTTGACCGCAGATGACAAGACAATGGAAGCCAGCTGAGAATCAATATTGTTTCTGATTAAAAAGATATAATACTGTATCAGCGTATATCCGGCGCGGGTCTGATGAATGACATTGTCCCAGTGGGAATAATTGCCGGTAATAAAGTCATATTCGTATCTGAAAAAACCGTCCGGCTGCTGCTGATTGATCAGAAAATGCGCCGATAAAGAAAGATAATCCAAAACCTTTCCCGGCGGCTGAGGCTGTGCGGCCGCGGCAGTATCTTCGTTTGATCCTTTTTTTTCCTTGATACAGGAAGTCAAAGGCAGCAAAACAAGGCAAAACAGGCAGACAAGTATCTTGCGGATCATCTTTTTTTCCTTCTTGTGAACCAGATATAGTGTAAAAGGGAATAAAACAAAGTCAAAATGAAAATAATATTTTTGATTATCTCTTGTTAATAAACGTGTAGTAGGTTAAAAAAGTAACACTGTTTTTCAACCGGAAATGATGAAACAAATGCGCAGGAAAATACGTATACTTAAAGGGATCGGCAAAAATGCGTTTGTTCAAACGATGATCGGACGGCTGCTGTACTGGTACGTCTGGCTGGTTTACAAAACGTCCCGCTGGTCCATGGACGGCCTGCGCGACGAATATGTCGGCGGGGATCTTTCTTATTTTATTACGTTTTGGCACGGCCGGTCCATGTCCGATATGTTTTTGGTGCTGAACAGGAAACTGCAAAAAAAAGTGTTCGTGCTGATTTCTCTGCATCGTGACGGGCGGATTATGGCTTCGGCGATGAAAGGGTTGGGGATTCAGCCGATTAACGGTTCGTCGAAACGCGGCGGCGTCGTTGCGGCTTTGGAAATGATCAGAACGCTGAATAAGCCGGGAAACGTGGTGGCTTTGTCTCCCGACGGGCGAAAACCAGGGTATAAAATGACCGAAGGATTGATTCAGCTGGCAAAAAAGTCGCAAAAACCGATTGTTTTGTCGGCGTATTCCGTTCGGCGGGGAAAAGTGCTGAAAACGTGGGATAAATATTTGTTTCCGTTTTTGTTTAATAAAGGAATCGTTTTATTCAGCGAACCGATTTATATCCCGGCCGATCTGGATCGGGACGGCGTGGAAAAATGGCGCCGGACGTTGGAAGACAGGTTGATTGATTTAACGGAGGAAGCCGACCGGCGTATCGGTTTGAAAAAACGGCTTCCCTTGCGCATGGAAGGAACACAAGAATGAATTTAATGTCGGTATCTCTTTATCGGGCGGCAACATACATCGGATATCCGTTGATAGCCGCTTATCTGGCCGTGCGCAAATCCCGCGGCAAAGAAGATTTAAATCGTTTCGGCGAACGTATGGGCTTTGCCTCTAAACCCCGTCCGGAAGGTCGGCTGGTCTGGCTGCACGGCGCCAGCGTCGGGGAAACGTTGTCCATGTTGCCTTTGATTGCCAGAATTCAGGAACAGTATCCCGACATTAATATCCTGGTGACTTCCGGGACGGTAACATCGGCTCAGTTGATGGAAAAACGGTTGACGGGAAAGGCTTTTCACCAATATATCCCGATTGATTGCATGGCGCAGGTAACCCGTTTTGTCGATTATTGGAAGCCGGATTTGGTTTTGTGGCTGGAATCGGAATTTTGGCCGAATATTCTTTCGGTGATTTCCAAACGGAAAATTCCGCTGATCCTGGTCAACGGGCGCGTATCGGACAAATCTTTTAAACGATGGAAGAAAATGCCGCATTTCAGTGCGCAAATTCAGGAAATGTTCGTTAAATCTTTTGGGCAAACGCAGGAAGACACTGACAGATTAAAAACAATCGGCGCCAAAAATACGGCCTGTGTCGGCAATATTAAATTTGCCGCGGCGCCGTTACCGGTTGACGAAGACGAACTTCAGCGTATGCAGGAACAAATCAAAGGCAGACCCTGTTGGACGGCGGGCAGTACGCATGCGGGCGAAGACAGCGTGGTCGTGTATGCGCATAAAGCACTGAAGGAAAAGGTCGAAAACGCTTTAACGGTTGTTGCGCCGCGCCACCCGAACCGGGCCGATGAAATTGAAGAGATTTTTAAAAAAGCCGGATTGAACGTGGCACGGCGGTCCCGCAAAGAAGATATTCAGCCGCAAACGGATATTTATTTGGCCGATACGATCGGGGAAATGGGATTGTTTTATCGTTTGGGGGCGGCGGCTTTTGTCGGGGGATCGATGATTCCGTTCGGCGGGCAGAATATTATTGAACCGGCGCGGTTGGGAAAAGCGATTTTGTGCGGACAATACATGATGAACTTCCGCGAAATCGTTGCCAGAGCAAAAGAGGCCGATGCTTTGTTTGTTGCCGAAAACGAATCGGAACTGGCGCAGGCTTTGATCAGTTTGCTGACGGAAGAAAAATTGCTTGAGGAAAAACAAAAAAACGCGCAGGCTTTTGCCTTGGCGGAATCAAACGTGCTGGATCGTTTAATGCCGCAACTGGCCGATTATTTAACCGATCGTAAATAGAGGGGGATATGCCGTTAAAATCTCCGAAATTCTGGCAAAAGAAAAATACGTTTTTAAGCAAAATACTGTCTCCGCTGGGCAGGATTTATGCATGGGGCGTTCATCAAAAACTGAAAAACACGAAATCGTATCGTTCTAAGATTCCCGTTATCTGTATCGGAAATCTGGTCATGGGCGGCGTGGGTAAAACGCCTCTGGCCGTATCTGTCGGCGAATATTTTAAAATGAACGGTATGCGCCCTGTGTTTTTAACGCGCGGTTACGGCGGCGGATTAAGCAACGTCTTGGTCGATTTGGACAAGCATACGGCCAAGGAAACAGGGGACGAAGCGTTGCTTTTGGCACGTGTGGCGCCGACGATCGTTGATGCGGATCGGGCACGCGGGGCAAAAACGGCTGAAAAAATCGGAGCGGACGTGATTATTATGGATGACGGGTTTCAAAATCCGCAGTTGGTAAAGGATTTGTCTTTTGCCGTTTTTGACGGACGCTACGGTTTCGGAAACGCCAAAGTTTTTCCGGCGGGACCTTTGCGCGAACCGGTGGAAGACGGCCTGCAACGTGCCGATGCGTTTGTTGTTGTCGGAAAAGATAAAGCCGGCGTTAAAAAATGGATTGACGAACGTTTTATGTCTTTGCCGTTTATCGGAACGCATATTGAACAGGACGTGGCAAAAATTGCTCAGCTGTCCGGCAAGAAAGTATTTGCTTTTGCCGGGATCGGATATCCTGATAAATTTTTTGAAATGCTGAAAGATTATGGTTGTGAAGTGGTGGAAACGCAGGCCTTTTCAGACCATTATCCCTATACGGACGAAGATATGACGGATCTGATTGCCCGGGCAGATAAACAAGAAGCCGTCTTGGTTACAACGTCTAAGGACGGTGTGCGGATTGCTCCGCGTTTTTTGCCGCATGTACAAATTGTTGATGCCTATATGGTTTGGGATACGCCCGATGCGATGTGTGCTTTGTTGTCGGCGTTGCATAGAAAATAACGGAATAAAGCCGTGAACAGATCTTTGAAAAGAAAAATTAAACGGGGTATTTATATGTGTACCCGTTATCCGCTGGAATTGATCGGAACGATCTTTTTTTGCGGTATTTTTCGTTTGTTGCCGTTGGATTGGGCGTCCGGCACGGGCGGTTTTTTAGGACGCCATGTCGGCCCGCGTCTGCGTATTTCCTGGGTGGCCCGGTATAATTTAATGAAAGCGTTTCCCGAAAAAACGCCGGCCGAAATTGACGCGATTGTCGTGGGAATGTGGGATAATCTGGTGCGCACTTTTGTCGAATATCCTCATTTGCGTCAGCTGTCCGTTCATTATGAAGATCGTATCGAGTTCGTCAATTTTGAACGTTGCGAGGCTTTGCGCGATGACGGGCGCGCCGGTATTTTCTTTTCGGCGCATATCGGGAATTGGGAAGTTTCATCAATTGTCGGCAACAAATTGGGAATACCGCTGCACCGGATTTACAGATCGGCCAATAATCCGTATGTGGAATGGCTGTTTCGTTTTTTTCGCCAGAAAATACCGGGCGTTTTGGTTCCCAAAGGCATGGGCGGTTTTCGCCAGATTGTCGATCTGATGCGGAAAAACGGTCATTTTGCGTTGTTGATTGATCAGAAAATGAACGAAGGCATAGCGGTGGATTTTTTCGGTTATCCCGTTATGACGACGCCGTCTTTGGCTTCGTTGGTTTTAAAGCACGATTATCCGGCTTTGCCCGTGCGTTCCCAGCGGTTGACAGGGGCTCATTTCCGCTTAACGGCGGAAGAACCGTTAAAAATTGAAAAAACCGGCAATAACGAAGAAGATATCCGCCGCTTTATGGAAAAAGCCAATCATGTTTTGGAACGTTGGATTCGGGACGATCCGACCCAATGGCTGTGGGTGCACAAGCGTTGGCCTGATTCCAAATATATGTGGAAACAGCTGTATAAACAGCGTCGTTTGTGGAAAAAAGGCATAAAACCGCCGGAAATTTTTAAGGCGGCTGTTTGCGAACGCGGAAAAACCGCAACAAAAGTATAAAAAAATCTTTGACCTGCGGGCGTGATTAGTGCTTAAAATTAAAGAAAGTTTTTGATTTTTTTTTAAAGGAAAAAAGAATGGGCGACACACAAAGCGATGATCAAAGCGGCGTACAAACGGCGGAAGCTATTGAAAAAATGAGCTTTGAAGAAGCGCTGAACGCTTTGGAAGATATCGTTCGCCGGCTGGAAACCGGAAAGGTTAAGCTGGACGAAGCCATTGATTTTTATGAACGCGGTATGCTGCTGCGCCGCCATTGTGAAAAAAAGCTTTCGGACGCCCGTTCCAAAATAGATCAGATTACGGCTTCTTTAAACGGAGAAGCCGTTGGATTCACCCCTGCTGCAATGGAGTAAACCGATGCCTAACTTATCTGCCGCCATCAAAGAAACCGCTGCCGAAGTCGCGGCCGAACTTGACAGACTGCTTCCTTTGCCGAATACGCCGGAACGCCGCGTAATAGAGGCAATGCGTTATTCCGTTCTGGCCGGCGGAAAATGTTTAAGGCCTTTTTTGGTTATGCAGAGTGCCGAATTGTTCGGTATTGAAAAAAACAGGGCTTTGCGCGTTGCCGTGGCATTGGAAATGGTGCATTGTTATTCGCTGATTCATGATGATCTGCCGGCGATGGACAATGACGATATGCGTCGCGGACAGCCGACTTGCCATAAAAAATTTGACGAAGCGACGGCTATTTTAGCCGGTGACGGGCTGCTGACCCGTGCTTTCGGCGTGATTGCCGCGGACGAATGCCTGTTTGAACCGGCCGTGCGCTGTCAGCTGATTGCCGAATTGTCCAAAGCAGCCGGCATGAACGGCATGATCGGCGGGCAGATGCTGGATATTCTGGCCGAACAGATGGACGACATGGATATGCCCGGCATTATCCGTTTGCAGCAGATGAAAACGGGGCGCTTGTTTGCTTTCGCCTGTGAAGCCGGCGCAATTATGGGCAAAGCGTCTTATGAAGACAGGCAAGTCTTAAAAGATTATGCGCGCGATATCGGTCTGGCTTTTCAGATTACCGATGATATCCTGGACGTGGAAGGCGACGCGGATTCGATGGGAAAAGCCGTACGTAAAGATTTGGACGCGCACAAGGCAACGTTTATTTCTTTACTGGGATTGGAAAAAGCAAAGGAACAGGCGGACGCTTTGTCTTATCAGGCGATCGCTTCTTTGGAATGCTTTGACGAAAAAGCCGATCTGTTGCGCGAATTGGCTCGTTTTATCGTGGAACGCCGTTCATGAGCAAAAGAAAAAAAACAACGGAAAACGAACAGAAAAATCGAAAGGTTGATTTCCCGTTGTTGGATTCGATTAAATCTCCGGCGGACGTGCGCAATCTGCCGTTGGAAGATCTGCCGTATCTGGCAGAGGAAATCAGGCAAGAGATTATTCGCGTCGTTTCTTCAACCGGCGGACATCTGGGCGCCAGTCTGGGGGTTGTGGAATTAACCATCGCTTTGCATTACGTCTTTAATACGCCCGAAGACAAGCTGATTTGGGACGTCGGGCATCAATGTTATGCACATAAACTGCTGACCGGTCGGAAAAATCGTTTTTCGGCACTGCGTCAGGCGAACGGATTATCGGGTTTTACAAAACGATCCGAAAGCGAATACGATCCGTTCGGGGCGGGGCACAGCTCCACGTCTATATCCGCGGCGGTCGGCATGGCGGCGGGACGGGATCTGCAGCATCATAAAAACAATGTGATCAGTGTGATCGGTGACGGATCAATGAGTGCCGGCATGGCGTTTGAGGCTTTAAATAATGCCGGGTCAAAAAATTCCCGTCTGATTGTTATTTTAAACGATAACGATATGTCGATTGCGCGTCCGGTCGGCGCGTTAAGTCATCATTTGTCGCAGTTGATTTCTTCCAAACCGTATATGAGCCTGCGTCAGGTCGCGCTGGATATGGCGTCCCGGTTGCCGCAGTTTGTCAAAAATACGGCATTAAAGGCGGAACGTCATGCCAAAGGGTTTGTTACCGGCGGAACGTTGTTTGAGGAATTGGGATTTTACTATGTCGGTCCGCTTGACGGACACAGTTTTGAACAGTTAATCCCGATTTTAACAAACATTCGCGATGTGGGCGAAGACTGTCCTATTCTGGTTCATGTCGTTACGCACAAAGGCAAAGGGTACGGGCCGGCGGAAAAATGGCCGTCCAAATATCACGGCGTGACGGGATTTGATATTGAAACAGGGGAATTTCACCCCAAAAAAAGTACGCGTCCGACCTTTACGCAGGTTTTTTCCGACACGATTGTTGCTTTGGCACAGCAGGATAAAAAAATTGCCGCCATTACCGCAGCCATGCCGTCAGGGACGGGGCTGGACACTTTTGCCGAAAAATTTCCGGATCGTTTCTTTGACGTCGGGATTGCCGAACAGCATGCCGTAACCTTTGCCGCGGGGCTGGCGTGTGAAGGAATAAAGCCTTTTGTCGCGTTGTATTCCAGCTTTTTGCAAAGGGCGTATGATCAGGTACTGCATGATGTTGCTTTGCAAAAACTGCCCGTGCGTTTTGCAATAGACCGGGCGGGCTTTGTCGGCGAAGACGGCGCAACGCATCACGGCGCGTTTGATTTGGCAATGCTGTGCCCGATTCCGAATATGATCGTCATGGCTCCGGCAGATCAGGAAGAACTGCAAAGAATGTTGGCCACGATGGCAGGAATTGACGATGCGCCGTCTGCGGTGCGTTATCCGCGCGGGGCAGGCGTTTTGCCGGACATGCCCGAAAATTTTGAACCGTTAAAAATCGGCAAAGGGCGTATTTTGCGCGAAGGCAATCGCGTGGCGATTTTAAGCTTGGGTACTCGGTTGGAAGCCTGCTTGTCTGCGGCGGACATGCTGGCGTTGGAAGGCATTTCGGCAACGGTGGCGGACGCGCGTTTCGCCAAGCCGTTTGACGAAGCTTTGTTGCGCGAACTGGTTGAAGGGCACCAGGCTCTGGCCGTTGTCGAAGAAGGCGTGCAGGGCGGTTTCGGTTCTTTGATCATGACCTGGCTGGCGAACAACGGTTTGCTGGAAAAAACAAAAGTGCGCTTTCTTACCATGCCGGATTCTTTTATCGAACAGGCAACAATAGAACGTCAGTACGAATTGGCGGGATTAAACGCGCGTTCAATTGCGAATGCCGTTGCGGCAATGATCGGATAATTGATGAAAAAGCGGGCAGATTTTCTGCTGGTGGAGCAGGGACTGGCCGAAAATACGGCCAAAGCGCAGGCTTTGATTATGGCCGGCGTTGTTTTGGCGGGAACCCGGCGGATTGACAAAGCCGGAGAAATGTTGAAATCCGAAACGATTCTGCGCGTAAAAGGAAAAGAGTTTCCGTGGGTATCGCGCGGAGGATTAAAACTGGTCAAAGGATTGGACGAATCCGGAATTGATCCGGCAGGATTTGTTTGTCTGGACGTCGGGTGTTCGACAGGGGGATTTACGGACGTGCTGTTGTCCCGCGGCGCTGCCAGAGTATACGCCGTTGACGTCGGTTACGGTCAGCTGGCGCAAAAGCTGCGTGTCGATGAACGCGTCGTCGTGCTGGAAAGGACGAATGCGCGATATCTGACCGCGGCGCAAATTCCCGAACCGGTTGATTTGATCGTGTGTGATACCAGCTTTATCCGGCTGGAAAACGTGCTGCCGGTACCGTTGTCTTTTGCCAAAAAAAGCGGTGCTTCTTTAATTGCGCTGATCAAGCCGCAGTTTGAAGTGGAAAAATACCAAGTCGGTAAGAACGGCGTCGTGCGCGATCCGGCGTTGCACGACAGTGTATGCGACCAAGTTCGAAAATGGTTGGAAACTTTGCCCGGCTGGACGGTTAAGGGAATCTGCCAAAGCCCGATCAAAGGCCCGGAAGGCAATATCGAATTTTTAATTACCGCGCGGTTTCAGCCCCTTCTTTGATATATTTTTACACACTTATTTAATTTTTTTCTTTTATCGTGTTGACAGTGTACGCTTAGATTTTCTAACCGGAAAGGCCGCCCCATGGGACATTTAAAAAAATTATTGTTTTTAACGACAGCTTTGACATTTTGGTCATCATCGGTTTCGGCGCAGACACCAAATACTCCCGAAAACGGAAAACCGGGGCAGGTGATCGGATTTACGGATCAGACGTATAGTATTAATGACGGTTTTTATCAGGGCGGAAACGGTGGCATAACGATCAGTCAGATCAACGGCGATACGGTATTGAATTTTAACGGCACGGGCAATGCCGGCAAGATATGGGATTTTGCCAGTTATTTGGAAGGCGAACTGGGTGAAGGTGAGACGGTCAATCTAATAGACGTCGACGGTACAAAGGTTACCCCTTCTTATGTAGAAGGGGGATATTTCGGAAATCTGACGATAGATAACGGGACATTTAATGATAGCACAACTAACGGGATACAAATATACAAAGGATTTTCCGCAGATACGGTTGTAGTTTCAAAAGACGGAAAAGGAACAGCGCAATCGTTTGTTTCATCGGGGGATTTGATTATCAATTACGGAACGTTTAATTTTTCCAAAAAAAACGGTGAAATTTTAATGCTGAAAAACGGAACCGGTTCAATATATGTTCGAAACGGCATCTTTAATGTCAGCTCATCCGTTACGGCAACAATCGGTTCGGCTGAACGTAATCAAGCTCTGACAATTTCCGGCGGGCAATATAATATTGCATCAGGCAGCACCTTGTTGTTTAAAGGCAGCAGTATTTCTTTTGAGCAAGGGGCATATACGCCGTTTACTTTTTCGGGAGAAGGAACAATCAGCTTTTTAGGAGAAGACACCTCTTCACCGACAATAACGATTTCTTCGGGAATTAATTGGGAAACAGGAACGTTGGATCTGGCCGGCGGGGCAATGAGGCTGGCGGCATCGTCCACGGTTAATTATTTTACGTTCGGTTCCGGATCCGGAACGCTTGATATTCAATCGGGCAGCACGCTGACGGTTAAAGAAGACTTTAAAATGTCCAATGGAACAAAATTAACCGGGGCGGGGATTTTGGATTTAACGGATAGCGCCAATGCGACCTTTTTCGAACTGGACTTCGGTACGATTAAGGTTCACGGCGGCAATGCAATTTTTTCAGGAAATACCCTGCTGACCGGATTAGAGGCTAATGGCGGGAGCATTACCATTAATTCTTCGGTTAACGCGGAATCCGTCAGTTTGACGAACGGGGCTTCAATGAATATTTATGCGGCTCTGCATGTCAACAGTCTGCTTTTTTCCGGATCAACGATTACGTATTCATCTGATGATGCCTCTTTAACGTTGGCAGAAGACGCCAGTATTAAAAATACATCTAAGTTTGTCGTCACATCATCGGAAGGAAAGCTGTATGCCGCCGGATCTTTGATGACTTTTGATGATGAGGCCGGGTATGAATCGACCAGATTAAGCAGCCCAAATTTATCCGTTGAAGCACAAACCGGGGCGCAAATTGATTTTAATACCTCCCAGGGGGTGGATCTGAATAATCTGACGGTTATTCGGTCAGCGGTTAATTTCAATGCGGGAAATTCGGATTTTAAAGCGGTATATTTGGGAAATGCCAGTGAAGCCATCGGCACATTGAATATTGCCGAAGGCGCCTCTTTAAACGCAGATAATTTAACGACGTATTTTGGTTCGCAATTAAATGTTAACGGAACATTGCAGGTCGGTGAGGGAACCATCAACGGCACTTCTTCGGTCTGGAGCAAGCTGAGCGGAACGGGAACGCTGCGGGTGACGAATAAGTTAACGTTTAACGGGCAGTTTGATAATTTCGGAACGGTTGTCCTTGACGGATCAGAAAATGCCGTCACTGTTGAGTATGCGGGACTGACGTCTCAGAACAGGACCGATACAATCGGGACGTTGATTTTTACCGGCAATAATAAAACAACTTTAGAGATTGGCAGCAGTGTGCTGACAGTTAATATTTTAAAGTTTGAAAACAATGATTTGGGAAATATTGATATTCAAGAAGGCGGGACGCTGGCTCTGGATGCAAAGGGCGGAATGGCCGGTGACGTCATTTCGGGATCCGGCGGAATTAGCGGCAAAGGAACGTTGGAATTATTAAATAATACCAGCATCAGTTTCAGCGGCGGTTCGTCCGGTAATTTTCAGTGGTTGGGCGGTTTGAAAATCGGTACGGGAACGGCAACGATTACCGGTGATTCGGTCACAAGATTGGGCAGTATTGAATTCAGTTCAACCAAAGGCGGTGTTTTGCAGATTGACGCGAAGGCAACTCTGCAGTTAAGCGATCAGTCCGACGGTTGCGAGAATGCAACATGCAATATTATAACAAATGCTGGAAATATTGTTCAGGGTGAAGGTACTTTGAACCTGATTAGCGGAAACGGATCCGTTTTCGGCGGTTTGGTGAATTTGGGCGCTTTGAATTTTGGCGCCGCAAACGGAACGATTACATTTAATTACGCCGGTGAATCGCAGATTGATAAATTTACCATAAACGGTTCAGGGGCAAATGTCGTTATTAATAACGGAATTTTGGCCGTTGGTGATGTTTTCGGTAAAAATGATACAGCCGTTTACGGAACGGGCACATTGTTTTTAAAAACAGACGGTACATTTAAAAACTCCGACTCTCAGTCTTTGGCGAATTTAAAAATCGGGTCGGGAACGGTTAATATTTACGGGGCGACCATAGGCAATGTTTCGTTTAATTCTGACGATGCCGGAACATTGAATTTATCAGACACTACAACTGTAACCGGAAACATCACCGTTGGCGCCGGCAACAGCATCGGCGGAACAAAATTGATTCTGTCCGGAACCGGAGCTTCGGGATCATTTGCTTCTGATTTAAAGGGGCTGACTAATTTAACGGTTCAAAACGGAGCAACGGCGTATATCATCAATACGTCAACGGGCGTCGGAGAGAATAAAGACGGACTGATTTTGGAGGATAACGCGCAACTGGTCATCGGAACCGGCGCGGCTTTAAAAGTTTCTTCCAATACTCTGGGCAGCACGGTATCTTCCGTTATTACGGGGGACGGAACGTTAGAGCTGGCCGGAAATGTCACTGTGAACGGTTTTTTGAATAATTTAAACAATCTTTCTTCTGCTTCAGGTACGTCAACGACAATGTTGGCTTCGACTCTTAAAGGGACGATTTCCGTTACAAACGGAGCAACATTAAATTTCGCGGGCGGGTCGGCTAATCAGGCGGATATTGCCGGGACATTGCATTTAACGGCCGATACGGTGTTGTCATCGGTTGTCTTTGATGAAAACGGAGGCACGCTGCAAATCGGCGAAAATTCGAACAGTCCTGCCGGTTCACCCGTACTGACGATTACAAATAACATTACGGTAAACGAAAACAACCGGCTGACGGGAGCGGGAACTTTACTGTTAAGCGGCAATTCTTCCGGCATATTTGCAATGAGAGACGCTTTTAACGGATTGATCAAAATCGGTACGGGAACGGCACATATTCAGACAGATGCGGAAATCGGGGCAATTGATTTTGCCGACGGCAACGGCGGGGTTCTGAATATTGCGGACGGAAAAACGTTAACGGTCGGTTCAATTATAACCAAAGGGACAAATCAAATTACCGGGAACGGTACTTTGAATCTGAAAGAGACAGGGTCGGAATTTAATGCGCCGATTTCTTATCTGGGAACGCTGAAGGTTTCCGGCGGTGATGCAAAATTCGCAAATGATATCAGTATCGGGACATTGGCCTTTAATGATGGCGGTCATATAGAAATAGCCCCCGGCAAGACAATCAATGTAACGCATATTACCCAAGGCGGCAGCGAAATCGGTGCCGTGTTCGGCGAAGGTTTCCTGATTGCCGGATCGGGTAATGTGGAATTGTCCACCACTATCCCCGAAGGAACAAGACGTCTGGCCGGCGTAACGATCGGCACCGGTGTTTTGGATTTTGTCGGTGATTCTCAAATCGGATCGTTAAAGTATTCTTCGGTCGAAGGAACCATTAATATTTCGGACGGCGTAACGGTTGCCGTTGAATCCGATTTTTCAGGGATCGGAAAACTGACCGGTGCACAGAATTCCCAGTTGCAGCTGGAAGGCCAGGCCGGAGCAACATTCGAAAATGCGCAAAAATTCCAAGGTGTTATCAGTGCCGGTAACGGTTCTTTGAGGTTTTTGTCCGAAACGGACTTTACGTCATTGATTTTAAATTCGGCTTCAGCCGTGTTTGAAGGCCAAGCTGAAATTGACGAAGTTCTGATTGCAGACGGCAGAGCGGAATTTAATCTGGCGGCGACAATCAATTCGCTGAAGATTTCGAATGCCGGATCCGTATATTTTAACGATACGGCCGATATGGGGGCTTTGCATATCGGGGCGGGAACGGCTGCTTTCGGAAATGACGCAAGTTTGGCAAACGGTGATGTGTCTGCCGGCGGGACATTGGATATAGACGTCAATGCGTTAACGATTGATGTCGGTGATTTTACGTTTAATGATAATTCAAATTTCGTTATGCGTATTTCTCGGGAAGCAACCGATGAACTGGGGAATGTCAACAATACGGGATACGGCAGGCTGATTCTGAACGGCGGTACATTGATTATCAACAATAACGTCAAATTGGATCTGACAATTGATTACGGCGTGCAGACGGCAGAAGAAGGATCTGTTTTCCAGTTGGTTGAAGGCGAAGTTGTCAGAAAGTTTAATTTTGAGAATAACCGCTATTCACTAACGCCCGCAACCTGTACAAACGGCAGCGGATTATGTTACCGTTTGGTTCAGACGTCCACCGGCGGACAGGTAGCCGAGGAAGAAAAAGGAAATCAAAATCAAATCGGCACGGCAGAAGCTTTTCTGGACGGGGAACTGTTTGAATACGGTACCAAGATTTTTGATGTTGCCGAACATCTGGACGCTTTATCTCAAAGAACAGGCCGATCAGGAGCATATCTGAACGCGTTGACGGCTGTTGCTCCGGACGTTACCGGCGCGATGACACGCCAGCCGATTGCGTTGCAGTCTAAAATCTCAAACACGTTGTCCGCGCGTTTGAACGGTCTGATGGGGTCTATGGGCAGTTCGTCCAGAACATACCGGGAAATCCAGAAAATGTACGGTCGTTCGGGCGGATCTCCGTATCGTTCTCGTTTCATGCGGGCGCAGGATTATTATCGCCGTGCCGGATATTATGATCAGGATGATCGTCCTGTGCCCAGACCGCGTCCGGCCTATCGCCGTCGTGTCGATCCCCGCAGTCCGGAGGCAGCCGAAGTCACAACCGAACGCAGAAGATGGGCAAAAAGGGAAACCAACTATACGCAGCCCAAAGAATTCGGTATGTGGGCGCAAACGTTCTATAATACCGCGGATTATCTGTCTGCCGACGAACCGGACGGATTTTCCGGTGATACGAACGGTTTTGCTTTTGGTGCCGATGCGTTGCTGTTTGATGTCTTTGCCGTCGGAATTGGGTATGCTTCGACAACGACATCGTTGGATACGTTGCAGCGCGAAACAGACGTTACCGGGGATTCGTTTTTCCTGTACGGTATGTACAAACCCGCCGATTGGTTTGTCAGCACAGTTTTGAACATGACTTCGTTAACCTATGAAGAAGACAAAGACTTATCCGGCATGATACTTTCGGATTCCTATGACGGATCGTCTTTCGGGGCTTCGGTGATGTTCGGAAAAGATCTGGAAAAATGGACGCCGGCTGTCGGATTGCGGTATGTTACCGCCGATCGTGATGCGCATCAGGACGAAATCGGACAGGATATTTCAAGCATTTCGACAAACGTTCTGACGTTTGTTGCCGAAACTCGTTTTAATTACGACTTTGCGCAAAAGAATAACTCTTTATGGCACAGTGAATTTTCGGGCGCTTTGACGTATGATCTGACTTCTTCAAGCGAAGATGCCGTTGTCAATCTGCCCAACGGCAGCGTCTATACGGTCAAAGGCGATGATTTTGATCCGCTGGGCGTTGAATTGGGGGCTTCCGTTGCTTACCTGCTGGGCGAACACGTGGACATTTCCGCCGGTTACAATCTGGAATGGCGACCCGATTATACATCACATACGCTGACGGCCGTGTTCAGATACTCATTTTAAAACAAAAAGCCCCGATTATTTTCGGGGTTTTTTTCTTTGATAAAAAGACACGGTTGTTTTTTCGGACAGTCGGCTTCTTTTTTTAAAAAAGAAGTCATTTCTAAAACGCTGCAGATCCAAACTTTTCCCGGCATTAAACCGAACGTTTTCCGTTGTCAGAACAATCCGGTCGACATATCCGTTTTCCAAAAAAAACGAATAAGTCTCCGCCCCGCCCAAAAGGGTCGGATCAGACAGATTTTTTGCCTTTAAAATACGATCCAGTTCATCCAATGTCGAAAAATAGATTCTGTTGTCCGTGTTTTCTTTTTTTTGGTGTGTCAAAATCAACAACGGTTTAGAGCTTAACCGATCCTGAAATTCTTCGGCCGTTTTGCGTCCGCAGATAAAACAGTCGCACGCTTTGCTGTTTAAAAAGGAGCGCAGATGATTTTTATCTTCGGGACTGGAAAAGTCACCGTTTCCGTTTTCATCAGCGATAAATCCGTTTGCGGATATGGCGGCAAAAAGCGTTATTTGCATTGCATCACCGATAATAAAGGCGTGTACAGGTCATCTTGCGGACTGATTTTAAAGTCCTGCATGGATCCGTTTTCGTTAAAAACAATTTTATCCCACCCCCGCAACAACACGATCGGCGTGCATTCATCGGATTCGCCCATCAACAAAACGGCCATGGCTGCCAAAGCGTCAACCTGATCAACTTGCGTCAAGGCCAATTCGCGGCCGAACAGATCCTTTTGTCCGCGCAGATCTTTTAACGGTTCTATTCCGGCCAGACCGGTTGCAATGCCCGTGACGCCGTAACGCAAAGGTGTTGTATGGCTGTCGGTTGAAACAACGCCCAAGTCTTTCAGTTTATGCTTGCGGCACAGAAAAGTCCTGATTTCGGCGCACAGCTTGTCGGTTTGTTTCGGCCACATGACATAATAACCGTCGGCGTTGCTGGCATCTATGCCTGCTGCCGGGATCAGGACATTGTCCGTTACCGTCAGATTGACGTTAAAACCGCCGGGGTGAGTATAGGACAAGTAGCGATCGGCTTCCCGTTTGATCAGTTCCGATTTATCCGTGCCGGCGCAGGGCACGCAGCGTCCCTGATGAATGCCCAGGATTTTTGAGGTAATAAAAAGGATATCCTTTTCCTGCAGGGCGGGCAGAGAATCCAGAATATCAAAAATATCGTCCTGCGGCGGACGAACCAAACGGGTGTGAATCGGTAAAAATTCAAAAGACATTTATAAGCAGCCTCCGCTGAAAACAGAAGCCAGTGTAGCATAAACGAAATCTTATGTCTTGATCGAATATCGCCTTTTTCCCGCATTGACCGAAAAAAAATCGGATCTTACTGTCAGTTTAAAGAAAGGGATAAAAAAGTGTCGTTTAATCAGTTTTTTTCATCAGGTTTTATGAAAACGTTCAAAGCTGTCGGCATAAACAGCTTTAATCCGTGTTATTTGGTTTCTTTGTTGATTTTGTCTTTGTTTTCCAGGCAGATCGCATTTTTTTTCGCCCCGGATTATCATGTTTATTTTTATATTTTGCTGCCTTTTGTCAACGGCGTGCTGAGCTGTATCGTCACGGCGTTGTTCTTTAAGCTGATGAAACGCAAAATGTCTGCGGCACGTTATAAAAATAAAAACAAAGTCTTGGGCATATCTTTTTTTTGCGGGTTGTTGACGATTTATGCCGCCGGATCGCAAACGGTTGCTTTGGGCGTTTTTTTAACCGTTATGTACGTGACACTGGCCAATCTGCGCAACTTTATGCGCGAACTGTGGATTTATCTGGCGCCGGATAAAATATTGACAAAAGACGATATGTTTAATTTTTCCGCTTTTTTTATTTCTTTAATTACGGCCTTTATCGTTTTGAATTTAACGGTTTCTTTTTTGCATGATTTTTTCGGCGCCGGGCAGGCTTTTAACTTTAAACCCGGCATTGAAGGTATTTTGGACGCCGTTTATTTTACCTTTATTTGTGTGACAACGGTCGGTTTTGGCGATATTGTACCGCTGACGCCGTTTGCTAAAATCATCGTATCGTTCGAATGTATCAGCAGCTATATTATGCTGGCTTTGTTCATCGGCGTTGTCAATCGCGGGATTACACGGGCAAAACAATAGCTATTTCAGCACTTTTGATAAAAATTCCTTCAGCCGCGGGCTTTGCGGATTGTAAAATATTTCCTGCGGCGTATTTTCTTCGCGGATAATTTTTTCATCAAAAAACATCACGCGGTTGGCGACTTCGCGGGCAAAGCCCATTTCATGGGTGACCAGAACCATTGTCATGCCTTTTTGCGCCAGGCGACGGACAAGCTCTAAGACTTCGCCGACCATTTCGGGATCCAAAGCCGAAGTCGGTTCGTCAAACAGCATCACGTCCGGATTCATGGCCAAAGCCCGCGCAATCGCGATCCGCTGGCGTTGACCGCCCGATAACATTGCGGGGTAAACATCGGCTTTGTCGGGCAATCCGACTTCGGCCAACAGCTCTTCGGCGCGTTGATCGGCCTGTTTTTCGGACATGATTTTTAATTTGACGGGCGCCAGCGTAATGTTTTGTCGCACGGTCATGTGGCCGAACAGATTAAATTGCTGAAACACCATGCCGATTTTGCGACGGACGCGGTTAATGTCCGTTTTTTTGTCCGTGATATCAATGCCTTCTATTAAAACGGAACCCGACGTCGGGGTTTCCAACCCGTTCAACATACGCAGAAAAGTCGATTTGCCGCAGCCGGACGGACCGATAATCGCGATAACGTCGCCTTCTTTGATACATGTGGTAATGTCGTTTAAAACGACGGATTGTCCGTAAGCTTTACAGACATTGCGGACGTCCAGAATGATTTTTGATTCAGCGTTCATTTTTTTTCAGCCTTTTTTCCATTTTGTCAACGCCTGCCGTCAGGACAACGACCAAAGTCAGATAAATCAAAGCCACGGCGGCCAGCGGCAAAAAAGCATCGTAAGTAATGCTGCGGATAATATCTCCGCCGCGGGTTAAATCCATCAGTCCGATATAGCCGCAGATGGACGTTTCCTTTAATAGGACGATAAATTCGTTGGCCAAAGCCGGCAAAACGTTTTTAAAAGCCTGCGGCAAAATAATAAAGCGCATGGTTTGGGCAAAGCTTAATCCCAGGCTGCGTCCGGCTTCGTTTTGACCGTGATCGACGGAAAGAATGCCCGAACGAATGATTTCTGCGACATAAGCTGCCGAATTCAGCCCGAACGCCAAAACGGCGACAAGAATCTTGTTAACGTTCACGGCGGAAAAAATAACGTAATACATGATCAGCAGCTGGATCATGGCCGGTGTGCCGCGGATAACGGTCAAATAAGCGCGGCAGAACAAATTTAAGACGGGAAAAGAATTATTTTTATCATGGGAAACGCGAATAATGGCGATCACGCCGCCCAGCAAAATACCGATCAAAACGGCCAAAGCGGTAATCAGCAGCGTGTGTCCCAGCCCGATTACCAGATATTTCCAGCGAGCATCGGTCATAAAGTCGGTTTTAAATCGTTCGGCCAGCGAAATATCCGCGGCAGAAAGCGTGTTTTGCGCACGAATGATGATGACTTGTTTCGATTCCGTGTAGGGATTTGTAAAATCGACATTTTTCAGTCTGTCGGGCGTGACGCTCATTCCCGCAATGCCTAAATCGGCTTTGCCGGACTGAACGGCATTGACAATGGCGTCAAATTCCATGTCTTCAACGACCAGTCGCCGCCCCAGCCGTCGGGCGATTTCTGCGGCCAGATCCATATCAATGCCGACAATTTCGGCTTCGTTGTAGTATTCATAAGGCGGAAAAGTCGCACTGGTAGCGACTTTCAGCATTTCGTTCGGGGTTTTTGCCGGATCAACGGGCTGAACCGGAAATTTTCCTTTTGTTTCGTCACCGATATAATTTTTGACAATTTGTTCAATAACGCCGCTTTGCTTTAAATCCGATAAAATACGGTTGATTTGCGCTTTAAGGCGTGTATTTTTTTTCGATAAGGCAATGGCATATTGTTCTTTGGCAAATTCCCGATCCAGGATTTTTAATCCGGTGTTTTTCCGTACAAAAGTCAGCGCCGGTTGTTCATCAATGATGACGGCGTCGATTTTTTCGTTCAGCAATGACTGAACGGCATCATTGGCTTTGTTGTATCGTTCGATCAGAATGCCCGGCGTTTGTGTTGCCAGGACGTCACCGGTTGTTCCCAGCTGAACGCCGACGGTTTTTCCCTGCAATTCTTTAAAAACAGAATCGGCATACCCGTCGGCCGGAACGGTCAGACAGAAAACAAAGAACCAAAACAGCAGTTTCATTCGTTTTTCTTTCATTTTTTTGAACAGTTAAAAAAACAGCTCTTTATTTAAAACAAGAATGCAGCTTATGCAATGCTTCAATCTTGTCTAAGATCAAAAGCAGAGGGCTTGAATCTCTGAAATATCCGGGTAAACTGGATAAAAACAGCTGTGCGGGAGGAAAAACAATGCAGTCGTTAAAAGAACTTTACAGAATCGGAATGGGTCCGTCCAGCAGCCACACGATGGCGCCCCGGCGGGCGGCACAGCGTTTTTTTGAAAAAAATCCGCAGGCAGATTTTTACGAAGTAACTCTGTACGGCAGTTTGGCCGCCACGGGCAAAGGCCATTTTACCGATCAGGCGATTTTGGACGTTTTGGGCAAGGATAAAACACAAATTCTTTGGCAAAAAGAGACAGTTCTGCCGTTTCATACCAATGCGATGAAATTCGATTCTTTTGACGCAAACCGGAACAAGACGGATTCTTGGACGGTTTACAGCGTCGGCGGCGGCGCACTGCGCGAAGAAGGCGAACCGCCGGCAAAAGAAGTCTATGAGTATAAAACGTTTGCGGATATTGTTTCATGGGCCGAAAAGCAGGGTCGTCCGATCTGGACAATCGTTTTTGACAACGAAGGCGAAGAAATCCGGCAATATTTGTCGGAAGTCTGGGATCAGATGCAGACTTCGGTTCAAAACGGCCTGGAACACGAAGACGTTTTGCCCGGCGGGCTGCGTCTGGCGCGCAAGGCGTATTCTTTTTATAAAAAGGCTTTGGCGCAAAGGCCGGATCTGGCGCGGACAGGGCTGCTGTCCGCATATTCTTTGGCTGTCAGCGAAGAAAACGCCGGCCGCGGTATCGTTGTTACCGCTCCGACCTGCGGATCGTGCGGCGTTGTGTCGGGAATGCTGTATTATTTGAAACATCATCAAAATTTTAATGACCGGGAAATTATCAACGCGTTGGCAACGGCGGGGTTGGTGGGCAATATCGTTAAACAGAACGCATCGATTTCCGGCGCCGAAGTCGGCTGTCAGGGCGAAGTCGGCGTGGCGTGCGCAATGGCTTCTGCCGCAGCGGCGCAACTGTTCGGCGGGACGATTTCCCAAATTGAATATGCTGCCGAAATCGGGTTGGAACACTTTTTGGGACTGACCTGCGATCCTGTTATGGGGCTGGTGCAGATTCCGTGCATTGAACGCAATGCCATTGCTGCAAATCGTGCCATTGCCGCGGCAGAATATGCGTTGTATACCGACGGGCAGCATCGCGTTTCTTTTGACAATGTCGTAACGGCCATGCGCAAAACCGGCCATGATTTGCCGGCTTTATATAAAGAAACTGCTGCCGGCGGTTTGGCGACAATCATTGAAAAATAAAAAAACGCTTGACCTAAAGTTAACTTTAACAAATAGACTGAAAAATATAGTCTGAAGGCGGGTGGTTCGTCTTGATTGTGAAAGGAAAAGGTCATGGCTGAAGAACTGGTTTTTAATTATCGAAAAAGCCCTTGTTTTTTAATTTTCGGCATAGCTTCGATTCTTTTGGCGGCGTTTTTAACGGCTCCGATGATTATGTGTCCGTGTTTTTGGAATTGGCAATGGTTTGTCGGCTGGTGGTACTGGTATATTTTTCCCAATCTGTTGGGATTGATTTTGTTGATGTTCGGTTTGTCAAATCTGTCGTTTTGGTTTTTTCATATTTGTAAAAAGCCGTATTTGGTGATTACGGACGACACGATAAAGATTGATGCGGAAACGGATATCAAAATTAACGACATTGCTTCAACGGCATATAAAAGTTTTCTGGGGTGCAAAATGCTGTGCCTGGAAATCAAAAATCCGCAGGAATACAAATTTTCCTGGCGCTTTAAGGCTGATCGCCTTTTTCATAAAAAATATCATGCTTTTGTGTGTCCGGAACTGATCAGAAAGGATCAACAAACCGCCTGTCAGGTTTGGTTCGAAACGAGGTATCCTCACAACTGATTTGATCGGCGTATAAAACGATAGATAACAACGGCGGGGAAGTTTCCTTCCCCGCCGCTGTTAACTCTAAGGTAAAGAATGCTTAGAATCGCGCCGTAG
>CALYBD010000022.1 GCA_944393745.1 uncultured Alphaproteobacteria bacterium | reverse complement strand
ATTTCGTGCGATCCGGTCAGGCCATGTTTAAAAGGCTGTTTGAATCCCAAGCCGTTGATTTAAACGACTTAAAAAAAATTATAACAGAAACAAACTATAAACACCAGCATAAGCTGAGCTTTATGGAACAAGCCTTTATTTTATCGGTCAAACAAAACCCGCCGGTAAGGACGGGCGGATATTACCAACCGTATACAAGTTTACGGCTTGATCTGTCAGGCGATATTCCGCCAAAAGGTTATCCAAACAAAAACGCCTGAAGATCGTTCAGGCGTTTTGTTCAGGCTTCTTTTTCTTTCGGTCGGATTTTCTTTCCGCCCTTTCCTTTAAGCGATTTTTTATGTTTCCTGGTCATAATGTCCGTGACATAACCGCGTACGGCCAGGCTGATATCCTTTAAATGATTTTCAAATTCATGTCCGGCATGGGGAAACATCGCATAACGTATATGAATATTACGCTGTCCCGACAGCTTATCGGCCAAAGCCGCGACAGAAGCCTCGGGGATCAGTGCATCTTCTCCGCCGTGAATAATCAGACCGGAAGCGGGACAAGGCGCCAAAAATGAAAAATCCTTTGAATTGGCCGGCGGTGCCACAGAAATAAAACCGGAAATTTCCGGACGACGCATCAACAGCTGCATACCGATCCATGCTCCGAAAGAATATCCGGCAATCCAGCACGTTTTAGCGTTACGGTTCATCATTTGCATCCAGTCCAACGCGGCAGCGGCATCGCCTAATTCCCCCTGACCTTCATCATAGGTTCCCTGCGAACGCCCGACCCCGCGGAAATTAAATCGCATCACGGCAAACCCTAACGCATTAAATGTTTGATACAACGTGTATGTTACCCGATTGTTCATCGTGCCGTTCGGCATCTGCGGGTGGGGATGAAGAATAAGCGCCAACGGAGCTTCTTCACTGTTTCCCGGCTGATATCGGCCTTCCAATCGTCCTTCGGGACCGTTAAAAATAATTTCTGGCATATTGAAACCTTGCAAAGGGTGAGTTATAAGCTGTAAGAATGTTCATATTAACGAAATGAAGGTACAATGTTCAAGCATTTGACAAAAGAAATATTTTCAAAAGCCGCCGAATATTCCGATTCGGTTTTGCAACGCGATCCGGCCGCACGGTCAAAAATCGAAGTATTTCTTTGTTATCCGGGCCTTCACGCAATAATGCTTTACCGCCTGGCTCATTATTTATGGAAAAAAAATTTTTTTACAACGGCACGGTTGATTTCCGCTTTCGGACGTTTTTTAACCGGAGTCGATATTCACCCGGCCGCCCGAATCGGAAAAAATCTGTTCATTGACCATGCCACCGGCGTGGTCATCGGCGAAACGGCCGAAATCGGTGATGATGTTACCCTGTATCACGGCGTTACACTGGGCGGCACATCAACCAGCCAGGGCAAACGTCACCCGACACTGGGCAATCGCGTTATCGTCGGCGCCGGCGCAAAGCTGTTAGGACCGATCATAATCGGTGATGATGCGCGGATCGGTTCAAATGCCGTCGTACTAAAAGACGTTCCCGATTCGGCCACCGCCGTCGGGGTACCGGCGCAAATCGTGCGCTGCCGCAAAAAGACGGAAAAATGTTTCGAAGCCTATGCCGCGGAAAAAACGGACCCGATGATGAAAGCCCTGGAAGAATTAAAAGCGCAGGTAAAAACGCTGGAAAAACAAATTTCGGCAACCGGCACCGAAAGCGGAAAAAAAGAACAAACAACAAAGAAACGTATTGACAGAACCGCCAAAACACGTTAAAAATCCCCTCATCAACCGGCGGCGGAGTAGCTCAGTTGGTTAGAGCAGCGGAATCATAATCCGCGTGTCGAGGGTTCGAATCCCCCCTCCGCTACCATATACAAGACGTCCGTAAGGACGTTTTTTTATGAAAAAAAACTTTTTTCACCCCCTTTTCTTTAACGCTGTTGTGGCGCGACAATTATTTTTAGACTTTTTGACAATCATTTTCAGACCTGTAAGACGAAAGATTGTTTTATCTTTTTTAAGTGAAGTGGGACAGAACGGGATATTCGGGGATATAACGGGATAAAAACAGCAGATTGCCTGTTTTTTTTAATTTTTATATCCATAAGGTAACGTTTTTATGCGTTTTTTCTTTTCCAAAACCTGAAAAATCCGCGGAATTTCAAATAATTTTCTGTTAATCCGACCGTATATCCCTACAAAAAACTAAAAAAAACAAAAAAAACAAACCCTTTTATTGCAGAGTATTTGTAACGTTATTTTTTCCCGTTCGGATTCGCTTCATGTTTATTCTATGAAAAAAAATAAACTTTTGTATTTTTTTCATAGTATAGAATAAAACAAATCTACCCTCTTTTTACTTGATTTTGTTACATTTTTTGGTCAAAATGATAGATGAAGATTTGAAAGAATATTTCGATCTTCTGTAGTAAGGAGGAAATAAGATGAAAAAATCAGGTCTGATTTTGGCCGGCGTTTGCCTGATGGCGATGAGCCACAGCGCTAATGCGGCTGCTCTTCCCTCCGGAACGTTTGATGATTCTTCATCAATCGTGATTGCCAAGGCTGTTAAATTGGGACGCGGCCATATCAGTGCTACGTCAAGTACAGCTTCTTTGGCAACCGGCGGAACGAGCACATCGATTACTGGCGAAAAAGATAACAGTGACTGACAGGGACGGATGTCCCCTGAAACCAAATCACAGTTATCTGCTGTCACCTTAACTTCTTAAGGTTCAGCTCTGAGACCTTCAGAGCTGAATTTTTTATCGCTTTTTTCTTGCGATCAACGCCTGATTGATATAACAAAAATATTATCATGAAAAATTATCTGAATTATCTGCTGAACGAAATGATCCCGGGGTTAATCAAAGGAACCCTGCGCTTTATAACCGAAACGCTGCGCGTTATCAGAATGTACGCTTTATGGATTATCGTTATTTTGTTGATTTTGTATTTTGCCGATATCGCCGGCGCACGGGGACAAATCAACGGCTTTTTTCATTCTTTTAAACATTGGCTGCATTAAATATGGCAACGGTTCACTTTCTTTGCGGATATATGGGATTCGGCAAAACAACAATCGCCCGGAAACTGGCCGTACAATATAACGCTGTCATTTTAAACGACGATGAGTTTATGCGCGAACTGTTCGGTCGTAACCTGCCAGAAAAACAATTTCGCGCAGCGCATGCAAAAGTATCCGAATTTACCTGGAAATTGGGCGAACGAATTGTTTCCGCCGGCGGAAATGTCATTTTCGACCGCGGCTTTTGGTCAAAAGAAAGCCGATCGGCGGCCGTCGAACGCGCAAAATATTTTTGTGATTCTTTATTGTTCCATCAAATCGAATGCGATATGGAAACGGCAAAAAAACGCGTCTTAAACAGAACATTACAGGATCAGACGGCTTTGGAAATCGATGAAAACACATTTGATTTTTTTGCCGCGCGGTATGAACCGATCAGTCCCGAAGAAAATCTGAACGTGATCTATTACAAAAACACGCTGCCGCTGTTTTAAAAACGCCCCGATTCAAGCAGCTCCACCGCCTGTTCCAAAGAATATAACGGTATCGGCAGCATTTCGGCCAAAATGTCGCTCAGCACGCCCCGACCTTGTACTTTTTCGGCTTTTGGCAAAGATGTATCGGGCAAAAACTCTCCGCCTGAAAAACCACTGCAAGTCACGGAAACACCGCAAGTCGGACTGCCGTCCATACCGACAAAGCCCAATATGTCAAACTGTTCTGGAAAACGTTGATATTCGGCCGCCTGCTGCGCTGCATAGCTGGCAATTTTTTTACATTGACGCATGAAAGCAGGCGTTAAAAACTGTTCCTTTGTATGCCCCCAGCGCAAATGCCCGTACAAAGCAAATTCAGGACACGGCAACTGAATTAACTGAATCCCCAAGCGCAAAGTGTTTTCTAAAAATCGCTGCTTTAACGCTGTTTTCTGCCCGCCCTGTCGAACAACGGCTGCTGAATTTAAAAGGCAATGACTGACAAAAAAAATTTTCATGTTCTGCAAAGAAAAAGACGGCTTTAAAGCCGTCTTTTATATCAGCGCTGTCTGGCGTTATTCAATGCGGCCAAAGCAATGTTATTTTGTGCCGGCGGAGCAAACTTCGCCAGTTCCTTTTTGCGGTTAGCCGCATCGGCAACCTGTTCGGCCGTATAAATCCGGGGATAATTATTCGGATTAACGCGAGACGTATAATTCGGTTGTACTTTGGTATTATCCTTTGTAAACCCGAACTGTTTCGGATCATAAATCATGGCATCCGTCCAGGGCAGCATGACTTCTTTGGATTGTCCGGCCCCCATGCAATCGGCAATCTGCGGATCCAAAATATCGTGATGCCACTGATCGTGCGGATAAAGCGGCGTTAAGATAAAATTCGAAAATTCGTTTTTGCCGCCGCCGTGAATCGGCAGTTTATGATGCACGTTGTATCCGGGAACGGAACGGCCCTGCTTCATTAAATTAATTTCAACGTCCGTGAATCCCAACTGATCCCGCAATTCTTGTTCATGTTCGTTTGCCAGCATTTTTAAAAATTTGGAGCGCATTCCTTCCTTGCCGTCGTGCCCCTGAAATTCCGCACGTCTGGCTTTGCGTTCGGCACTGGAAGGCACATGATAGACGACCTTTTTTAATTTCATGCCGTGAATCGTGTCAAAATTAAATTCTCCTGCACGCTGTTGGGCACTATAAGACGCTTTTTTCCCTTCTTTGCCGCCTTTGCTGCCTTTGTGACTGCGTTTCGCATGAACCAAACGATATTCGGAAATCATTTTTTTTAACTCCTTTAGAGCAAATATAAAGCCTTTAAGAAAAGTGTACGAGAAAATAGACAAAAAAATCAACAAAAATTTTATAATTTTTCTTTTTTCTGCGCGGTTCTTCCCAAAAAAACAACGCTTATATGGCAAAAAACGCAGCAAAACAAAGCCGTACGAACACCCCGAAAATCAGCCAGCAATCCGATAACGGCATAAAGTACGGCCTGAAAAACGGCACTCAGCAAAGAAAGAATCGATCCGGCCGTTGCCCGCTGACGATCGGGAAATTCCCGTTGAAGCAAATCGGTCTTTGCCGTTGTCGTCACGCCGAAAAACAAATTCGTTAACGGCATTAACACCGCCGAAAACACATTATTAATCATCAGCGCCGTCATTTGCAAAACAATGCAGGCACCGACAGAAAACTGCAATAACGTCAGCGAACCGAAACGGCGCAATCGGGCAACTGCGGCATAACTGATTATTCCGGCCAGCTGTTTGACGGCGCGTACAACATTAATCAGCCAGACGGCTATCAGATTTTCAAAATACAATCCTTCGAAACGGTGGATCGTCATATTAACCGATGTATCCAAAATTTCGATCAAACCGAACAAGCGCAACCGTTTATTTTCCCACAGTTGACGGCAGGCTTGTTTAAAATGCGCCGTTGTTGTCGCCGGTTCCGATTTTTCTTTTCGGGGATTCCTGTAAAACAAAGCGACGACAAGCTGTCCCGTCATCGGCAGAATCGATATCCAGGCCAATGCCTGCAAGGACCAGAAATACATTATTCCCGTTCCCAAAAGAACGCTGATAAACAGTCCGGCCTGATTATACAACCGGCAGGAAGCATAAATCAGATCGAAGTTTTGCTTTTGATCCAACTCTTCAACGGTTTCAAAAATCAGCGCATCAAGTGTGCCCGACATCAGTGCATCGCTCATACCCCAGAACAAAGCGCCCGCAAACAGCAATGCGGTCCAATTCAATTGTCCCGCCGCCGCCCAGGCCGTCAGACAAATAATCAAAGAAAGCGCCGACAAAATCAGTGTTTGCCGACGGCCGATCTTATCGGAAAAAATGCCCGTCGGCACCTCTAAAACGGCCTGAGACAAACAACACAAAGAAAAAACAGACATTGCCGCGGTATACGAACGCGTGATTTCCTGAAAATAAACGGCCATGACAGCCGTCATCGGCCACATACCGCCGAAAAAATAATCCCATTTAAACAAAACAAGGTTGCGTTGCATTTTTGACAGGCTCACATCAATACAAACAAAAAGCGCAGAAACCTTACAGATTTCTGCGCTGTTATACAAACAGATTTTTTATCCCCGCTGTCTGTTGCGGACAATCTGACGGACGGCCGTTTTCATCGGCGCCTGTTTTTTCTGTCCTTCGGCCTTTTTCGCATCAAGAGAAGCATAAAATTCCGCCATGTCTTTCTGACGTTTCGCTACGCTGATGTGTTCCGGTTTATATAATTCGGGATAATTGGCCGGATTGACATTTGATGTGTAATTCGGCTTAACCGGCTGGTTTTCTTTGGTAAAGCCGAACTGTTTCGGATCGTAAATCATTTCGTCCGTCCAAGGAATTTTAATTTTACGCGTTTCGCCTTCGCGAATCCCCAGCAACTGGGCGTCCATCACGTCCTTGTGCCATTGGTCATGCGGATAAAGCGGCGTTAAGATAAAATTCGAAAATTCATTTTTGCCGCCGCCGTGCAAAGCCAGCTTGTGATGTACGTTAAAACCGTTCGGCGTATAGCCTTCGCGCATTCCCTGAATGTCACGTTCGGTCAGCCCTAAGCGTTCAACCAGTTCTTTTTCATGTTCGTTTGCCAGCATTTTTAAAAATTTGGACCGAACACCTTCAACAACGACATTGCCGTCTTCATCACGAACGCCGTTAAATTCTGCCCGTCTGGCAACGCGTTCCGCCTTTGAAGGAACCGTATATTCGACTTCCTTTAATTTCAGGCCGTGTATCGTATCAAAAGAAAAATTACCCTCCCGCTGGTCTTTGTTATGATGACCGTCGGAATAAAAACCGCCGGCAGCATTATTTTGTTGTCTTTGGCCGTTTTTCCCGTGACCTTTTCCTTTTTTACGTTCGCGCTTAACGTGAACAAAATTATCTTCCCGCATCAGATTTCACCTCAAAAAAATCGGTTACGGCGATTCAACATCGCCTTCTTGACAAAAATATACAAAAATTTTGAAAAACTGTCCAGTAAATAATCAGATTTTTCGAACCTTAAACAACTGCGACGGCTGCTGAATTTCCTGTTGCGCTTCCGTCAGGCACAATTCCGATGATCCGCGCAAAGCCGTTTCACGCAAAATGCCGAACGACGAAGACACGGCCTTGGATAAAGCGGCAGAGACATCATGCGTTTTTAAAAATTCCGCCAAAAACAAAGCCGTTGTCATATCTCCGGCCCCGCCGATGTCGTCCAGATTTTCAATAAAAGGCGTTTCAACACAATATGCCGACGAATCCGAAACCGCCACAGCGCCAATTCCTTGTTTTATGCCGATTCCGGTAACAACGCATACGCTTGTCCTGCCTTTTTTCAGCAAAGAACGTGCCGCGGTAACGATTTCGTCTTCGTTGTCCGCGGGACAGCCTGACAAAACGCTTAATTCAAAGCGGTTGGGTATAATAATATCGGCCGCCGGCAGGACTTTTTCACGCATAAAAGCGGGAATGTCCGGCGCAACATAAATCCCTTCGTCATCGCCCAACACCGGATCACAGCAATAAACGGCCGACGGATTTTGACTGCGTACGTCTTTTGCAATACGCACTACCAGTTCCCCGGTTTCTTTTGTTCCCAGATATCCCGACAACACGGCTTGGCATTTTTTCAGTCCGATGTATTTTTTTACTCCGTCATAGACCGTTTGCAACTGATCTTGTGAAAAAACGCGCCCTGAAAATCCTTCATATCCCGTATGATTTGAAAACTGCAGCGTATCCAATCCCCAACAGTCAATGCCGGCGCGCTGCAAACAAAATACCGCCGCCGAATTACCGGCATAACCGGCCACGACTCTGGATTGGACGGACAGAACGGCCATCGGTTATTCTTCCGTTTCTTCTGCCGGTTTGTCCTGACAGCGAAAATAAACACGGTGCGGCAAAAAAACGCGGCATGACCAATACTTGTGTCCGTCATAAGCCGGTTCACGATCGGTTTTGGCACAAGCGTCCTGAGCCAGTTTGATAATTTCATTGGCGTTTGTGGAATACGGATTATAACAAATTGCCACCCGGTCATCGGTCGATTCGCCGATTGTCCCCGAATAGCCGGCTTCGCGTCTGGAATCGACAAACGGCACCTGTATGCACCCGCTTAAACACAACAGTACAACAAAAAAAAGCTTTTTACCGGTGGACATTTTCCCGCTCTTTTCAAACATGATAATGACCAATCATCTCCGAAAAACAAAAGATGTTCAATACGGAAAACGTTTTTTTTCATTTCTTCAAAGCTTTGGTTGATTTTATATATATATTTCGCTTATCCTGAAAAAAGAGGCTATTGATCTTAAGGAGTTTTGAATGCTGGCAAAAAAACGACTGCTGACACGCAGCGATTTTGACGGGTTGGTCTGCGCGGCACTGTTGAAAGAACTGGATATTATTGATGAAATCCGGTTCGTTCACCCCAAAGATATGCAGGACGGCCGAATATCCATTACGGATATGGACATTACGGCAAATCTGCCTTATGTGGACGGCGTTTTTATTGCCTTTGATCATCATATCAGTGAATTATCCCGCGTCATCAGTCCGCCGAATCATATCGTTTATCCGAATTCGCCCTCTGCCGCACGCGTTGTTTACGAATACTACGGTGCCGAAGAACGATTTAAAAATATTCCCGCTTCGTTGATGGAAGCCGTTGACGTTGCCGATTCCGCAAAATATACGATAGATCAAATCATGAATCCGACCGGGTGGACGTTGCTGGCTTTTATCATGGACGCCAGAACCGGATTGGGACGGTTTAAAAACTTCCGCATTACCAATTATGCTTTGATGATGAAGCTGGTAGACTTGTGCCGCACACACAGCGTTGACGAAATTCTGCAAGACGAAGATGTCAAAGAACGCGTCAATCTGTATTTCGAACACAAAGACAAATTCATCGAACAGCTGAAAAAATGCACGCGAATCCATAAAACGGCCGCTCATATCTATCTGCGCGATGAAGAGGTCATTTACGCCGGCAACCGATTCATGGTTTATGCTTTGTTCCCGCAGATCAATATTTCCGTTCATGAAATCTGGGGAAAAAACAAACGCAACGTTGTGTTTGCCGCCGGAAAATCCATTTTCAACCGAACATCAAAAATGAATATCGGTGAATTTATGCTGCAATACAACGGCGGCGGACATATCGCCGCGGGAACCTGTCAGGTGCCTGTCGATCAGGCCGAAAAGGTTCGCAAAGAAATTATTACCGCTATGGTTCAAGACGTATAAAACAAGGCTTTTTTCTTATGGTTGATGACAGATTCCGCTTGGTCACGCGCAGCGATTTTGACGGTCTGGTTTGCGCGATTTTACTGAAAGAATTAGACTTAATCGATGAAATTAAATTCGTCCACCCCAAAGACGTACAGGACGGATTGGTCGATATAAAACAGGGCGATATCATTACAAATCTGCCTTATTCCAAGGCAGCTTCTTATGTTTTTGATCATCACATCAGCGAACTGGCGCGCGTCGGAAAGAAAAGCAACAGCTACTTAAATCCGCAGGCGCCGTCGGCAGCACGCATTGTCTGGGAAACTTTCGGCGGCAAAGAACGCTTTAAAAATATTTCCGAAGAAATGATGACCGCCGTTGACAAAGCCGACAGCGCCGATTACACGATTGACGATATTCTGCACCCGACCGGCTGGACGTTACTGAGCTTTATTATGGATTCCCGGACGGGGCTGGGACGATTCCACAATTTCAGAATTTCAAACTATCAGCTGATGATGAACCTGATTGATTTCTGCCGCGAACACGATCCGGCGGAAGTGTTGGAAATGCCCGATGTCAAAGAACGCGTCGATTTGTACTTTGCTCATCAGGAAAAATTTATTGAACAGTTGAAACGCCAGACGACCATTTATAAAAACCTGGCCTATATCGATATGCTGAACGAAGACATCATCTATGCCGGCAATCGGTTTATGATCTATGCGCTGTATCCCGATATTAATGTTTCCATGCACGCAATGTGGCGTATTAACGGTCAGCGGATTGTTTATGCGGTCGGCAAATCCATTCTGAACCGGTCAAATATTATCAATATCGGCGAATTAATGTTGCAATACGGCGGCGGCGGGCACGCAAATGTCGGCACCTGTCAAATTGATCTGGATCAGGCGGCAGCGGTAAAAGACGAACTGATCGCCATTTTGACCGATCCGCAATATACGGAAATTCCGGACAACCCGGAAAAACAATCCGACTAAGAAAACCTATCGTTCCGTACTGACCTGACCGTACTTCGAATTTTTGTCGCGTACAGACCAAACAAGCCGACATTGACGGATGTTTCATTAAGATTTTAAGGGATTTTGGTTTGTTTATTTCCCGGGATATCCGGCAGGTCAAAGTCTAATTTAAGGAATAGAATCTTTTTAACCGTATGTAAAAGAACACATGGTTTGATTATTTTCGGCAAGTTGTACCTGAAAATTAAAATAAATTGCTAAAATTTAATCTATATTCCCTTTATATAAACACGGGATATTTTCTTCTTTTAAATA
This sequence comes from uncultured Alphaproteobacteria bacterium, assembly GCA_944393745.1. GTDB lineage: Bacteria > Pseudomonadota > Alphaproteobacteria > CAAGCB01 > CAG-977 > UBA11549. The sequence goes on along the minus strand of CALYBD010000022.1, from coordinate 30,312 downwards.
GTTCATTCCCCACTTGTTTAATTCAATAATTGCAGGAATCAGCGTTTCTCCTCTTTTTGTAAGGGAATATTCTGTCTTGGGCGGTACGACAGGATAAAGTTTTCGCTCAATTATACCGTCCGCTTCAAGTTCTTTTAACTGTTGAATGAGCATTTTAGGAGTAGCGTATGAAATCAATTTTTGAAGCTCGTTATATCTCAATGTCTTGCCTATAAGGTGCCCGATTATAACCCCTTTGTATTTTCCGCCGATTATTTCCATGGTTACCTCTAACGGGCATTGATATTCCTCTTTTCTCTGTTTTATCATGTTAAAATCCCTACTTACTTTTTAGTAAGTATTATACAAAAAAGTACATTCTTGTCAAAATAACAATAATTATATAAAATTGCTTTATTGTATGGAGGAAATTTAAATGAAAATTACACAAATAAGGAATGCAACAATTACAGTAGAATATAATAATATAAAATTTTTAATAGACCCTTGGCTTATGCCTAAAGATTATATGCCGGGATTTGATGTTGCAATAAATTCCGAGATTAGACAACCAAGAGTGGAATTGCCTTTTGAAATTGAAAAAATTATTGATGTTGACGCCGTTATCATTACTCATATTCATCCTGACCACTGGGATGAATTTGCTGAAAAAGCATTAGATAAAAATATAAAAGTTTTTGTGCAGTCAATTATTGATAAAGATTACGTTATTTCAAAAGGATTTACAAATGTTGAATCTATTCAGGAATCCGGAACGAAATATAATGGTATAACTTTGTACAAAACAGGTACTCAGCACGGAAAAAGAGAAATAATTAAACCGTTATGTGCTTCTGTCGGCATGCCTTATGATGCAATGGGTGTTGTTTTTAAATCAAAGAATGAAAAAAACTTGTATCTGGCAGGCGATACGATTTGGTGTGAAGAAGTAATTGAAGCTCTTACAAAATACCATCCAGATATAATAGTTGTAAATGCCTGTGCTGCAACTCTATTGAATGGAGAACGTATAATTATGAATATTGAAGATGTAAAAAATGTTTTGAACGCTGTTCCTGATGCAAAAGTAATTGCAAGCCACATGGATACAGTCAGTCATCTTTCGGTTACAAGAAATGATTTAAAAGAATTTAAAAATAAAAACAATTTTGATAATCTATTAATCCCTGAAGATGGAGAAATTCTTAATTTTTCATATAAGAATTAAACTTTTATATTGATAACGTTACAAAAATTTACTGTTGAAAATTTTTCCGGCTTTATTCTGAAAATTTACAAAATTTTTGCTTTTTTTGAAAATTTGCAGAACCGGAATATTCCGAAACAATCAAATTATCCGTACAATTCAAAAACGGCGCATATCTCACTGAAATTCAGCAAAACTCAATCTATCCGTACAGTCCAGAAAAAGTCCTGTTTTCCGGTTTAATTTTTTGGGTAAACTTATTTTCCGACCCCAAAAACGCCCACACAAAGCCAACTTTACCAAAATAATCTATCTATTCGGGCAAATCAATCCGGACAAAAAAGTACACCGTACAAAGGATTCGGTCAAAGACAGCTTTTATTCAAACCCGCAAAAAAATAAAAGCCCCTGATTGGGGCTTAATGGTGCCTGGGGACGGAATCGAACCGCCGACACGGGGATTTTCAGTCCCCTGCTCTACCAACTGAGCTACCCAGGCGCCGTACAGGGAAGGTTATACCCGATTCAAAATGATCTGTCTATAGTCTTTTTAATTTTTTTCTTCGCTTTCCGGTTCTTCGTCCGTTTCAATCGTATAAACGCCCGTCAGCCATCGATTCAGATCAATGTCGGCACAGCGTTTTGAACAAAACGGTTTATAAACAAAAACGGACGGTTTGCCGCAAACCGGGCATTTTGTTTCCAGTTCCGGCAGATCCGAGGGGCGTTCTCGTACATTGGGAATTTTCATTTTTTCAATCCTTCCAGTCCGATACGGTCGGACGGCTGTAATTTTATACTTGTTTTCAAACGCTCTTCAAGCTGTTCCGAATAAGAACGAATGATATTCAGAACATGTTGCGGGGCAAGGACCTTTACCTCTGAAACCGGCAAAGAAAACCACAATCGGCGAATTAATTCTGCAGCCTCCCTTTGTTCGGCCCCGAACGCATCAAAAACGGATCGGCGCGTTTTTTCAACCGTTATTTCCGCCAGCCCCAAAGAAGAAAAACCGGCGACAAAAACGCCGTCCTGCTTTAAACGAGGCAATAACGTATGTAAAAATTTTTTTTCTTTCCGGCCGGCAAAATCAATAATCATCTGTCCGCCCAGACTTTTTAAGCGGATCTGACGCAAAATTTCACGGCAGGCTTCGGCATTGGCTGATCCTGGCGATCCCGAACCGGCATTAACGTCAAAACAAACACACGCGGCCGTTTGCTGCGTAATCAACGTTCCGCCGGAAGGTAAATCCGATGTTTCGGACAAGGCGGCGTCCAACGCTTCAGCCATGTTTTCCCGTTTCCACACGCCGTTCAGGCAAAAAGAAACGGGCGCCCCCTTTTCTTTCAGGCGCGCGGCCGTTGACGCATCGTCCGTTATAATCTGCGTCAAGCTTTTTTCGTATTGATCCGCCAGCACAAAAACGTCCTTTTCGGGACGATACAAAATCCCCGGTTTTCCGGCCGATTTTAAAATCGACTGCCAGCGCTGTTTCAATGCGGAAAATTCGGCACAAATATTTTGACGCGTTTCAAATTCGGCCGCCGTCCTGAACAAAACGCCGCCGGAAGGCAAAAAAGAATTCAGCCGATCCGCCGCTTCGGCCGACAGGCGTTTTGAAAAAGACACCTGATCCGTCCCCGGACGGAAAACAATTGTTTTTCCGGGTAAATTAATGCGTGTGCGCGCTTCCGCCTTTTTTTCCCGGGACGCCTGCCGGCTGATTTCAACCAACAACAAATCCCCTTCGCTTAATTTTGTCGTACTGACGGTTCCGTCCGCTTTGATAAAAGACGATGGCGTGTTCAAATAAACCGTTTCGCCGCGGCCCGTATCCAGAAACCAACCGGAAGGAACGGCTTGAACCGCTCGCGCCAGACAAATCGTTCCGACGGACAAATCATTTTCCCGCCAGACCGAAACAGTCGCCGGCGTATCGTTTTCATCAAACAAGACGCAAATTTCTTCAAAGGGGGAAAAGCTGTGAACCAGACGCATATTTATTTTATTACTCCGCGTCCTTTAAGCAAACGTGCCGTTTCAAACAATCCCAGGCCGACCACATTGGAATAAGAGCCGATTATTTTGCGCACGAACAAAGCCGCCTGTCCCTGAATCGCATAGCCGCCGGCCTTTCCCCGCCATTCGCCGCTGTCCAGATAAGACCGCTTTTCCGACGAATGAAGGCGGGAAAAAATCACAGCCGTTTTTACCGAACGCGTCAGCTTTGTTCCGTCCGGCGTCATCAGACAAATGCCCCCGTACACCGAATGCCGTCTGCCGGACAACAGATCCAGACAAGCCGCCGCCTGATCGCGTGTTTCAGCCTTGGGCAAAATACGCCTGGCGCATGCAACGGCCGTATCGGCGGCCAAAACAAAATATCCCGGGTTATCCGCGGCAATTTTTTCTGCCTTTGTTGCGGCCATACGAACAACATAGCGGTGCGGCGCTTCGCCGGCCAAAGGCGTTTCGTCAATATCGGCCGGGCAAACTTTATCGGGCGCAACGCCGATTTGTTCCAGCAAAGCCAGACGGCGCGGCGAAGCGGAAGCAAGAATAAGATCAGTCAAGGAAAGCTCCTGTTTTCAAATTGAAAAGGCGGATCACGACGACCCGCCCCGTTTTAAAGGCATCGGCCGAAAACACCGTTAATCGTCACTGTATGTTTTTTCCATGCGTTCATGACGTTCCTGCGCTTCGATTGACAGCGTTGCAATCGGGCGCGCGATCAGACGTTCCAATCCGATCGGTTCACCGGTTTCTTCGCAATACCCGTAAGTCCCGTCATCAATTTTGCCCAGAGCAACATCAATTTTGGAAATAACTTTGCGCATTCTGTCGCGCGTACGCAGCTCCAAAGCCTTGTCAGCTTCGGCAGAGGCACGATCCGAAATATCGGGCACGGTCATGCCGCCTTCTTTTAAATTATCCAAGGTTTCTTCGGAATCACGCAGTAATTCTTCACGCCATGCCAGTAATTTCTGGCGGAAATATTCTTTCTGCATATCGTTCATAAACGGTTCGTCGGCAGAAGGTCTGTAACCTTTAGGCAGTTTTATTCCCATGAGAAGTCCTCTTTGTTTCAACACAATTGTATTATTTTTACACCAAAGCGATTCAAAAATCAAACGCTGTGTGACAGCTTGGCCAGTTCAACTTCGGCCCTTAATTCGATATCGTCAAGGATCTGATTTAATTCTTTGTCCAATCCGGGTTCTCTTTTATCCCGCAATGTCTGCGCCAGCGCAATTAATTTGGATTTAGAAACGACACCGGCCAAAATGGCGGCGCGCAGATCCTCCAGTTTATCCAAAATATCGTTGCCGTGCGCAGCGGCACGACGTTTTTTTGCCCCGTCCTGTAACGCATCGCCGACACTTTGCGCCGCCAGCAACGCTTCAATACCGGAAACTCCGCCGGCCGCACCGACCGATGCCGTCGATGTTGCTTCGGTTTCTTCCAAAAAAGAGGAAAAATCCCCTTCCATCGACGAAGACCGGGAAGTTTTGCGCGTTGATCCGACTGACTTTGCCGCCCCCGTTGATCCGATTTTCATACTCATCAGACTTCTCCTGAAAAATTAAATGTCTACAGTATATCCTATTCCGATGAAGTTAAAAATCGGCAAATTTTGCCCGGTCATTTCTTTTTGTCTTCCCCAAAGCCCGCAGTTCTTAAGAAAATAAAAATTGGCATACTTTTCGCATCTGTTTACGCAAAGTGTTTTGCCCGACAATCATAAAGAGGCCGAAAATGAAAAACATTATAACAACTCTGCGAAAAAATGCCGCCGTTTTAACGGCCGCCGCCGTTTTACTGTTTTCTTCGCAGGCTTTTGCCAGTTCGCGCATCAAAGATATCTCGGATATCGAAGGCGTGCGGGAAAACTATTTAATCGGTTACGGGCTGGTTGTCGGATTAAACGGGACGGGTGACAGTATTTCCTCCATGGCTTTTACCGAAGAAAGTCTGATCGGCATGCTGGAACGATTGGGCGTCAATACACGCGACGGCAAAATTAAAACAAAAAATGTCGCGGCCGTCATGGTCACGGGCAGTCTGCCGGCTTTTGCGCGGCAGGGAACGCGCATTGACGTTTCCATCAGCGCTTTGGGCGATGCGAAAAGCCTGCAGGGCGGCACGCTGCTGGTCACGCCGATGCTGGGCGCGGACGGCGAAGTCTATGCCATTGCCCAAGGACAGGTTGCCATTGCCGGATTTTCCGCCCAAGGAGATGCGCAAAGTATTGTCAAAGGGGTTCCGACCTCCGGCAGAATTGCCAACGGCGGAATCATCGAACGTGAAATCCTGTTCGATTTTGCCAACCAAAAATCAATCAAGCTGGCCTTGCGCAATCCGGATTTTACAACGGCGTCGCGCATTGCCGATGCCATTAATTCCTATTTGGGTTCCGTTGCGGCGACAACGCTGGATTCGGGAACGGTCGTTTTAAACCTTGACCGCACCAGACGCGAAGATTTAATTCAGGTCTTGACCGATATAGAACAGCTGCGCATTCAACCTGATCAGATCGCCAAAGTCATCATTGACGAAAAATCGGGCATTATCGTCATCGGGGAAAACGTGCGTATCAATCCGATTGCGATTGCCCAGGGCAATTTAACGATCAGAATAACGGAAACGCCGCAGGTTTCCCAGCCTGCTCCGTTTTCAATGACAGGTGAAACCGTCACCGTTCCCAGAACGGATATCGAAGTCGACGAACAGTCCGGCAATAAATTAAATATTCTAAAAAGCGGTGTTTCCCTGCAGGAATTGGTGGACGGGCTGAATGCTCTGGGGGTCGGGCCACGAGACATGATCAGTATTTTACAGGCTGTCAAAGCCGCCGGCGCTCTTCAAGCTGAAATAGAGGTGATGTGATGTCTGATATTTTGTCAACGGATTTTATTTCTTCTGCCATGCCGCAGAAAATCGCACCGAAGATCAACAAATCTTTTGATCCGGAAAAAACCCGGCAGGCCGTTCAGGATTTCGAAGCTTTCTTTATTTCGCAGACTTTTGAACAAATGTATGCCACCGTTCCGATCAACGAAACATTTGGCGGCGGCAATGCGGAAAAGATATTCAGATCCATGATGATTGACGAATACGGCAAAATGACGGCAAAATCCGGCGGCATCGGGTTGACAGATCAGATCATGACGCAAATCCTGCGCCAACAGCAAGCCGATACGACCGCGCCGGCCAAAGCGGAATAAAACAAGGAGAAAAACCATGGAACAATTCCCCGAAAAAAAACTCAGCCGCCTGCTGACATTAATGAGCGAATTGTGCGGCTTGTTAAAAAAAGAAAACATGCTGTTGAAAAAACAGCGTCAAAGCGAATGCAAAGACCTGCTGGAACAAAAAACAAAGCTGTCCGCGGCGTATGAAGAATCTTTTGCTTATTTCAGCCAACGCGGGGATTTATTAAAATCTCTGCCCGAAAAACAAAAGCGCGTGCTGCGCAAGGCCGCCGTTACGCTGGGTGATTTGACAAACGAAAATGCCCGGCTGTTGAAAATCAACATGGAAGCAACGTCGCGATTGTTAAACGCCATTGTTCAGGACATCACCGAACAGACGCACGCAAAAACGCCTTTGTATACGAAAAAAGGCTGCATGGAAAACGATGCCGGAAATCCGGCGGCAATTTCCTTTAACCAGGTACTGTAATTTAAACGAAAGGACACGACCATGGCTCTTTCCAGCGCAATCAGCAGTGCTTTAAACGGCATCAGGACTTCGCAAAAAGCAATTGATGTCGTGTCTGAAAACGTTTCTAACGTCAATACGGAAGGATACGTCAGAAAAAGCTATTCCCAAAAGACTCTGGTTTTAGCCAACGGCCAGATGTCCGGTGCCATCAGTAACACGGATCTGCGCCAGGTCGATACGAAAATGGTGGCTCAGCTGCGTAAAGAAACCGGTATTTTACAGGCGTCCAGCGTACGGGTATACTATCTGGATTTAATCCAGGCAAAAATGGGACAGCCGTCATCGGAATATTCCGTATCCAATCGTGTGGCCGCCATGCAGACGGCTTTTGAAAGTCTTGGCGTTGACGCGGACAAGCTGAATGCGCAATCAACGGCCGTTACCTCTGTTGATACCGCTTTGTCGCAGATGCAGGAACTCAGTGCTCAGATTCAGGCGCTGCGATTGGAAATCGATCAGGAAATTTCTGCTTTATGTGATGAAGTAACCGAAATTCTGGAACAGCTGGACAAATTAAACGATGACATCGTACGTACAAATGCGTTGGAAGGACAATCCGCCGACAATTACAAAGATCAACGCGATTTGCTGATTACGCGATTATCGGAAATTATGGACATTCAAAGCTATGAACGTTCAACCGGTGAAACCGTTATTTTAACTGCCGGCGGAAAACCGCTGCTGGACAAAGACGGCGTGATCGTTTCCCATGAACCGGCAGCCTCAACGGGGTCTTTGATTTCCTATTCGTCCGGCAGCATTACGGGGATTTATGCCGGATCTTTTGATATTACCCGGGAAATCACCTCCGGCGAATTAAGCGGCCTGATTTCTTTGCGCGACACGGAATTGCAGGATATGCAGACACAGCTGGACGAACTGGCGTTTCAAATCACCAAACAGTTAAATGCCGTTCACAACAAAGGCGTCAACTATCCCAATACCATGTATGAAATGACCGGTACGCGCACATTTATCGACGGCGACGAACAAACGATTTCTTTATCGGGCGGTGATGTTAAAATCATTTTGTTTAATGCCGACGGATCCGAAGCTTTTAATGTCAGCCTGACCAGTGAACTGGAATTCAGCTCCGGCAGCATTAATGAAATGTGCGAAAAAATTCAGGACTGGCTGCAAAATGCCGTTGACGGCCCGCATTTAACCATGGCTCGCGTCGAATTAAACCGGGACGGAAAGCTGGAAATCGATCTGGGCGCCAGCACATATTCCATTGCGTTCAGGGACGAAAGCTCTGTGCTGCTCGGCAGTGAAGAAAGCAGCGTCTCCGTCGGATTTGACGCAGATGCCAACGGTACGATTGATCAAACGTATTCGGGATTTACAAGCTTTTTCGGATTAAACGATTTAATCGTTACGTCCAAAAAAGATTCCGTTTATGAATCCGAAATCTTTCCCGCGGGATCTTTGATGGGAATAAAAGGAAAAACGACCCTTCATTTTTCCGATACGGCCAACGGCTTAAATTTCGGATCCGTCGATATTACCGCCGGCGATTCTCTGCAGACGATTGCCGATAAAATCAATACAACGCTGGTTGACGAAGCCGGCAATCAAATCGTTAAAGCCGATTTGGTCAAAGAAGGATCGGGGTACCGTCTGCGCATTACCAATATTAACGATAATCAAATGGAAATCACGGAAACAACGTCAACCGTCAACGGCGTGACCAGCGGCAGTATTCTGAATCGATTGAAATTGGGAATCTCGCATGCCGGATACGCTTCGGAACTGGAAGTCAGGTCGGATATTCTGGCCTCTCCCGGTTTAATGAACACCGGGAAAATCCAATACAGTTCGGAAACGGGAGAATATTTCCTCAGCGATGCGGATAATACGTTAGCCAACGAATTTGCCAAAATCTTTACGCAATCGATTGACTTCGGGTCCGCCGGCAGTTTTTCAAAAATCACAACCACTTTGTCCGATTATGCCGCTTCGATCGTCAGCGGGCTGGCCACTAATCTAAATGAAGCCAACTCGACCACCGATTATCAAACGGAACTGGTCACGACAATCTATAAAAAAGAACAGGAAGTCAGCGGCGTTGATTTGGACGAAGAATTATCCATGCTGTTAATTTACCAGCGTTCATACAGCGCAGCGGCAAAAGCTTTAACCACGTCATTGGAAATGTTGGAAATGCTGGACAGCATTGTTTAACAGGGAGTAACACATCATGACAAGAGTCCCGACAACAGCTACTTATAACTTATATATGTCGCAAATGGCCAAACAAAAACTGGCCATGACGGACGTTTCGTATCAGGCAACGACGGGAAACAGATATGATTCCTATGACAAATACGGCCTATCGACATATCGTTTGCTGTCTTTGCAAAACGAACGTTCCGTTACGACAAAATACCTGGAAACGAACTCCATTACGCAAGTCGTCCTGGAAGCACAGCAAACCTCCGTTGACGGCATTCGTTCCGCTTTGACGGACGTGCGATCCCAGGTACGTGAATTTTTTTCAAACGATTTGGCGGCAATGTCCGAAAACCCGACGGAAGAAGAATTGCTGGCGCTACAAAATGTGCAGGAAGCCGCCTTTGAAGCCATGTCTTTGATTGCCTATTACCTTAATACGCAGGTAGACGGCAATTATGTCTTCGGCGGCGGAAAAACAACGACTGCGCCGGTCGATTTCCCCTATACGACTTTGGAAGAATTTCAGGCCGTTTATGACGGCGATGTGTTGACTTATCCGACCAGCTATTCGGCATCGCTGTCGCAAATGTCCACGTCCGCAGACGTTTTGGGCGGCATCACAATTGAACAGGAATTTCAGACACTTGATCCCGAAACGGTTGTCTATCAGGGATCCGTTGACAATCAAATGACTTTTGATGCCGCCACGCAGTCTTTAAGCGCCGATCCGGACACCTTCAACGGTATTTTTCCCGGCGATCAGATTATCGTCCAAGGAACGGCCGGAAACAATCAGACGCTGACAGTCCAATCCGTTTCCGAAGACGGATCAACCCTGACGTTTGCCGAAACAATCGCCGATGAAACGATTGCGGATTCCTCAAACGTCTCGATAACAAAAGGCAGTTGGGTCTTTATGTCGTCAACGGATCTGACAACCGGCATTACGACAAATTCGCTGACCGGACGTCCGGGGTCTTTTTCCGATTTGGAAACAGGGAAAAAAGTATTGATCAGCGGGACGGACAACAACAACGGCTATCTGACCGTCAAAGAAATATCCGAAGACGGATCAACAATCATCTTTGAAGAAAACGTTGTCGAGGAAACAATCGAAGTCGAACGGCTGACCGACGGCACAATCAATATTCAGCAAAGCACGCAGGTCGGTACGATTACGGCAGATAAAAATGTCGGCATCGTTATTGAAACGATTGACTGTCCTTCGGCTCTGACCGTCAATACCGCCGATAATACCATCATGGGGGCGGCGGGAACCTTTTCCGAATTAAGCGGCGGCCAAACCATTACCATTACGGATTCTGCCGGCAACGAATATGCTTTGTACGTCAAATCGGTTTCCCCCGACGGATCAACGTTGGATATTTCCACCAGCACGCCGGTACCGGCCGGCAATCTGACAAACGTGCCATTGACCGTACAGACGCGTTCCGATATCGGCGGATTTGTCACGTCCAGCATGAAGGGCAGCGCTTTGCAAACCGGAGACGTCAGTTTCAGCGTCAACCAAAATACCATGAGCGCAACGGTCAAAGGAGCTTTTTCGTCCTATAAAACCGGGGATTGCTTGATCATCAAAGGCGCCGACGGCAATGACAAAATGTATATCGTCGATTCTGTTTCCGAAGACGGGCGCACGGTTCATTTTTCGGACGAAACGCCGGTTGCCGAAGAAATGAGTCTGTTAAACGGCCAAAGCATTGCGAACGGAGACGGAATTACATTTTGCAAAACGTATTCTGTCGGCGCAACGGTAGAAATGAACGGCACGAACGGTGCTTATAACGGGCTGTATACGGTTTTGGGCGTATCGGACGACGGCAAGCAACTGATTGTCCGAACCGAAGATTTTCCCGAATACGGCGAAACCGAAAGTTTTGATTCGGCCCGGTTTGAAACCGATACTTATTATAACGGCGGGCAGCTGTCATCAACGTACCGCATCAGCGAAACGACAAATATTGTCAATGACGTTAATGCTTCTTCTGCCGCTTTTGAAAAAGTATTCCGGGCACTGGGCGCCATTGCGCAAGGCAATATGCTGGATCCGGACAATATTGACAGCGCAACGCAGCGCGTATCCGAAGCTTTGGATTTGTTGGACGAAGCTTTGACCGCGAATTCGAAAGAAAAAAACGGCGATGTCAGCAGTGTGCAATATGCCGTTATCAGTAAACTGGATCTGGTAAAAACAACGATTGACAATCAGACCGATCTGCAAAATTCACTGGAAACGTATATTTCCTCATTAACGCAGGTCGATAAAACAGAAGCCGCCACCATGCTGTTACAAGCAGCGGAAAATCTGAAAGTCTCTTATTCCGTTTTATCAACCATCAATCAGCTGAGTTTATTGAATTATCTTTAGAAAAAAGCCCCGATCGGGGCTTTTTTTTTAATAATACATATCTTCGTATTCGTCCTCATAGGGATAAAGATCTTCGTCATAGAAATCCGTTTCATCCAAACCCGCGTCCTCCGGCAACGGTTGTTGATCCGTCTGTTGTCCGGCGGGCGAAGGCTGAGTGTTCCCCGGTTGACTTTGCGCCGCCTGCCCTTGTGCGGGCTGAGCGGAAGCAGGAATATTGCCTTCGATATTAAACAGGCAATAGCCGTCAACACATTTTCTGGTTAATCCGGCAACCGGCGGACAATGATCGTCCTGTGTGCACTGCACGCACGTATAGGGTAATGTCTTATACGGTTTGGGCTGGCAAAACGGTGCGGCCGGCGGACAAACCGCATCGGCGCACGGATCCGGATATTTACAGGTATAATCCCTGTCGCAGAACATTCCTTCGGGGCAATGAGAATTCACAACACACTGCGCACATTGATATTGATGCGGCTTGTCTTCCCCGGCCGGAGCACAATATGTTCCCGACAGACAGCTGGCATTTTTGCACACATCGACACATTGCAGCGCAACGCATTCCTTATCATAAGAACAATCATCATTGTCAAAACAAGAAATGCCCACGCTGACCGCACCGGTCTGTCCCGGAACAACCAACGAAGAACGCTGATTTGTTTTGCTGCCCAGCTTAACGGCTCTGGCGGATCCTTCGGACGAAAAAAGGAATAAAGATAAAAAAATAAACAAAAATTTAATCATTCAAACCTCTTTATTTTTTTAATTATACTCTTTTCTTTTGTTCAAAGTCAAAAAAACATAAAAAAGAAAAATGTCCTTCGTTAAATTCCTGATTACAGAATAAACGAGCAAAAAGAAAGCTTTCAAAAAACTTTCCGAACCGAAACACTGTTAGCCTTCTTATAAAATTAAAAAACAAAAAAGGAGCTTTATGCAACAAAGCCCCTTTTTCATCAAGATCAAACGATTAAAGCAGTTTTAATTCGTCCGCAGCGGTACGATCGTTATGCGTCACCAGTTCATAACTGAGTTCCTGATTTTCCTTTAGAGTCGGCAATCCGGCCTTTTCAACCGCACTGATATGAACAAAAACGTCTTTTGATCCGTCTTCGGGTTCAATGAATCCGTAACCTTTTCTTCTATTGAACCATTTAACTTTACCGTTAGGCATATAGAATCTCCTGATAAATAAAGAAAAAAGCCGTTTTAAAATAAACGGAAGAGTTTATATTTGTCCCGAAAACAGAACAACTCTCTTTGTATACGCCTTTCGGCAACCACATCGCAGAGGACTATAAAATCTTACTAAAAAGTGTACGCCTTTCCCCATTAAAAACAAGACTTTTATCATAAAAAACAAAATAATTTCTTTTTCGGTCTTTATTTTTTTATTTTTCAACTGTAAAACAAGAGCGGTTTTTTTATTTTTATCCGGCGAAGAAAATGTGCTTATTCATTCAAACAACTGAAGAACTTAACTTGCTCTGCCAGCGATTGGCCGACCATCAATTTGTTACCGTTGACACGGAATTTATCCGTGAAAAAACTTATTGGCCGCAATTGTGCCTGATCCAGATCGCTTCCGTTGACGAAGCCGTTTGCATTGATCCCCTGGCAAAAGGCATTGATCTGAAACCCTTGTTTGAATTAATGCAAAACAAAAATGTCGTTAAGGTCTTTCATGCGGCCCGACAGGATATCGAAATTTTTTATCACTTAAATGCCAAAACGCCTTTCCCCGTTTTTGATACTCAGCTGGCCGCTATGGTCTGCGGATTCGGGGAATCTGTCAGTTATCAAAATCTGGTGCAGAAGCTGCTGGGCATAGAACTGGATAAATCCATGCGCTTTACGGATTGGTCGCGCCGACCACTGACCGACAAACAAATTCGTTACGCTTTGGCCGATGTCACCCACCTGCGCGATATCTATAAAAAAATGACGGAACTGCTGGAACAAACAGGACGAACCCACTGGGTTGATGACGATATGGCGACCTTAATTAATCCGCAGATATATGAAAATGATCCCTCTTTGGCCTGGAAACGATTAAAACTAAACTGTTCAAAACCGTTTTATCTGGCTTTGTGTCAGGCTTTGGCCGCGTATCGGGAAAACGAAGCAAAACGTTTAAACCGGCCGCGCAAACATATTATACGCGATGAAATCCTGCTGGAAATCGCCGCAAATGTTCCCGATTCCGTTGAAGAAATGGCAAAAATGCGCGGATTGCCGCAGGGATTTGCTCACGGGCGCATCGGCAGAGACATTCTGAAAATTATTGCAAGCGTAAAAAATCAGGACGAAACAACTTATCCCGTTTTGCCAAAGCCTTATGAATTGCCGCGTTCGGCACGTTCCGTTTCCAAAATGCTGCGGTTGCTGTTAATGATCAAAGCCGCCGAAAACGATGTTGCCGAAAAATTAATCGCGACCCCGGACGAACTGGATATGCTGGCCGGCGAAAACAAACCGAACATAAATGCGTTAAAAGGCTGGCGCTATGAAATTTTCGGCAAAGATGCTCTGGAATTAAAAGCCGGCAAAACGGCTTTGCGCTATAATCCCGAAAAACACCGTATTGATTTAATTTCAGCTTAAATTCCGAAAAAGAAAAAATAAGCCAAAACGATCGTCCCTAACGCAAAGAAATACTGGACGCCGGCTTTGCCTTCTTTTTCCAGATGATACGCCAGAATTAAATCAAGGCTTTGCGCCAAACGAATCAGGAAAATCGCGGCAACGACGGGGAAAAACGACTGCATGGAAAAAATTAAAATCATTTCGCCGGCCGCATAAACAATACCGGCAAAAACAATGTGATGTGTCGTAAAAAAAGCCTTTAACGGAAACGTCTTGCCTGCGGCAATGACGGAACAAAACAACATACCGATCGTCGGTACCGTATACAAAACATACCAGTTTGTGTCTCTGATCCCCAGCGTATCGCAAATATTATTCAGCGCCGCAAACAAAATCAGGCCTACAAAGGCTTTTTTGCCGCGGGAAGATAAACGGCGTCCTTCTCCGAAAACAAAAAACAACACCCCCATCGCACCGATAAATAACAGAATCATCAGTTTTAAACGCGCCAGCGGTACATCAAAGACAAAGGTCGTCACCAACGCCACCAAAGCCAGACTGATCACGCCCCAAAATACGGATCCGGAAGTATTTTCTTTGTTAACAATCTGATTTAATTTCATAAAACAAAACAAAGAAATTCCTTTTAACAACGGAAAAACAATTCCCGGCGTCAGAAAAACAAGCCGACCGTCAATAAAAAAATAATGCCCGCAAAACGGCAACGTCGGCAAAGCAAACAACAAACACCACACCGCCGTGAAATAAGAAGAAACGGCAGGATCCAATAGCTTGCTGGCCGGTTTGTAAACAAACGGACGCAACGCATAAAAAAGAACAATTAAAAATCCCGTAATAACTGTCAGCATCTGATTTTAATACACAAAAATACAGCCATGTCTCCCCGACAGACTAAAGTTCTGAACGATTTTTCCAAAACTCACAAGTCGCGATTGTTTTTGATCAGCAGATACCTGTCCTTCATTTCAGACAGATTTTGATAAAAAAACGTCTGTGTCGCAGATTCAATCGTCCAGAATATTTTCAGCCAGCGATAAATTTCCCTTATAATGATTGATATCGTCATTCTTAAACTGATACTGATGCCGATATTCATGCACAAAAGTCACAGCTGCCTTATATCCTATCCTTGTTGTTTCGGCAATTGCGATCCGATCATCGACATTGTCCATGGCTTTTGCACAAAGCGAAATCAGGTGATCAGACTGCAAAGAATTTTTGTCGGCTTGATTTTTTTCAATTGAAACGGTTTTGGACGGATTAAATACCCCTTTGAAATCACCGCGAAAAATACGATCTAATTGTTCCTGAATGCTGACCATAATTCTATCCCCCTTTATTCAAGTAAAAAAATATCATTAAATATTTTATAAATAAAGCATAATTCTTTTTTTATGTAATAAATTTCAACTCTTTTACAAAAAAAAAGCAGCCATACGGCTGCTTTTTTTATTTCAATCAGTTATTTTTATTCTTTCGAAGCTATTTTATCCAGCTTTGCCGGCAGATTTAAAATCGCCGTCAGAATATCCAGCGTAAAGTAATACGACAAAAACGCGATATAAACAAACAACGGCAAAAACGCAGACAAGCACAAATAAACAAGTACTTGCATTTGATCCATCAAAGCATCGGAATTAAACAACATAATAACCAACTGCAAAATACCGAAAGTAATGGCCGTCCCGAAAACAACCGGCGCCAGTTTCAGACACCCTTTGGCAAAAAAGGAGGTCAGACCGATAAATTCTTCGCCGACAGAAGTTTTTTCGACTATTTCGACATTCAGTTCCGAAGGTTCCAACAATAAAAACAGCCAGAATTCACAGAAAATAAACAAAAACAGGCTGGCAAAGAAAACATTGTTCGATTCAACAACCATCATGCCCATGATTTCGGCTCTGAACGTCACAATGGAAGAATAAATACCGTACAGCAAGGCCAGAATACCGACAATGCCGACGAACAAAGCCATGACTTTCAACACACCGGCCGAAGACATTTTCGTCGGCGCGTTTTTAATCAGCGTATTCAATGCCGGCAGCATCATAAAAGCAACGTAATGCAAAAACAGGCATCC
The DNA here is from genome assembly GCA_944393745.1 of uncultured Alphaproteobacteria bacterium. Classification (GTDB taxonomy): domain Bacteria; phylum Pseudomonadota; class Alphaproteobacteria; order CAAGCB01; family CAG-977; genus UBA11549. The sequence continues at coordinate 14,145 of CALYBD010000022.1, read as the reverse complement.
TAAAACGGACATCAGTATAAAAATCACGGCCGAAGCAACCGGAATATCGTAGCGCCCGATCAAAACAAGCCCGAAAACAACACTGAGAACGGCAATGACAAACAAGCCGGCCAAACCGATCCGAGCAAAAAAATCGCACGCCGATAAGACTTTCCCGCTGACTTTGCGGCTTAAAAAATCAAAAAAACGATTAATCCATTCGGACGTGTTCGGAAGAAATATTTTTTTCATGCAAATGCTCCTTAAACATTAATCGCGGAAATTAACAAACTGCAGCGGTTGATTAATCCCCAGTGTTTTTACAAAAGCAATCGTATCCTGCAAATCATCGCGTTTTTTACCCGAAACGCGCAGTTCGTCCCCCTGAATGGAAACCTGCACTTTTTTCTTGGAATCTTTGATCGCTTTGGCAATTTTTTTGGCCGTTTCCTGATCTATTCCCTGTTTTACGCGGACAATCTGACGAATCATGGCGCCGGCGGCCTTTTCTTCTTTGCCGAACGCAAGGGCGGAAGTGTCGATTTTACGACGTGCGGCATACGTTAAAACCAGTTCGTGCACCTGTTTTAATTTCAGGGCGTCATCGGCCAAAATCGTTATTTCCTTATCCTTTAATTCCACGGAACTTTTCGATCCTTTAAAATCAAAACGCTGAGAAATTTCGCGCGACACGCCGGCCACGGCATTTGTTATTTCGGTCATATCCGTTTTGGAAACAATATCAAAAGACGGCATTTTCAACTCCTGCAGGAAAACAATTTGCCTATTGTACGTCAAAAAGACAAAAATCGCATCAAAATTTTCCGCAAACACAAAAACGGCGGATTTTCGGACACGCCATAAAAATCCGCCGCCGGCAAAGCAGGCTGAACATTCAGCCGAGGACTTTTAAATTTTCGGCAGAAATTCTGCCGTCTTTACCGGGCAGCAGATCATATTCTATGCGCTGTCCGTCCTGCAGTCCGCGGATCCCGGCCTTTTGAACGGCGGAAATGTGTACGAACACATCTTTTGATCCGTCAATCGGACAGATAAACCCGAACCCTTTTGCATTATTAAACCATTTTACCGTACCAACACTCATTTTCATCTCTTTCCTAAAAAATTCCGCCTGTTATCATTCAGACAAAAAGCAGGCTAACACGAAAAAGCAGCGACGTCACTTTATCCCTTAGTTGTAAGATATGTTACAATATGCTTACAATTCATGTTCGTATTTTACTTTTTGCTTGTAATAAGCGGCAAAAAGAGGATAACTAAAAATAAGAACTTATTAATAAAACGGAGGAGAACAAATCCATGATGGAATTTTTCGAAGACGTTGATTTGCCGCAGCGTATTGCCTTTTTGGGCACAATTGCTCATCTGGCGCGTGTCGACGGTGAATTTGACGGCAATGAAAAACAGTTTTTTGTCGATCTGGCGAAATTGTATAACCTGACAAAAGACCAGGCAAAAGAAGCGATTCGTCCCAGATCCGAAGAAGAAGCGCTGGAACTGGTAAAAACCATCACCGAAAAAGGATTTGCTCTGGTTTTAATTCGCGAAATGTTTTACCTGGGGTATGAAGACGGCGATTTGTCGGATTCCGAAATCCTGTTTATTTCAAAGGTCGGCATGGCATTAAATATTCCTTTGGAAAAAATGGAACAGATCAGTAACTGGGTGATCCGGGGCATCGAATGGGAAGAAGAAGGCGCCGAAATCTTTTCCGATTACCGATCCGCCGATATGTCCGAAGAAGAATTGGACTCTTATGATCTTTAACGGCTTGTCTTTCTGCAAAAAAAGGCGTATATAAGCGTCCTGTCTTTATTTTTCAAGGAGTCCTTTATGGCAAAAGAAGAATTGTTGGAATTCAGCGGCACTGTCATTGAAAAGCTGCCAAACGCAATGTTCCGGGTCAAACTGGAAAATGATCATGAAATTTTGGCGCATACGGCCGGAAAAATGCGCAAGTTCCGTATCCGGGTCATGGTCGGTGACAAGGTAGATATTGAAATGACGCCCTATGATCTGACAAAAGGACGCATTACCTTCAGGCATAAAACGCCGGTTTAAAAAACACCCTCCCCCGCCGGAGGGATTTTTTTTGGACTATTCAGTAATGCGGCGGCGGTGTTTCTTCGGACAAAGGACGAACCTGTCCGCTTGCGTCAAAATTCTGAATCAAATAGAAAACTTCTCTTTCCAATCGATCCAGCTTTAATGCCTGTTGCGCCACAATCTCGTTTAAATCTTTGATCGTGCGTTCGTATTCCGCACAAAGGCTTTCCAAAGCAATAAAACGTTCTTCCGTTTCGTTATATCCCATATCGGTTCTTCCAAAAAAACAAAAAATAATCTTTCCGATTAGACATCATTTTGTTTGTTGAGTAAATCCGTTAAAAGGAATACCCTGAAAGAAATTTTTAAAGCGAGGACGTCATGACGGATTTAATTGACTTGTTTTGTACTTTGGCACGGATTCCTTCGCCTTCTTTACAGGAAGAAGCCGTCGCCGATAAAATTATTGCTTTTTTCACAGAAAACAACATTGATGCCAAAAAAGATTCGTTCGGCAATGTTTATGCCGAAATTCCCGCAACGGATCCTTTAAAACAGCCGTTGATGCTGTCTGCGCATATGGACGTCGTCGGGGATTTAAGCCCCGTTAATATTGTCGAACAGGACTCTGTTTTAAAAACGGACGGCCAACGAACGCTGGGAGCAGATGACAAAGCCGGCGTCGCCGCGGCAATGCTGCTGGCCAAAACGGTGGCCGAAGATAAAAATCTGAAACACGGCGGATTGGAAATCGTCTTTACCCGTGACGAAGAACAAAACATGAGCGGCGCCCGCGCTTTGCAATTTGATCGTTTGAAATCCGAATACATTCTTGTTTTGGACGGCGATCGGCTGGGTGATTTTCAAATCGCCGGCGCGGGGTATACGAAAATGCTGATCAGCGTTAAAACCTTAAAAGGCGGGCATTCCGGCATTGACATCGCCGATCCCGAACGCGTCAACGCCGTCAAATTAATTGCCGACCTGATGGCGCAAATTCCGCAGGGCGTTTATCACAAAGACGAAACCGGCGTCGTAACGTCCATCAATGCGGGCGCGGTTGTCGGCGGCGGCATTAAAAATCTGCCGACAGACAAACAAGGCACCGATTTTGCGTTGTTCCTGACCGAACAGGCAATGTCCAATATTATCAACACGGACGCTTTTGCTTTATATTCCATTCGCAGTTCCGACAAAGCCGTTGAAGCCAAGCTGAAAGCCGATATTGAAAAAACGGTTGCGGCGTTTAATCGGCAATATGAAAACCGAGCTCTTTTTTCCGTTGTTTTCGAAGAACACATGCCGCCGTTTGAAAAATCAAAGGATACGTTCATGATCGAAACGGCCGAAAAAGCTGCGGCAAAAACGGGAATAAAGCTGAATGTTTCTTCTTTCCACGCCGGGGCGGAAACCCATCTTTACGCGCAAAGAAAAAATGCCGCGGGCAAAACGTTTAAACCGTACCTGGTCGGCGCGGCCAACATATATAATATGCATTCCGCCGCCGAATATGTTGAAATACCGTCCATGAAAAAAGGATTCGAACTGATAAAAACTCTTTTTTATACGTTTAACGCCCTTTAAAAATACACGTTTTGTTAAGAGCTTTCCTTTAGAATATGTATTCTGCCAAAATAGGATACGTATCTATGGATTATCAGGTTTTACGCAATGAATTAAAAGAGATCCGCAACTGGATCTTTGATTTGGACGACACGCTTTATCCGCCTTCGCCGGAAATTTATGAACAAATGGCGCAGCGGATCCGTACGTATATCATGCGGGTTTTAAATATTGATGAAAAAACGGCTTCCGTCGTGCAAAAAGACTATTACAAAAAATACGGTGCCACCGTGCACGGTCTGATGGTTGAACACAATATCCCGCCGGAAGAATTTACAGAATACGTCCATCAGCTGGATTTGTCCTCACTGCGGGAAAATCCGCAGCTGAAAGCCTGCCTGAACGCTTTGCCCGGGAAGAAATACGTCTTTACGAACGGCGCGCGTTATCATGCCGAACGCGTGTTGAAAAAATTAAACATCAGCGCGTGTTTTTCCGGAATTTTTTCAATTCGCGAAGCCGGCTATATCCCCAAACCGGCAGAACAAACTTATTTAAAAATGCTGGACACCTTCGGTATTAAGCCGCAGGAAAGCATTATGTTCGACGACAGTCCCGCCAATATATTGGCCGCAAAAAAGGTCGGAATGCGTACCGTATGGATTTCTTCCAACGTAACGAACAACCGGTACTGCTCTGTGGACACCAAAGATTTTTGCGATTACGAAACACCTGATCTGACCACGTTTTTATCTTCGTTGTTTTTGGATAAAAGCGCATGATCAACACGATTGATCTGTTGCAGGATCTGATCAGATGCCCCAGCATTACGCCCAGCGATGCGGGCGCCATGGATATTGTTGAAAACGCATTAAGGCATCTGGGGTTTTCCTGTGAAAGAATGGTCTTCGGATCCGGCGAAAACGAAACACAAAACTTATATGCCAAAAAAGGAAACGGCGATCCGCACTTTTGTTTTCTGGGACACGTGGACGTTGTTGGCGTTGACGGACAAAACTGGGATTATCCTCCGTTCGGGGCACAAATTCATGACGGCAGAATTTACGGCCGCGGCGCCATGGATATGAAAAGCGGCATTGCCTGTTTTATTAAGGCACTGGAAAACTTTACGTTTAACGGAACGATTTCCCTGTTAATCACGGGCAACGAAGAAGATATACCGACATACGGTACACCGGCAGTTTTAAAAGAACTGACCGAACGCGGTGAAAAATGGACGGCGGCAATTGTCGGCGAACCGGGCGGAACGGAACCGACCGGCGCCGTTATTAAAACAGGACGACGCGGCAGCCTGAACGCCCGACTGAGCGTAACCGGGAAAAGCGGCCATACCGGCTATGTTCGGCTGGCCGTCAATCCCGTCGAAGCGTTGTGCGATATCCTGAACGAAGTCCGAAAACCGTTGGATAACGGCACACATAATTTTGAACCTTCCTCTTTATCGGTCACGACGATTGACGTCGGCAACCAGACACCGAACCTTATTCCGGAAATGGCATCGGCAAAATTTAATTGCCGGTTTAATGAATTACATACGGTCGAAAGCTTAACAAAGCTGTTGGACACCAGAATAAAAACCGCCGCGGAAAAAATCGGGGTGTCTTATGATTTTAAAACGGAATGCATGGCCGATGTTTTTATTTGCCGGGATCATCATCTGCCTGCTTTGGTCAAACAGGCCATCAGGGAAATTACCGGTCTGGATCCGGTCGAAAGCACCGCGGGCGGGTCTTCGGACGCGCGGTTTATGGTTAAACACTGCCCTGTTTTGGAATGCGGAATCAGCGGACAAGGAATGCACGGCGCAAACGAAAGTGTTGCCATTGCCGATCTGGATATTCAGGTCCGGATTTATCGGCGAATTTTAGAAAAATTTTTTAATTAAAAAGCCCGCTTATGCGGGCTTTTGCAGCTTGTATTATTTTTTCTGAGGCGGAAAGATTTCCAATTCGTCAACGACCAGAAAGTCCGGATTATCCGAAAAATATTCGATCTGGACGCGGTCGCCCGTCTTTAAATCGGTGATTGTAATGTCTTCGTCAAACCAGCTGCTGTTTTTTTCCATTTCGGTGGCTTCGTTAACGTTAAACAGATATGTATTACCGTCATCGCCTTTCAGCGTAAACGTATTTTCCGCCACGGTAACGGTATCAATCGTTCCGAACGTTTTGGATTTACTGTCATCTGCCTTGGCAGGTAACGCCAAACAAGACAAAATCAAGCCTGTCAAAAATATTTTTTTCATGTAACTCTCCTTAGTGAAAAACACGGGTTTTATTATAACAAGCCCGTTTTCAAAAAGAAGATCACCAATCTGCTAGTCTTCGGCAGGAACGATTACAACATCAACCCCGGCTTCTTTTAATATCGAGCTGGCCAGATTAAAATTTTCAATCCAGCGTTCGGGGATCGGCCGATCTTCGACAACAACGCGTTTTATGCCCGATTGAATAATGGCACCGGCACAGCGTGAACACGGCAGATACGGATAAACGTAAATCGTACAGCCCGAAACGGATTTCGGCGCGGTTAAAATGGCATTGGTTTCGGCATGAACGATCAGTTCATATTTTAATTCGCGTTTGTTTAACCGTTCAACCGTATCTTCCACCCCGATCGGCAGACCGTTAAACCCGACGGACACAATGCGTTTTTTATCATCAACGATCACGGCTCCGACCTGGGAAGACGGATCCTTTGACCACGTGGCAACCAAACGGGCCAGATCAAAAAATCTTTTCTGCCATTTATCCATTTTCAACTCCCTTTTTGAAAAAATCATAGCAGTCTTTTTTCAATGCGACAACAAAAAGACTTAACAAATCGTTTAACGGCCGTTACAGTAACCGAAAAAACTCAAAGGAAAAAGAAAAATGAAACCGATTATTGCCGTCCTCTGCCCGATGCCCATGGAATTCGACACCGTTGAAAAAGCTTTCGGAAAATTGGGCGAACCTTTGGAAAACGTTTTTGAAGAAAAAAAAATCGATTTCGAAAATCTGGACATCGTTCTGGCGCGCTGCGGTGTCGGTAAAACATTAGCTGCCGCCAAAACACAAAAAATCATCCAGATGTATGAACCCGATCATATTTTTGTCTGCGGCGTTGCCGGCGCCATTGCCGCAGATCTGAACGTTTTTGACGTCATTGTACCGGATCGCATCGTTCACGGCGACATTCGGTTCGGCGACGTTTACAATCCGACGGACGTTACGGAATCCGGAGTGTCTTTGTTTATCGGAAAACCGGGATTTTCCTCTGCTGCTTTTTTGGCGGATCGGCTGAACGCGCCGTACAGATCGGGTACTTTGGCCACCATAGATTCCTTTGCCGAAGAAAACGAAAAAACACGGCTGGAAAAAACGTTCAATGCCGTCTGTATTGACATGGAAAGCGCTGCCGTGGCACAGATTGCCACGTTGTGGAATATCCCTTTTACCGTCGTGCGCGCCGTTTCGGACAGCAGACAACAGACCGAAGGCGACTTTGAAACAAACGCGCCGAAAGCCTGTGAAACAGCGGCACAAGCGTTGATTTCCCTGTTAAGAAAAATCTAAAGATCAGAGGAATACACAAAATTCGTCAGGCGAGCAGATTGATCCGACAAAAACGGCCATGTCCGCGTTAATTCCAAACACGCCAAAGCTGCCGTCGGAAACCCCTCCGAAACACGATGAGAACCGTTTTTGGGCCGTTCGTTCCCGCTTTTTTCAATCTGTGTTAAAAAATCCTGCAGTCCGGGATTATGACCGATCAGCAGCACGTCATGTTTTTCCGGCGCGATCTGATGCAGAATATGCATAATCTCATCGGCATCTGCCATATAAAGGGCGTCAATAAAAACCACTTCCGTCGGCGGAAAAGCTTTTTTCAGTTTTTTCAACGTTTCCACCGTCCGAAGACTGGGCGAACACAAAATCAAATCAGGCCGGATATGCTGTTTGCGCATCAACTTTCTGATTTTTTTCACATCTTTGCGTCCTCGTTTTTCCAAAGGACGCAAAACGTCTTTGTTTTTTTTCTTTGGTTTTTCCGATTTGCCGTGACGCATCAGGTATAAATGACGCGCTTTTGCAGGTTCCGACAGATCTGCCGGCAGAGGCTGTTTAATATCGTCCGGACGATTCGTTTTTTTTATTTTTGCGGCTGTTTTTACCATGTTCGTTTCTCTTAATATGAAAAAAATCCTTTTTCATAATAAAAAAAATTCGTTTAAAAAGACAGATGTTCAATCGGTTTAGATTCTTTTTGTGCTTTCATTTCGCGTCAAAACATATTACCAATAATTCAGTCGTTGTTTTTTATGAAGGATTCTTTTTATGACTTCCGATGCCGTTGTTTTTTCAGAACCCGTCTCTTTGACATCGCCGTCACGTTTCTTCAATCGGGAACTTTCCTGGCTGGCCTTTAATCAGCGTGTGCTGGAAGAAGCCATGAACAAACGTTATCCTTTATTGGAACGCCTGCGTTTTCTGGCGATTTCCGGATCAAACCTGGACGAATTTTTCATGGTGCGCGTTGCCGGTATTCTGGCGCAAATTTACGCCGGCGTGACGACGCGTTCCGATGACGGTCTGACGCCGCAGGAACAATTGGACGCCATTAACGAACGCGTTGCCGTTTTGCGTAAAACGCAGGACGAATACTTCTACATTCTGAAAAAAGAGCTGGAAAAAGAAAATATTTTTTTGATTTCGCGCGACCAGTTGTCCAAACAGGATATGAAAGCGTTAAAAGAAGTCTTTGAGGAATCTGTTTTTCCGGTTTTAACGCCGATTGCGCTGGATCCCGCGCATCCGTTTCCGTGGCTGGCCAATTTATCGCATTCCTTAATTCTTTCGATGAAGGATAAAAAAGGAACGGAACGCAAGGCCTTAATTCCTTTGCCGACCAGCCTGCCGCGATTTATCCGTTTAAATAAAAAGCCCGCACGCTTTATTACACTGGAAGACGTTGTCATGCAGTTCATTGAAACGATTTTCCCGAACTTTAAGGTACAAAAAGCCGGTTTGTTTTCGATTGTGCGCAACAGCCTTTTGCAAGTAGACGAACGCGCCGAAGATCTGGTCAGTCAGTTTGAAACGGCTTTGGCACAGCAAAAACGCGGCGATGTCATTGCTTTGGTCATGAATCAGGATATGCCGCAGGAGCTGGCAGCCTATTTAACGCACAAACTGGACGTTGAAAGTTTCGGCGTTGTGCGCAGAAACGGCATTTTGGGAACCCGGTCGTTGTCCGCTTTGATTTTATCGGACAGAAAAGACCTGCTGTTTAAACCGTACAAGCCGCGCCATGCCGAACGCGTCCGCGATTTCAAAGGCGATCATTTCGCCGCAATCCGCAAAAAAGACATGGTCATTCATCACCCTTATGAATCTTTTGAAGTGGTTGTCAAGTTTCTGCGTCAGGCGGCCAAAGATCCGGACGTCGTATCAATCAAACAGACGCTTTATCGGACGAATAAAAACTCTCCCATCGTCAAAGCGCTGATTGACGCGGCGCATGCCGGCAAAGACGTGACGGCCGTTGTTGAACTGCGCGCCCGTTTTGATGAAGAAGCCAACATCAAATGGGCCAAAGACATGGAAAAAGCCGGCGTTCATGTCGTATTCGGGCTGATGAACTATAAAACGCACGCCAAAATTTCGCTGGTCACACGCAAAGAAAACGGCAAAATGAAAAGCTATGCGCATTTCGGCACGGGCAATTATCACGAAGTCACCGCCAATCTGTATACCGACCTGTCTTTTTTCACCTGTGACAAAGATCTGTGCAATGACGCGGCGCTGGTCTTTAACTATCTGACCGGTTATGCGCAGCCCGAAGGATTAAAAAAGCTTTCGATCGCGCCGATCAACCTGCGTGACAAACTGATAAAACTGATTGAAAAAGAAATTTCTTATGCTCAAAAAGGAAAACCGGCAAACATCTGGGCAAAAATGAATTCTTTGCTGGATGACAAGCTGATTGATGCTTTGTACCGCGCGTCGCAGGCCGGCGTAAAAATCACGCTGGTTGTCCGCGGAATCTGTGCTTTGCGTCCCGGCATTCCCGGATTTTCGGATAACATCAAAGTCAAAAGCATTATCGGCCGTTTCCTGGAACATGCCCGGATATTCTGTTTCGGCGCGGGTAACAAGCTGCCTTCCCCCAAGGCAAAGGTCTTTATTTCCTCTGCCGACTGGATGCAGCGCAACACGATGCACCGGGTCGAAACACTGGTGCCGATAGAAAACGAAACCGTACACGAACAGATCATGGGACAAATCATGCAGGGCAATATCAAAGATGAAGCTTTAAGCTGGATTTTACACCCAGACATGACTTATACGCGTGTATCGGAAAGCCCGCAGGCTTTTTCCTGTCATCAGTTTTTTATGACCCACCCCAGTTTGTCAGGGCGGGGATCGGCCAAACTGCGCGGCATTGTCGCCCGACAGAAAAAAGCCGTTCGGAAAGAAGAAAAAAATGCCGCTTTGACGCCGATACCGAAAAAAACAGAAACAAAAACAAAATCTTCCAAAAGTCCCGGCATAAAAAAAACGCCTGTCAAAAAACAAAAAAAGATCGTCAGAAAATCTTTAACGCAAGTCAAAAAGGATTAAATCAATGGCTCATCATTCCGAAGAAGACGATATCGAATTTGAAGCAAACTTTTCAGGCAAAGAAGAAGCCGAAATCCGCACGCGTCTGATCGCTTTGCAGGAAAAAATCCGGGAAGCAAACGTTCCCGTCATCGTGTTGTTATGCGGCGTCAACGGTTCGGGAAAAAACGCCGCGCTGGGTACTTTACGCGATTGGCTGGATCAGCGCCAGCTGGATCTGCACGCCTATGAACGCCGCGATATTCAAAAAGATCCCATCGAATTCCGCCGTTACTGGTGTGATACGCCGATTAACGGCAACACGGGGATTTTCGTCAGCTCCTGGTATTCCGATCCGCTGGTTTCGCACGCTTACGGTAAAATCAACGATGACGAATTGTACGAACGTCTGGACGAATGCAACGCTTTTGAAAAAGTGCTGGCCGATTCAAATGCCATTTTCTGCAAGCTCTGGTTTCATAAAAATAAAAACGAACAGCAAGCTTTCTTACGCGCGCTGGACGATGATCCGTATGAAAAATGGCGGGTCATGCCGGACGACTGGAAAAACTGCTGCATGGCGGAAAATTTTGAAACAACGACAAAGAAAATTATCCGTTATACCGACAAAGAATACGCGCCGTGGTTTGAAATCGACACGGGAAATTTTACCGAACGTCTGCGCCTTGCCCTGGATATTTTATGTACCCGCGTCGAAAAACAAATCGAGGCTTATTTAAAAACAAAAGAAAAGAAAAACGATGAAGGTAAAAACAAAAACGAAAAACCCAAAAAGCCCGATTTCGTCAAAACGTTAAACATGAACGCTTCTTTATCCAAAGACGAATACCGTGAAATGTTGCCTTATCTGCGCGCTCGGTTGAATGCTTTGCTGATGGAGGTCAAAAAACGCAACAAAAAAGTCATTCTGGCATTTGAAGGCCCGGACGCTTCGGGCAAAGGCGGCGTGATCAGCCGTCTGGCGTCATCGATTTTCGTTCGCGACTGCGATATATTCCCGATTGCCGCCCCGACAAAAGAAGAAATCAATCATAACTATTTATGGCGGTTTTGGACGCGTCTGACAAATCAAAAACTGTTGACCGTTTTTGATCGTACCTGGTACGGGCGCGTTTTGGTCGAACGCATTGAACACTTTGCGACCGACAAAGAATGGAAGCGCGCCTATGACGAAATCAACCATTTTGAAAAACAATTAACGGACGGCAGAAACATTGTTGTCAAATTCCTGCTGTACATTACCAAAGACGAACAAATGGAACGGTTCAAAGCACGCGAAGAAACGGCCTATAAAAAATGGAAAATCGGCAGTGAAGACTGGCGTAACCGTGAAAAATGGGATTTGTATGACGAAGCCTTTGAAGAGATGCTGAAAAAAACAAATACAAAATACGCCCCCTGGTTTGTCGTTGCGGATAACAACAAAAAATACGGCCGTATTCAAACCATGCGGCTGCTGTGCGAACATTTGGAAAAGGTCTTGGATTATAATCCGGAAAACGATATTCCGCCGCCTTCAAAGAACGATGAAGCGGAAAAATCCAAAAAAAGCAAAGAAAAAAAGAAAAAAAACTGACGTCCGCTCATGGATTTTGATATTCCGGTTTACACAATCAAAAATGCCCATTTGCAATTCGGCGAACATCCGTTGTTTACCGGATTGGAATTGTATTTGTCCAAAGGGCGAAAATATTGCCTGATCGGGCGCAACGGATCGGGAAAGTCTACTTTATTAAAAGTCATTGCAGGTCAGACGGAAACAGACAAGGCGGACATCTTTTTACAGCCCGGAACAATTGTTTCCTATATGGCACAAGAAGACGACCTGCCCGGTTTTGCCACGCTGCGCGACGTTGTTTTATCCGGGCTGGGCGAACATCAATCGGATTTGGCATACAAAGCCGACATCTTAATCGAACGCCTGAAAATTGCCGAAACCGCCGATCCGCAAACGGCGTCCGGCGGCGAAAAGAAAAAAGCCGCCCTGGCGCGCGCTTTAATCAATGATCCCGATATTTTATTGTTGGACGAACCGACCAACCATTTGGATATTACAACAATTGAAAAGCTGGAAGAAATCCTTGCCAAATTCAACGGCGCTTTGGTTGTTATCAGTCATGATCGCGCTTTTTTAAAACACGTTTGTGACGGTATGATCTGGCTTGACCGCGGTATTGCGCGTACTTTTGATAAAGGATTTGACGCTTTTGAAGACTGGCGGGACGCCGTTTACGAACAGGAAACAGCCGAACAAAATCGCCTGAATAAAAAAATAGATGCCGAAATGCAATGGTTGCACAAAGGCGTTACGGCGCGCCGCAAACGCAATCAGGGACGATTGCACAGATTGCACGAACTGCGCGGCGAACGACGCAATCAGATAAAAAAGACCGGATCGGTAGACTTTAATATTGATAACGGTTCCGTCCAGTCCAAATTGATTATTGATGCAAAGCATATTTCAAAATCTTTTAACGGTCGACCGATTGTGAAAGATTTTTCGTTGCGCGTTATGCAAGGCAATAAAATCGGCATTATCGGGGCAAACGGTGTCGGGAAAACGACTTTGATCAAGCTGTTGACCGGCAGGCTGGAACCCGATACGGGAAGCATACGTCTGGCGAAAACGATTCAGGAAATTTATTTCGATCAAAACAGAGCCGTTTTGGATTGTTCGAAAACGCTGAAAGAAACACTTTGTCCCGAAGGCGGGGATCATGTCTTTGTCAAAGGCGAACTGCGTCACGTTTATTCTTATTTAAAAGACTTTTTATTTTCACCGGCGCAGGCAAACACACCTGTTTTTGTTTTATCGGGCGGTGAAAAAAACAGGTTGATTTTGGCGCGCGAATTGGCCAGGCCTTCAAATTTTCTTGTTCTGGACGAACCGACAAACGATTTGGACATGGACACGTTGGATTTATTGCAGGACGCTTTGGAAGATTACAAAGGCACTGTTTTAATCGTCAGCCATGATCGTGATTTTCTGGACAATACGGCAACGTCATTGCTGTATATGGCCGGTGACGGCAGTGTTGTCGAATATGTTGATTCGTGTTCAAACCTGCTTGAAAAAATCAAAGAAAAAGAACAGAAAAATCTTCCGCCCGTCAAAGAACCCGTAAAAAAACAAAACCGTCCGGAACGTCCGAAAGCAATCCGTTTATCCTACAATGACAAACGGGCGTTGGAAATGCTGCCGGGCGAAATCGCCGATCTGGAACAACAAATTAAAGTAATGGAAGAAAAGCTGTCTGATCCGGACTTTTACGCCAAATCGCCGGCCGAATTTGAAAAAATCGCCGCTGATTTGGAAACGGCAAAACAACGATTGGACGAAAAGGAAACCCGGTGGCTGGAACTGCTGCCGTAGTACTAGCCGTACGGGCTGCTAGCCGCAGGGGCATCAGTTTTTTTGGAGTTCTTCCCGCCGGCACGATCTGATCCCCTGTCCGGAAGACATGATCCCCGCACGGGTAGCTGCCAGCCGCAGGGGCATCAGTTTTTTTGGGGTTCTTCCCGCCGGTACGATCTGATCCCCTGTCCGGAAGACATGATCCCCGCACGGGTAGCTGCCAGCCGGAAGGACGTTATTCCCAAAGACAGCATCAAAATACGGTAAAAAAGCGCGATTTTTAGCATGCCAAAAAGTACACAACACAACATAAAAAAAAATAGATTTTTTGTTTTATTTCAAACAGATAACATATAACATAAAAATTTCATCTTATCCCCCGAAAATTCATTTTTTAAAAAGCGGAAAAAGTTTTTTAACTGGCTATCGTTTCTTGTTTTTGCTACAATATTTTCAGGCTGTTTCAATCAACGACCCAGGGATTCAAACAGCCTTTTAAACATGGCCTGACCGGATCGCACGAAATGGAAATAAAACCTCGAAACTGCGAACACG
>CALYBD010000021.1 GCA_944393745.1 uncultured Alphaproteobacteria bacterium | reverse complement strand
AGTCATATTGAAAGCTCCTTCTCTGTAAAAAGCACTTGTTAAAGGGTTTTTGGCATCGCGCCTGAAACCCTTTCGAGATGCTTCGTCGGAGAGAAGAAAGCGATTGTCATTCCAAGAAAAACGGAGGGGTATCTCCCTCGGCTTGCAGCGACACAGGAGCGAAAGTCGGGGAAACCGTTTTTCTTCCTTCAGGCGGAGGGAATTGACAATCAAGAAAATTTATTGTCCACTTACTTAAGAAAAATACTGTTAAGGAAAAATCTATGACAAAAATTCATTTTGTAAAAAAGCAAAGCGACATCATAAGAAATATAGAAAAACTGTATGAGTATCTTGCTTCTTCCGATAAAACTTTATCTGATTTTGCTTTTAATCTTATGAAGCGAGGGCGAGCCTATGTCGCTTATTATGACGATAATTGTGATGAATGGCTTTTAGCTCCTAGTAGATTTGTCGGATACAAGAACAATGATTACAAAAAACATAAAATGAATGATGAAAAATCTGGAACAAGAACCTCTAAAAAAATAGACGAGATTTTAAAATGCGGATACAAAACTAACAAAAAATTAGAATTTCTTTTAAAAACGATTTTTGAAGTTCCTTCTTATAAAGAAGCTAAACTCCATTTTTGGATTTTAGGAGATGACAGAAAGCTTGATAAACAAACAATGGAAGAACAAGCTCAAAAATATATAGAACAAAAGAAATTAAAAGAGCATATATTTTATGAAGGTCGTATTTCTGGAAAAAAACGTAAAAAAATAATTGAACAATTAGGAACAACATGCGAAGCCTGTGGCAGAAAAATGGAAGAAATATATGGTGAAATAGGCAGAGGATATATAGAATTACATCATTTAAAACCTTTCTGTAATTTGGATATTGGAAAAGAAAGGGTAGTAACTCCTTCTGATTTTGCTGTTTTATGCCCGAACTGTCATAAAATGATTCATAAAACAAACGAAACAAGTGATATTAAAAAATTCAAAAAAAGAATAAAAAAATCCGTTTAAATGTAAAAGAAATTCTTTTTTCGGGCGGATTGCGAAGCAATCGGGCATGGCATCGGGCGAAAAACGGGGCGGGCACAGAATCGTATCCGCCCGAATTTTTAGAAATAATAGGTCGTCTTTTCCAAATCGTCGCGCTTGTATCCCTGCGCAATCAGTTCGTAAAATTTGGACAGTTGTGCGGCTTTGCTGTGAAAGTCGAAATGTTCTTTTTTGTATCCGTTCGCGCCGTAAACCGTCAGTCTGAAAAATGCAATCTTCATTGTCCTTTCTCCTCTTTTTGAGGGAAGCGGTCAAGCCGCTTCCCGTCCGATTTCCTGGAATGTCAGCAAATAGTCAAAAGCCTTTTGCGCTTCTGAGCAGGCTTTGAAAATCGCCTTTTTGTCGTTCTTCAAAACCGTGAGCCAAGATTTAAGATAAGCAAGGTTGTTTTTGCTGAATTGATAGTCATAACCCAAATATCCGGCGACAAATCCCGCGCCGATGTCGGCGATCAGTTCCTCAACGGCGTAGGATTCATTTCCGAAACGGCCTTTCATATCTCGGTTTAAGCGGTTTTTGTGTCCGGTCGCGTGGATTGTTTCGTGCGCCAAAGTCGAAACGAAGCCGGTTCCCGTTTTGAAGTCTTTTCTTTCCGGCATTAAGACAACATTGTTTTTCGGATCGTATCCCGCCAAAGTCGCGCCGTAAAAATAAGTGATGTCCGTGTTTTCAAAGAACGCCATCACGTCCTTTTCAACACTAAATTCGGTTTTTTCGATGTCTTCGCCAAATCCCTCGACTTGCGAACCGTTAAACACGGAATAAGCACGGGCGACAAAAGCCTGATTTTCGACTTCTTCGATGTCGCCGGTTTCGGTGTTTTCGACTTCGCATTTATAGGAAAGCGGTTTCCAGAAAACGATGGTCGTCGCCTTTGAGCCTTTCTTGACCTGATAGCCTTTATCCTGCCATTGGCGATAAGTTCCCCAAACGGACGAGGAAAAACCGTTAAATAAAGCGGCAAAGTTCAAAATCAGAATGTTGATTCCGCGATAAGCCTTTTTTGTCGTGATGTTCCGGGCAAAAGAGGAAATGAACGGCTTTTCCCATTCGCCGGAAAAGTTTTCCAAACGTTCGATGATGGTGTTTGAAACGGTTTCGATGATGTCGAATTTATCAGTCATATTGAAAGCTCCTTCTCTGTAAAAAGCACTTGTTAAAGGGTTTTTGGCATCGCGCCTGAAACCCTTTCGAGGTGCTTCGTCGGAGAGAAGAAAGCTGATTGTCATTCCAAGAAAAACGGAGGGGGATCACCCGGCTTGCAGGGACTCCGGAGCGAAAGTAGGGGAAACCGTTTTTCTTCCGTCAGGCAGAGGGAATTGACGATCAAGAGAGACATCAAAACAAGACTTATTGATTTTGCTACTCTTTTTTAGTTTTATAAAAATGTTTCTATAGAAGTTAACGTATACTGTCTTCATTTTCGAAAGTTGAAAAAATGAGAATCTAAGACAATGGATTTTGTCTTTTAGTTAAATTATTCGGACGAACAGTCCATAAAAAAAGAAAAAAAATAGACATACCAAAGTTTAAAAATAAACATCCATCGTCATAGAAGATTTCAAAGGGCGCCCCGCAGCAGAGATATGCACCAGTTAAGTATAGAACACAAGCATCGCATTACTGGCTCAGGAATCAATTCTTTTCAAATACGAAAGATATATTTACGACACAAACATCGGACAGAAAAGGTGATTAGCTGTTGACGGAGAAGCAACAGCTAAAGAATGCGTAGGCTAAATGATATTGGAACTAAAAAAAATAACAAAAAAGTTCCTATATATGATATCATTTTTGTAAGCATATTTAGTTTAATGCTCAAATTCACTATTAAAGAATTTAAAATGCCATATTCCGAACCATTTTCTAGCATAATTAATCCGGTAGATTTATTAACCCACGCCTCTTTTTATGTAGAAACTTTTTATAATAATACGTTATTAGAAAAAGCAACAGCCTTTGCATATCAAACAAACAATCGTACTTATTTAGTTTCAAATTGGCATGTATTTAGCGGGAAAATCAATAAACCAAATGAACATGGAATACATCAGCCTAGAATCAACGGAGCTATTCCAAACAAATTACGAGTATGGATATATAGCTGGGTATCCCAAGATAAATATACTGGAATCGGATATTATTTTGACTTTAATCTATTAGATGAAGATGAAAAGCCTTTATATATAGAAAAAGCGTATAGAGATAATACATATATTGATGTAGCATTACTTGATGTAACAAATTATACGTTTAAAACTCCCGATTTCGAAAAAAATTTAGGAACTCCTTTTTGTGCAAACACCATTATAAAGCCAGAATTCACCTCAAATTATATACTGCATCCTAGTGATGATGTTTATATAATTGGCTTTCCTTTTGGAAGATTAGATAATTCACATTCAGCTATATGGAAAAAAGGAAGCATCGCTTCTGATCTAAGACATTCTGGGCACAAATTTTTCATAGATACAGCTTCTCGAGACGGGATGTCCGGCTCTCCAATATATAGAATTGTAAACGACCCTCTCTCTCTATTAAAAAACAACAACGGAAACATCATAGAAAATGAGGCCGCATATAAAATAGAATTTATAGGAATTTATTCCGGCAGAATCATTGAGGCTCCTGAAACTCAAACTGACTGTTTTCGTCCATTTATTTCAATTCCAAGCTACGACCTCAGCTCTGCCGCTCAACTTGGAATAGCTTGGAAAAAAGATGTTATTGAATTTCTCTTAAAATAAATTTAAAGCATGCGTATCGCATGAAATTTATAAAAAAGTAAAGAAAACCGTTCAAAATAGACAAAAACAACATAAGTATTTTTTAATATTCTATTTCTTTTGTATAACAAGAAGCTGTTTTCACATTACAAATTTTCTTAACAAACCCCGTTGCCGAACTATCATATGTATATTTAGGAAGTCGCACACCACATAAAACGTAATCCATGTATCGTGTATAATATTCATTACGTTCACCACAAATTGTATCATAAGTATAATCTGCTTGATAATCATGACCATACATTACTTTAGCAACTTCGTTATAACTCATCCCTGTATAAATATAATTTTCTATTTTTGTTTTTATTTGCTTTCTTTCATTTTTAGCATATTCAATAAAATCCTCTATCGTTTTTATTTGTTTTGCATAAACTTGATTTTCAGCAATAAGTTTATCTAATTTTTTAATTTTACTTTCTAAAACTTTTTTTTCAGCATTTACTTTCTTTAAATCCGCCTGAACCTTTTGAGTTTCCTTTTTTATTCGTTTCATTTCTTTTTCATATTGACCTTTTAATTCTGACAGAGATTCTGCTTTTTCTATCAATTGACGAGAAATACTAATCGTCGTTGAACAATCCTTTACTTTAGGATCGAAAAATACAAGCTCAACAGTCATCGGAATCTGAACAGAAAACGGATACGCCTTTTTGATATAAGAAATATTTTTTTCTATCGCAGAAGCACAAATATTCTCCCGTCCATCTCTTCCTTTTCCTTTTTGGTTGGCCCTAAATAAAATCTTGTTTCCCGATACAACTCGCAAAGAACTGTCTCCGGAACGAACCGCATTTACCCAAGAAGGAGCTATTTCAGAATAAATTAAGTTCTGCGAACAAGAAGACAAAACGAACAGGCCAAAAAAAGAAAAAAATCTTTTTAACATGTTTATTCTCCTAAAAAAGTGTCTTGTTTTAAGATAAATAAGTTATTCTTTTTATCAAGATAAACGCATTTTCCCTTAAAACGATATCTCTTATGAATTAAAATTTGATTCAGAGCTTACCACAGATTTAAAGATTAATCTGCTCTTGTTATAAAAAAGATAATATGGGTATATTAAGTAAATTTTTTACTCCTTTGAAAAACACTTTTGAAGAGGAAACCGATATGTCAGAATTAAGAGAAGATAAGGAAAAAGATTTTTTCGAAAGAACTTTATATAATCTACAATTATATAAAGAAAATCATTCTAACGACTCTAAAAAATATAAATATGAAACAACGATGTTACTAAATTCTTTGTTAGGGTTACTAATAATTCAGAAAGAAAGAACAAACTTATTGGCTTTAGTCGATATTAGTTTTTTAAATTATAAAAATTCAGCAAGTGATTTTTTTAGGCATATGAGAAACTCTATATCTCACGGATACTTTATTGATAAAATTCAAGTAAATCCGAAAACAAGAGAAATTGAACAAATTACTTTTGAAGATAAATGCCCTAATTGTAAAAAAATAACATTTAGCCAAACCATGACCATTGATCAATTAAACATGCTAATAGAACAAATTGAAGAATGTTTTAAAACAGGATAACGTATGCGTCTATTGGCATTAAAAATGGAGTTTTATTATGAACAAAACAGAATTATTTGCGGAAATCGCGAAGAATACCGGTTTGACGAAGATTGATTCCGAACGTGCCGTCGAAGCTTTTTTGAATGCCGTTGCCGCGACATTGAAAAAAGGCGATGAAGTTCGCTTGGTCGGTTTCGGTACATTCAGCGTTTCCGAACGCAAAGCGACGGAAGGCCGCAATCCGCGTACGGGCGAAACGATTAAAATCGCTGCTTGCAAACAGCCGAAATTCAAAGCCGGTAAAACATTGAAAGATGCTTTGAACTAAATCTGCTTCAAAAACCGATAAAGGCGTGTCCGTTCGGATGCGCCTTTTCTTTATGCCTGAAACGAAATTTCCGAGATTTCCACAAAATTTCCCAATAAGAAAAACAAGAAAAAGATAGTGTTTCCAAAGATTCGTTTGTTTTTGATTCCCTATTTTCCCAAATTCCGTTTTTCCGGGAGAACGAAAGATGTGATTCGCATCAAATTTTTCTATTATTTTTTTGAGAGAAACAAAAACGTGATAGAAAAGTGATAGAAAAGTTATGTTTTTTGCTGTTTCATCGAAACGTCTGGAAAAGAAAAAGCCCTTGAAAATCAAGGGCTTTTTAATGGTGATCTCGGAGCGATTCGAACGCTCGACCCACAGCTTAGAAGGCTGTTGCTCTATCCAGCTGAGCTACGAGACCACACCCACCGTTTTGTAACCCGTTTACCGGCTGATATCAAGTTTTTTTTCAAAATCCGCCGCCAACCGCTTTGTCTGACATGACTGTCGAATAAATCCTGCGGCTGCCTTACGAAACAAATACGTTTTTTTAAGGATTATTATACGATTTAACGTTATTGTACCTAAAGGGGTATATCATTTTTCGGGTATGTGATGAAAAAACATTTTTTGCTGATTTTCTTTTTTTCGTACTTTTTGACTTTTCCCGTTTTTGCCGAATATACAACCACGGTACCGACGGAATATAACAACACGGAATACAATGCGAACGGATCCGCTTTAACCGCAATCGGGGCTGACAAAGCTTATACGGGAGAAAACGAAGCATATTCCGGTTATTCGGGAACAGGTGTTACCGTTGCCGTTATTGACGGCGGGACGATGACGTCCCACCCTGATTTATCAAAACAGATCAGCTCGCTGCAAAAAGATGAATTTAATGTTTCCGAAGACTCACACGGTACTCATGTATCCGGGATTATCGGCGCGGAAAAAAACGATACGGGCATGCACGGCGTTGCGTATAATTCCGATTTAATCGTTTTTTCCGCTTTACTGGACGGTACCTGCACGGATACGGAAGACTGCATGGATCCGGGATCCGCCTGGAATGCTTTGCTGAGCGATGAATATGATGCCGTTAAAATTATTAATAACAGCTGGGGGCTTAATGAAGATAAAATTGACGATGCCACCTGGGGAACGATTTATGACCTGATGTCCAAGATGATTGAAAAGGACAAGCTGATTATTGCCGCGGCGGGAAATAATATGGAGCTGAACCCGAACGCTTTCCCGGCCGGCGTAGGGGCGTATAATTCGGAATTTATAAATAATATTATTAATGTTGTTGCTTATGATTCCGAAAAATCTCCGTCTGACCGAAATTTTATATCACCCTTTTCCAACCTGGCCGGCAACGCGCAAAAATGGACGTTAAGTGCTCCGGGACAGAATATTTATTCCACGATTCTATATGAAGAAGACGGCGCGCAATACGACAATAATTCCGGAACGTCCATGGCCACCCCGATGGTATCCGGGGCAGCGGCTTTGGTTCAGGAGGCTTTTCCTTATCTGGGCGGCAAACAGATTGCCGATATTTTATTTTCCACGGCATTTAAAAAAGAAGACCTGACACTGAATTCTTATATGATTCAGTCACATAACGGACAAACACGCGTACTGCTTTTTACCGATCTGGCGCAAAGTACGCTTGAACAGGCCAAATCGGACGCCGCCAATGACGGTTATATCTGCGGCGAATCCGTTTCCTGTCACGAAGTCACGTTTGCCGATGTGTTCGGCCAGGGGTTGTTAAATGTCGGAGACGCCGTCAAGGGAATAAAGTATTTTGACGCTTCCCGACTGGCTGCCTCGGATTATGATTCGGAAATGAACCAGTTTTTTTACAGTGTTAACACTTTGGGCATGAACAGCACGTGGAGCAATGACATCGGTCAGCAAAAAATGCCCTCCGGTGATCACATGGACGCTAACGTCGGTTTAAAAAAACAAGGAGACGGTATTTTAACACTGGCCGGTGCAAATACATACCTGGGAACCACGGTCGTTGAAGGCGGCGAATTAAACCTGACGGGCAGCCTGTCCGGACAAGTTGTTGTCAACGGCGGTACCTTTTCCATGTCCGAATCATCACAAATGGAACAAAACATCACCGTCAACACGGGCGGCAGCTTCAGAATGGATAACGGAACATTAACCGGCATACTGAACAATAACGGCTCGGCGCAGATTTCCAACGGTTTCATAGGAAAAGACATTATTAATACAGGAACGTTTTCCATAACTGCCAGCGCCATTCCCAATGCTACAGTGGAAATAAGCAGACTGACCAATAAAAATACATTAAATTTAGCAACCGGCGCTTTATTAACCGGGGGTGAGCTGCGAAACGAAAGCGGAGGAACAATCAACGTTACCGGAAACAGCTCTGCAAAAGTATATCAACTGACAAATCAGAGCAATGCCAATGTCGTTGTTAATTCAGGAGGAACACTTACCAATAATTTCATTCTGAACCACGGAACGTTATCCGGTTTCGGAACAATTACGGGAGCCGTACAAAATGAATCGGACGGATCGGTCGCCTCATCGTTAACGTTTGAAAATCTTTCTTCCGTCGGCAATATTATTATGGCAGCTGCGGAATCCGGCACGGGAACCGCCGTTATGCATGTAGATAATCTGGACATCAAAGGCGGAAAACTGGTGATCGGCGATGCAAATATCACTTATGAAAACGAACAGCGATATACGTTGATTGAATTTAACAATTTAAGCGCTTTTAAAAACTTTGCGCCGCAGTCGATGTTATCGGATTTCATTTCGGCAACGGTGCATCAGGAAACCGATCGCATTGACGTAACGATTGATTATCAGCGTATGAGCGAAGCAGCGGCCACGTCCTTTTTCCAACCGGAAGAAAAAACCGTTGCCGGCATTATGGACAAGATGTATCTGGATAACAATAATACGGATTTCAAGGCGTATTATTATTTGAACGGCAAAGATCTGCAAAAAGAAATTAATACGATCCGATCAAAAGCCAAACCGATACAAAAAGAACATCTGCCGTTAACGTCTGTCATGTCATCACAGGTTTCGGCGCATTTATTCAAGATGAACATGAATCGAGATGCGGCTGTTTTTCACCATCGCCGTTATACACCGATGCAACAGTACAGAGGCAAATATTACCGCGGCCGCGCCGGCGGCAATGCCTATACGACGGATCGGAAAATCTGGGGGCAAATCCTGGGAGGCAGAGTTGTTGAAGACGGGGATTCTTCTTTGAACAAAGGGGACGCAACAACCAGAACGATCGGCGGCATGATCGGTTATGACCGGGAAGTATCACCGCATCTGCTGGTCGGGGTAACGGCCGGGTTTGCGACGGGACGCCTGACGCAGGATTCAGATGAAATTAAAGTCAAAGATTACCGGGCCGGCATTTATACCGGATCCCGATTCGGACAGATAACGATTAATTCTCTGTTACTGGCCGGATTCCAACAGTATAAAAGTACTCGGTATACCGAAGTCATTGGGGTACAAACGCTGGGGAAATCCGACTTTAACGGATATTCCGCCGAACTTGACCTGAAATTGGGATACGATCTGATGCGTTTGCCGTATCGGGATTATTCCTTTTATCTGCAGCCGTATTTGGCAGCAAACGTCAGCTATATTTTCCAGGATTCCTATGAAGAAAAAGGAAACTCCGCTTTGTTATTGGGCGTTGACAGTATTGACAATACTTCTTTCAGCGTTCAGCCGGGAATTACGATCGGTTATACTTTTTCTCAGGCCGTTTTGACGGCGGATTTCGGTTATCAGCGGATTCTCAGCGGCGATTCTGTTCAAACTTCTGCCTATTTTCTGGCAGATACGGCAAAAGAAACGTTTGATTCCTTATCGGCCGAAAGCGACAAAGATTACTTTAACGCCGGAATCGGCCTGAAAACAAACATCAGCCGCAACACCGTTATTAATCTGTGGGCCGGTACCAGAATATCCGACAAAACCGAAGCTTTGAACTTTTCAGCGTCAGTTTCATATGCGTTCTAATTCCGGGAAAGGAAAATATGATGAAAAATTTTCTCAGTTTTCCTTTCTTTTTAATTCTGCCGTTGTCTGCGGCCGCAGCTGCCGATGCCGAATATGCCGCCAATCAGCAGGCGTATGACGCTTTGGGGGCCGCACAGGCCTATGAATTGGGCTTTACGGGATCCGGCGTAACGGTTGCCGTTATTGATAACGGTACTTTGACAACGCATCAGGAACTGGCCGATCAATTCAGCGAACTGCAACAGGACGCGTTTAATATTCAGGATATTACGGATCACGGTACCCCGGTTTCCAGCCTGATTGCCGGAAAAAAAGACGGCACGGGCATGCACGGTATCGCCTATGATGCGCAGATCATTTCTTTTTCCGTAGAATTAAACGACGGCGTAGACTGCCCGGACTGCTATCAAAGTTATGCAGACGTTTGGAATTTGCTGGCAACAGATGAATTTGACAGTATTAAAATCATCAATAACAGTTTTGGAAACCAAGACCATCTTCTGTCTTCTTCCACGCCGACAGATGCAGAAAAAAGCGCGGCCAAAGCATTGCTCGCAAAAAACAAACTTATTGTTGCCAGCGCCGGAAACGACACGTCTTTATCGCCGAATATCTCTCCGGCCGGACTGCCTTATTATGATTCCGCGCTGAAATATAATTTTATCAGCGCGATCGCCTATAATCCGTATTATACCCCTTCCAGCCCGTATTTTCTGGAAAGCTATACCAACCTGGCGCAAGGAGCATCGGAATGGTCCTTGGCCGCACCGGTCGGATCGTTAACGGCCGCATCGCATGAAGGGGATAACGCCTATACATCTTTTTCCGGCACTTCGGCCGCAGCGCCCGTTATTTCCGGAGCAGCCGCCGTTGTTTCCGGCGCTTTTCCTTACATGGGCGGCAAACAGCTGGCCGATGTTTTATTTTCAACGGCAACAAAAAATTATGCCGCATTCAGTGATTACATGGTTCAAAAAGACAACGGCAAAATACAGTTTTTATTCTTCGGTTCGGCCGACGGATACGGCAAAGACTGGACAGATAACGAAAAACAAGCCGTTGTCCGAGCCGAAACGGGCGGCATGTATACCTGTTCTTCGGCCGGCATTGTCTGTGCGGACGTGACTTATGCCGATGTTTTCGGACAAGGATTGCTGAACCTGGCCGCCGCGGTCAAAGGCCCCGGCTATTTCGATGCCAACCGCCTCAGCTCTGCGGATTTTTTCAGTAATCAGTATCTTTATACAATTGACGTACAAGAATATGACAGTGTCTGGAGCAATAATATCGGCCAAGTAAAATCAAAAACGGGAAATACGAACGCCAATGTCGGCTTAAAAAAACAAGGTACCGGAATGCTGACGCTCAGCGGGCAGAATACGTATCTGGGGACAACAGTTGTCGAAAACGGCACACTGCGTTTAACCGGATCTTTGGCGGGCGATGTATCCGTAACGGGCGGCGTGTTTTATTTAAACGGCGGCTCCGTTGCCGGAAATACGGTTTCCGAAACAGGCGGACAAATCAATATTGACGGCGGAACATTGCCTTCATTAGTCAATTCCGGCACAACAACCCTTTCCGGCGGATCAGTCACGACAGCGGATAACCGGGGTGAAATGACACTGACCGGAAACGGTATGATTACGGGAACATTAACAAATAACGCCGATTTTTATTTTAACGGCGGCAGTATCGGAAATACCATTTTAAACGATGGCGATTTTTTCTTAAACGTCGGCACGTTAACGCGTCCGATCCAAAATACGGGAACCGTTCAGAACAATACCTTTTTAAAAGAAGGCATCGTCATCGGCGGGACGTTGATCAATCAGGCCGGCGGCAGTCTTTATTTAACATCTTCCCCTGACGAACTGATCAATTACGGCAGCATTGTTTTATCGGCCGCGGCTGATGATCCGACCGCCGTTCAGCAAATGTCGGTGTCTAACCTGACTTTAGCCGGCGGCGGATTTGTGCTGGACACGGAAAATCTGCCCGAACTTGAAGAAGGAAAATCATATCTTGTCCTTACGGCCGAAAATATTTTTGACATCAATGATGATTTTCAACAATCCAACCGACTTGGTCAATTTGTCACTGCCCAAACGGAAACGAACAATACGGAAAAAACCGTTTCCGTTTCTTTGGAATATCTGCCGCTGTCATCATCGTCCTACGCGCCGAATCTGACGGGAACGGAACGCCGGACGGCAGCCGTTATAGACAGATTATTTAAAAATGAACACCGTAACGATTTTGCGGGATATTATTTCCTGGACGAAAGCGGAGTCAAAAACCAGCTAAGTAAAATGAGCAATCAAATCAAACCGCTTCATTTTGCTTCTTTGCCTTTGTCAAACAGACTGGCCAGAACGGTTCAGACTCATATTTTTGAACGCCAGGTTATCAAAGATCCTTATCAATACGAAGGCAGAAAAGAATATTATACGCCTTCCGCGCCTGCTGTCCCGCGAGGCAACGATGTTTACCGTGCCTATCGTCCCGAACGGGTGCGGCAGGAATACCGTGCCGTCCCGCAGGGCAATGATGTTTATCGTGCCTATCGTCCTGGCCGGCTGCAGGAAAATTACCGCTATTATGCGCCGAAAGGACATGATGTTTACCGTAATTACCGTCCCGGCCGGCAACAAGAAAATTATCGTTATTACGCACCGAAAAAGCATGACGTTTATCGCAACTTCAGACCGGGCGGCCGATCCGGCGGACAGGGGTTCGGCGGTCGCAGAAATATTTGGGGACAGTTTTTGTATGCCAAAGGCACATACGAATCCGATGATCCTTTATCACCGGAAGACGCCGAAGGAAGCGGTATCGGCCTGATGTTCGGTTGGGACTTTGTTTATTCCGACAACTTTTTATGGGGGCTGACCGCCGGTTATGCGCAATCGTCCGTTGATCAGGGAACCGATACGACAGACGTGACGGATTTGCGTTTCGGCGCTTATTTCAGCCGGCAAAAAGATTTTCTGTCTGTTGACGGCATCATGATGATCGGATTGCAGAGTTACGATAAAAAACGCATCACGACCCTGCCGTTAAAGACATTTGAGCATACGGCTTCTTTTAACGGAACAAGCATTGAGGCCGCTCTGAACGTCGGTTACGACCTTCATCAAATTCCGATGCGTGCCGGCGATTGGTCGTTTCGTCCTTATATGGGGGCGACAATCATACAGATGTCGCAGGACGCTTATCGGGAAAAAGGCGAGTCCGATTTAAATCTGTCCGTTCGGGAAGCCAAAGACACATCTTTGATTTTATCTCCCGGTATCATTGCCGGTTTTGTCGCGGCAGAAACGAATTTTTTGTTCTTTAAACCGGAATATATCTTTTTTGATTTACGTTACGAACACTATTTAACGGGCGGTTCTGCATCAACAAAAGCGTATTTCAGCGCGGATACTTTGCAAACAGCGTTTGATTCGCCGGACAATGAAGAAACTTCGGCATTCAGCATCGGCATCGGCATTAACGGCCGGCTGTCCGATAAGACGCGGTTGAACTTTTTGATCAGCAACAGAACAGGATCAAATTCTTCCGTTCAGTCAATTTCGGCCAGTGTCATTCATTCTTTTTAAGGTTATGTTGAAAAGCTTTTAACCAAACTGCCGACCAACATATACCAGCCGTCAACAACGACAAAGAAAATCAGCTTAAACGGCATGGACAACATTGACGGCGGCAGCATCATCATTCCCATGCTCATCAACACCGAAGCAACAACCATATCGATAATCAAAAAAGGAACAAAAATTAAAAAACCGATTTCGAAAGCCCGGCGCAGCTCGCTGATCATAAAAGCCGGGATCAAAGCCGTCAGAGGTGTATCTTCTCTGGTTTCCACTTGCGGTGTCTTTGAAAAGTCCATAAAAAGCTGCAAGTCTTTTTCCCGAACGTTTTTAAGCATGAATTCTTTAAACGGCTGGACGGTTCGTTCCACGGCCGTTTTTGTTTCGATTCTTTCTTCTATCAGCGGATAAATGCCGTTATCCCAAGCTTTTTCAAATGTCGGCGTCATAATAAAGCCTGTCATAAACAACGCCAAGGCCACCAAAATCATGTTTGTCGGCGTCTGTGATGTTCCCAAAGCCTGGCGGGTAATGGAAAAAACAACAACGATCCGCGTAAAGGACGTCACCATAATTAAAATACTGGGCGCAATTGATAATACGGTCAGCAACAACACCAGCTGAACCATTCTGGCCGTCGATGATCCGCCCGTATCGCCCAAATCAATATTGACGCTTTGCGCCGCGGCCGGCATTGTCATAAAACCTAAAAAAAACAGAGCGTATAAAAATTTCTTACACATCGACATGACAAACCTCGCAATGATCGGCGGTGTTATTTTGTGTGCTGACAAAAGAATCGATCAGGACATTGCTTTGTCCTGTCAACAAAAGATATTCTTTGTTTTTACAACGAATCAAAACCAATCTGTTTTTGGGATCAACGGCTTTGGCGTCCAGAACAACGATTTCTTTTTTCCCCGTATTTCCCGGCGTCCCTGTTATCAAAGACGGTCCGAAACGCTTAAACAAATACGTTATTAAAAAAATCAGTCCCAAGACAAAAATCAGTCCCAGAAAAGCGGATAAGAAAGAAGCTTCATGTTCCATATTTTAATCTTTCAGCCGTTTTGATCGTGTATACCTAAAAAACCGTACTGTTGTTCCATTGCCAGTCGAAAAGCATCAATTTGTTCTGCCAGACGAATCATCAGCGGTTTCAAGCCGACACAACGCGCATATCCTTCTTCCCGGATCAACCGGCAAATCGTGGCGGTCATTTCGTTCAGCGAAGCTATGCTGACCATTTGTCCGTTGTTCATTAAATCTGTTGCCGTTGACAACAAAGCCAAAGCCTTTTCCAGTTCCGTTTGAATATGGCGGGTTGGTGTCATGACGCTGCAAAATCCTCTTTAACGGAAGCATTCAGTTCGTAAATATAAGAAAGAATTTCGGCAACGGCGGCAAAAGCTTCGGGCGGAATTTCGCTGTCCAGATCGATTGCCGCCAGGATTTCGGCCAGATCGGCGTCCTGCCGGACTTTGACGCCGGCGGCAAAAGCCAGTTCCAAAATCTTTTCGGCAATATAGCCGTATCCGCCGGCGCTAACAATCGGCGCTTTTCCCGTTTCGGGATCATACTGCAATGCAACCGCAACGGTTCTTTTGTTGTTTGCCATTCGGACTCCGTCATTCTTTTTGTTTCAGTCTGACTCGGCGGACTTAAAAAAAATTTAACATTGAAGATTTTCTGTGTTTATGCCAGAATTAGACAAAAATTGAAAGGCACAGCCATGGATTCTTTTTCGCGTCAAAACTTAACCCGCTTGTTGAAACAAGCCGGCCAAAAACCGCTGACCGTTTTTACCGATCTGGACAAAACTTCCTGTCTGGAAGGAAACGCCGCTTACGCTGCCGAAAACAAAGCGCAGACGGGGCGGGACGGGTGCTATATGCAGCCTGACATCAGGCGCGCCCTGACGGATCTGCCGGAATCAGGCAGTTCTTTTTATATCGTGACGGGCCGCCACTGGGCCGATGTGCGCGTTAATGACGTGACGGGCGAAAAACTGCCGGACGGCGCTTTTCACGATTTGCTGGGCGGCGTAAAGGAATTTGAAACAGCGTCCGCCGTCGCCGGGCACGGCCGTCTGCTGGTGGAAAGCGGAAAAACGACGGTTCTGCGCCGTGCCGCATCGGAACAAGACGCCTTTAAAGAACAAAAATTTGAACGCTACGTCGGCGAAAAGGTGTTGGCCTTAAAAGACGAAATTTTCAAACGTTGGCCGGAGTCGCGCGGAAAAATTCTGGCGGAATACAAGAAACACCTCAGTTATTTGAACTTATCGGAATTTATACGGGAATCGCCGCAGGCCGGCAAAGAAATGTTCGACTTTGTCGATACGCAGATGAAATACGTTATGGACGGCAAAAATCCGGACGGCACAAAGAATGAAAACGCCCCGGAAAATCCGAACGGCGCTTTGTTTTACACGGTGGAACCGACAGGATCCATGGAAATTCGGTCGAAAAACCAAAGCAAACGCAACGGCGTTGAAAAATCGGGTTTTTTGGAACAGGCCTATCAAAAAGGCGGCCCCGTTCTGGTCATGGGGGACAGCCTGGCAAAAAACGGCACCGATCGTGATATGGTTGAAGCCGTGCGCGATTATTTTCAGGAAAAAGGCGCTTTGGATCGCGTTTTTGTCATTCATGTCATGAACGGCGAAAAGAACAGAATTACGGATAAAGCAGACAAATGCTTTCCGTCCGTTGCCGTCAAAGATCCCGATGAACTCGGACAGGTCATGAAAATGGTTGCCGGTCATTCCCGTGCCCGTGCGGCCAAAGAAACCAGTTTAACCAAAACGGTATTAAACGCCAGAAGCGGCCGATAAAAAGCCCTGCCCTTATTGTAAAAGGTCTTAAAAACGGTTAACGAGCAAAACCGATCGGCAACAGGCACAAAAAACCTGCCCCTCTGCGCTTAATTAAAAAGACCGATGCGAACCGCGAAAAAAGTATCCGTCCGTTTTAACGCTGAAGGCCTTTTTTCAGTTTTAAAGCAACAATGTTTTGATCAACGCCGGCCTGTCGATGCGCCTGTTTGGCGGCCTTCAGTCGTTCGATGGTTTTTTCCCGATCGAATTTTTTAACGGCGGCAATGATTGTTGCATTGGTCTGCGGCAAAACGGGCAGCGTTTCTTTCGGATTAAAAACGCGCGAATCGTTTAAATCAAAAACGTATTTATTTTTAACGGAATTAAACAACCTGTCACAATCCGGACGTTTAACCGGATCAATGAACATATCGGCATAAACGGCCGTTCTGATTCCCAGTGCCGCCGTATCCGACGTATACGAAAAGCTGTCTTTTGTCCCGACAACAATATTTGAAACCGACAAAATGGCCGGATAGATGTTACCCAATTTTTGTTGTTGATCCGCAAATTCCTTTTTGTATTTGCCGGTATACAGGCGAAAATCGGATGTTTCCGCTTCGGCGATTTTTTTGGCATTATAAAAATTCATGCCGTTTTTCTGTGCTTTTTCAAACAAAAAGTCCGTCACGTCCGTCGGCGTACGCGGGCTGTTGCCCAAAGCAACGTTAAAGCCGTTTTTTTGAAATTCCAGCGCTTTTTTCCAGATATTTTCCGCATCTTTCATCGTGAATTGAATTTCAGGCCCTTCGACACGGCCGCCCAAAGAAAAGAAAACCGTCGGCTTGCCGTTTTTATACTGCGCCAGCTCTTCGGCAAAACGAGGCGTATTCCCTTCCTGTTGGATTCTCAGACGAGTCAGATTGCCGGCAACCCCCAGCGTCGGAATGATTTTCTTTTGCAGTTCGGGATCTTTGTTTAACCGTTTTGCCTGTTCTTCATTCATCAAATGATACGGAACGTTTGCCAGATCGACGTGGCGATAATCGTGAAAAGCACCCGTCAAAACCAGAGTCGTCACCGCACCCAGATTTTTTTCGCCGTAATATTCCTTGATCGTTTTGGCCAAAGCGTCCGCATCATTCGGCGCATTTTTCATATCGCCATGGTTAAACGGCAGTACAAAGACGTCCGGCTTTTGCGCATTTGACAAATAAGAATCCAAAGCGGCAAAGACATCTTTTTTAAAAGACGCCTCATCGGCATAACGTGACCTGTCCAACGGCTGCCCGTCGGGAGATTTCAAAAGCTTATCACGCGTTACGGGAACTTTTTTATCCGTTTCGGCCTCTAAAATCAAGCCGCGAGTCTGATTGTCCGACCCCAGCCGGCCGCTGAAAAAACCGCAGTATTCCATTTTTTGCCCTTTATCTTTTTTTTTCAGTGTATCAAATTCCCGTTTCAAACACAAGATTGCACACACAACAGCCCGTTCAGTTTTTTCTTGTTTTTCAGGCAACGGACGTGTAGGAAAAAACAATGTTATTCCCGTTAACCGAATAAAAAAATGTTTAAGCTTGTCCGTTTTTTGAAAGATTACAAAAAAGAATGCGCCATCGGCCCTTTGTTTAAATTTCTGGAAGCCTGCTTTGAACTGCTGGTTCCTTTGGTCATGGCGGGAATTATCGATACCGGGATTAAAAACGCGGATACGATCTATATTTATAAAATGGGCGGGCTGATGGTGTTTTTAGGGGTGCTGGGGCTGGTTTGTTCCCTCACCGCTCAATACTTTGCCGCCAAAGCCTCCATGGGGTTCGGAACAGCTTTGCGCAGTGCTTTGTTCAACCATGTTTCCCGTTTATCTTACAGCGAACTGGACGAAATCGGCACACCGTCTTTGATTACGCGGCTGACCGGAGACATTAATCAGGCGCAAACCGGCGTCAATTTAGTGCTGCGCCTGTTTCTGCGTTCGCCGTTTATCGTTATCGGTGCCGTCATTATGGCATTTTTCGTTGATGTAAAACTGGCTGTTATTTTTCTGATCGCCACCCCGCTGATCGGCGCCGTCATTTACTTTGTGATGTCTGCGACGGTGCCCTGTTATCAAAAAATACAGGCAACTCTGGACAGAATTTCCCTGTTGACCCGGGAAAATCTGGCAGGTGTTCGCGTAATTCGGGCTTTTTCCAAACAAAACGAAGAAATACGGACATTCGGAACAACGTGCGGCGTTTTAATGAATGAACAGCTTTGGGCCGGGAAAATCGCGGCACTTTTAAATCCGGCGACATACGTCGTTGTCAATGCTGCCGTCATCGCCATTGTATGGGGCGGCGGATTTCAGGTCAACGAAGGCCGCTTAACTCAGGGAGAAGTTATCGCACTGGTTAATTATATGTCACAGATTTTATTGGCGCTGGTTGCTTTGGCAAATTTGATTATTGCTTTTACCAAAGCTTCGGCGTGTGCCGTGCGTATTAACGAAGTGTTTGATATTTCCCCCGGCCTTGCCGAATCTCAACAACCCGTTTGTGTTTTTACCGATGCGCCCCGAGTGGTTTTTGACGATGTTTCTTTCAGTTATAAAAAAGCCGAAGAAGAAGCTTTAAGCCATATTTCATTTTCCGTTCCCGCCGGAAGCGTTGTTGGAATTATCGGCGGCACGGGCGCAGGAAAAACAACGCTGGTTAACCTGATGGCGCGCTTTTACGATGTGACAAAAGGCCGCGTTTTAATTGACGGTGTCGATGTAAAAAAATATCCCTTTGCCGAACTGCACCGCAAAATCGGGATCGTTCCGCAAAAAGCCGTTTTATTTAAAGGCACACTCCGTGAAAATCTGTGCTGGGGGAAAAAAGACGCGACAGATGAAGAAATCGAACAGGCTTTAAAAATCGCGCAAGGGTGGGAATTTGTCGTTTCAAAGCCCGATCGGCTTGAAACAATGATCACGCAGGGGGCCAAAAATCTTTCGGGCGGACAACGCCAACGTTTAACCATTGCACGGGCTTTGGTCGGCCGGCCGGAAATTCTGATTTTGGACGACAGTGCTTCGGCATTGGATTTTGCGACGGACGCCGCACTGCGCAAGGCCCTGAAAAAAGAAACAACCGGTATGACCGTCTTTTTGGTTTCACAACGCGTGTCAACATTAAAAAATGCCGATTTTATTATCGTACTGGACGACGGCAAAACCGTCGGGATCGGTCAACATGACGAATTGTTTGAAAGCTGTTCCGTTTATCGCGAAATCTGCTTATCTCAGCTGGAAAAGGAAGAAGTGTGATGCCGAAACAACGTTTGTTAAAACGCCTGCTTTCTTTTACGCGTCCTTATCTGCCTTATTTGTTTTTGGCTTTGATTCTGGCGGTGATCAGCGTTTCTTTAAGCTTGTATGCCCCCGTACTGACCGGACGAGCCGTTGATCTGGTCATTGCCAAAGGGCAAGTCAATTTCAGCGCACTGAAATCTCTTTTAACAACACTGGGATTTGTGGTTGCAATAACGGCCTTCAGCCAATGGCTGATGGGATTGTGCAGTAATAAGATCACTTATCTGACCGTGCGTGATATCCGCCTGAAGGCTTTCGAACGCCTGCAAAAAGTTCCGCTGCGCTTTATTGATTCGAATGCGCACGGCGATATTCTCAGCCGTGTAATTGTTGATGCCGAACAAGTCGCCGACGGCTTGCTGATGGGTTTTACACAGCTGTTTACGGGCGTTGTGACCATTTTCGGAACGATCGGATTTATGCTGGCGATCAATGTTAAAATTACGCTGCTGGTTGTTTTCGTAACGCCGCTTTCGCTGTTTGTCGCCAATTTTATTGCCAGGCGCACCTTTAATCTGTTCAAACTGCAATCCGAAACGCGTGGCGAAATGAGCGCCATGGTAGAAGAAACAATCGGAAATATGAAGGTGGTCAAAGCCTTCGGACGCGAACCGGAGGCGATCCGGCAGTTTGAGGAAATTAACGAACGCCTGCGTGTCTGCGGAATAAAAGCTTTGTTCTTTTCTTCCGTTACTAATCCGTGCACGCGTTTTGTCAACGGCGTTGTTTATACACTGGTCGGTATTGTCGGCGCACTGACAGCCGTTACCGGCCTGTTAAGTGTCGGGCAACTGTCGTGTTTTTTAAGTTACGCCAATCAATATACAAAACCGTTTAACGAAATTTCGGGAGTCATTGCCGAACTGCAAAGCGCGCTGGCTTCGGCCAAAAGGCTGTTTGAAATAATTGATGCCGAACCGGAAACGCCGGATTCGCCGGACGCTGCCGTTTTGACACGTGCGGACGGTTCGGTTGTTTTGGATCGTGTTTCCTTTTCTTATGTGCCGGAAATCAAATTGATTGAAGATTTAAGTTTGTCCGTTCGGCCGGGGCAGAAAATTGCGATTGTCGGTCGAACGGGTTGCGGCAAGACAACGTTAATCAACCTGCTGATGCGTTTTTATGACGTTAATGCGGGACAAATTATTGTCAGCAACAAGAAGGTGACGGATTTAACACGCGACAGTCTGCGCGCGTCGTTCGGCATGGTTTTGCAGGATACGTGGTTAAAAGCCGGATCCGTGCGCGATAACATTGCTTACGGCCGTCCGAACGCATCGGAATATGAAATTGCCGGCGCTGCGGTTGCCGCACATGCCGACAGTTTTATCAAACGCCTGCCCGACGGGTATGATACGCAAATTGCCGAAGACGGCGGCAACCTTTCCCAAGGGCAAAAACAGCTGTTGTGTATTGCGCGCGCCATGCTTTCCTTGCCATCCATGCTGATTTTGGACGAAGCCACCAGTTCAATTGACACGCGCACGGAAATTTATGTGCAAAAAGCGTTTGATGACATGATGCGCGGACGCACCAGCTTTATCGTTGCGCATCGGTTATCGACAATCCGACGGGCGGATTTGATTTTGGTTATGGATTCGGGGCGGATTGTCGAACGGGGAACGCACGAAGAATTATTGGCCCGAAAAGGGTTTTATGCCGATTTATACAACAGCCAGTTTGCCATTTAAACCGAACAAACCGCCCGAAAATGCTTACAGGCCTTTTTGCGTTTTTATGCGTAAAGCTTCCCGTACCGCGGCAACCGGCGGAGTTTTTGTGTTGTTTTGGGTTAATGTACTTTGCAACGATTTTTCTTTGTTTTTTACGGACGCGGGGGGCATTGTCGTATCGGTCTGATTTGTCGATTTTTGTTTTGAATTGGGTTTATCGGCTCCTTTAACACCGACGGATACACCGCCCGTGTTGCCGGTTTCCGTGGCCGATTCCATTCCGGAAGCACCGTTTTCCGAAGCAAGATAGCCGTAATTTCCGGCAATGAAAGAAGCCGCACTGATACCGACGGTCAGAATATCATTTCCCAAATCTTTAAAAGCTTGTTTCGCCGTTTTTTCTCCCTTAATAATACTTTCGGCGGTTTCTTTCAGAGCCTTCATTTCGGGCAAAACAACCAGAGCCGTTGCGGCGGCGCGGGTAACAAATTTTGCGTCCAGCATTCCGGCCAGCCCGAAAACAATGGCACCGGCGCCCAAGGAAGCGGAAGCCATTGTTTTTCCGGCTTCTTTGGGATGTTTGGACATATAATCAAACAATCCCGTAACTTTTCCCGCCTGCCGCTGTTCTTCGGCATTTTTTAAAAGCGGTTTAACGGCTTTGGCGGCATTAATCGCCCCTAACACAATAATACCCGGCCCGCCGAATTGCCCGGCGACATAAAATTTTCCGACCCCGACGGCAATATTTCGCACTTTTGTATAATTTTTGCCCAGTCTCTTTGTCATTTCCTGATCAAATTCCGTGATCTTTTCTTTCATTTTTTGCAAAAGAGGAACGGATTTCAGTACATTGTTTTTCTTTTGATTCACTCTGCGATGAATCATCATGGCCTGTTGTGTCGCATTGGCGGCAAAAATCTCGACTGTTTTTTGTGATAACGTGAAAAGAGACATTTTTGACCTCTTAATTAATTGCCGTTAAAAATTTTTGATATTCTGCTTTTAAAATGCTGACGGTTTTGTCACTGATCGGCATACCGGCCTTGATACGATCGGCGGTAAACATTAAAACCAGATTATTTTCCATGTTGCTGCGCAAAGTCGATAAATAAAGATCCTGCGTAATTTTTTTATCCGACAGGCTGAGCGTCATAAAAGTCTGCAACTTCGATGCGTCTATCAGCGTTTCAACAAAACGAAGATGCGCGTCTTCACCGCCGTCCGTAATTTCGATTTGATCCGTCAGCCGCAGCAAATCGGAAAAAGCCGGAAATTTCAATTTGTCTTTTTCCTTTTCAAACGGGTTTAAGCGTTCAAAAACCGCCAGCTTGCCCAGATTATATTCAATAACATTCTGGTTCAGTTCGTCTAAATGCGTCAGATGATGTTCTTCATCAAATTCGTCCAGCAGCGGCTGTATTTTTTCAACGGCCTGTTCACAGCCCGATTTTAAATAATCGTTGTCTGTCTGAGAAAACGTTTTGAAAAAAGAATAAAACAACGGTGCCGTTTCCGTTTCCGCGGCACAGCTGCCGTCCAGAAACTGTTCAACGATTTCCGCTGCCTCTTTTTCCAAAGCCGCCAGACCGTTCGTATCGCCGGCTTCATTTAACGCCTTTCGCTGATTTAAAAAAGCAATCAGATCCATCATATGCCTTTACCGAAAAAGAATATCTTTCAGGGATAAGAGAATTTTTACAAAAAAATACTCAAACTTCAATAAAGAACTTTTTCAAAATAAAGACCTTCCGCCGCTGCGGTCGGCCCGCCGGCTTTGCGATCTTTGGCCGCCAGAGCGTCAATGACGTTTTGTTTCGTCCACTTGCCTTCACCGACCAGTTTTAAGGTGCCGACAATATTGCGTACCTGATGATGCAGAAAAGAACGGGCGGAAAAATACAGAAAAATAAAATCTCCGTAACGTTCAATTCTGATTTCGTCCAACGTTTTAACGGGCGATTTGGCCTGACAGGCCGCAGCGCGAAAAGTCGTAAAATCATGTTTTCCGATCAACACCTGCGCCGCATCGGCCATTGCCGCTTCGTCCAGCGGCTGATGTACCCACCAGGCACGGTTTTGATATAAAGCGGGGCGCGACCGGCGGTTGAGGATTTTATAAATATAAAATCGTTTTTTGGCATCAAAACGGGCATGAAACGTATCACTGACTTTTTCTGCCGCCAGAACGGAAATCGGCTGCGGACGCAAATTTGCGTTAAAGGCTTGGCACAGACGAAACGGATCAATTGTTTTCGAGGTGTCAAAATGCGCCACCTGCCCCAAAGCGTGCACGCCGGCGTCCGTTCGCCCCGCACCGGTAATCAGGACGTTTTCTTTTAAAAAACAGAAGGCCGCTTTTTGCAATTCTTCCTGAATTGAAGGGGCTTTGTTTTGCTGCTGCCAGCCGGAATAATTTGTCCCGTCGTATTCAATGGTGATTTTATACCGCGGCATTCAGAACCGTTCCTTCGGGCAGATTAAAGCCGCGCAGAAATTCCTCCGCGGGCAGCGCTTTTTTGCCGTCCCTTCGAAGCACGTTCAGCTTCAATCCGCCGGATCCGCAGGCAATTGTCAGATTTTTACAAACCGTTCCGGGGGCAAAGGAACCGTTTAATTCAACCGGATCGGCGTCCAAAACGGAAATGCGTTCGCCGTTATGATAAAACCAGGCACCCGGCCACGGCAGCAAACCGCGGATTTTGCAGTCCAATTCGGCCGCGGACAGATCAAAAGAAAGCAGCCCTTCTTCTTTGGCGATTTTGGCAGCGTGAGTAATACCGTTTTGAGGCTGTTTCTGCGCAATCAGCCTGCCTTGTTCCAGTAATTCCAGTCCTTCCAGCAATATTTCGCCGCCCAGAACGGCCATTTTATCAAAAACGGAACCGGAAGTGTCTTTTTTCCCGATCGGAATTTTTTTCGTCAAGAGCATATCGCCGGTATCCATGCCGGCGTCCATCTGCATCAGCGTGACGCCCGTTTCTTTGTCCCCGGCCATAATTGCCCGTTGAATCGGGGCGGCGCCGCGCCAACGCGGCAGCAAAGAGCCGTGAATGTTGATGCAGCCGTATTTAAAGGCGTTCAGACAGGCTTTCGGCAAGATTAATCCGTAAGCGGCGACAACCGCAACATCAGCATTCAAAGCGGCGAAAGCGTCCTTTTCTTCCTGCGGTTTAAATGTCGGCGGGCAGCGGACGGGAATATTGTGTTCTTCGGCATACTGCTGAACGGGCGATGGGGTCAGCTTGTGCCCGCGGCCGCTGGGACGCGGCGGCTGCGTGTAAACACAAACAACATCATGTTTGGAATGTAAAGCCTTTAAAGCTGCCAGCGCAAAATCGGGTGTTCCCATAAAAACGGTCTTCATTTTTTACTCTTCTTCCGCGTGACTGTTTTTCCGGCGGCGTTCTTTTTCAATGCGACGAACAATAATATCGCGTTTAACTTTGGACAAATGGTCAATGAACAGTTTTCCGTCCAGGTGTTCCAGTTCATGCTGAATGCAAATTGCCAGCAATCCGTCTGCGGTTAATACTTGTTTTTTACCGTTTTCGTCCGTGTATTCGACGGTAACTGTTTCAAAGCGTTCAACAGGGGCGTACTGTTCGGGAACAGACAGACATCCTTCATCATGCACGGCTGTTTCTTCGCTGTGTGCCGTGATGACGGGATTGATCATTTTATAGGGCTTTTTCGGTTCGTCGTCGCGCGTCACGTCAATAACGACCATGCGTTTCAACAGCCCGACCTGCGGCGCGGCCAGTCCGACACCCGGCGCGGCGTACATCGTTTCCAGCATATCGTTCAGCGTTTTGCGCAGTTCATCGTTCAATTCTTTGATTTCTTCGCTTTTCTTTTTTAAAAGCGGATTCGGAATTTCCAAAATTTTCAATAAAGCCATTGCCTTTTCCTTTATTCTTCTCCCTTTTAAATACGGTTTTCCGAAAACAAGGTCAACACTTCGCTGAAATATTTTACTTTAAAGTATAAAAAAAGGTGTTTCTTTACGGATTTTGCGTTATAACTCACCCTCAGCAGGATTTAATTTTGAACAGGATAAAAAGCTTATGATGACTACCGGTGAAATTCGGCGCACTTTTCTGGACTATTTCCGTAAAAACGATCATGAAATCGTTCCGTCCAGCTCTTTGGTGCCACATAACGACCCGACACTGATGTTTACCAATTCCGGCATGGTGCAGTTTAAAAATATCTTTACGGGCATGGAAAAACGCCCGTATGTCCGCGCCGCGTCGGATCAAAAGTGTGTGCGCGCCGGCGGAAAGCACAACGATTTGGACAACGTCGGATATACCGTACGCCATCATACGTTTTTTGAAATGCTCGGCAACTGGAGCTTTGGCGATTACTTTAAGGAAAAAGCGATTTATTACGCCTGGAACCTGGTGACCAAAGAATTCGGCCTGCCCAAAGAACGGTTGATGACCACGGTTTATCATACCGATAACGAAGCGTTTGATCTGTGGAAAAAAATTGCCGGCCTGCCCGATGAAAAAATTATCCGTATTCCGACAAAAGATAATTTCTGGTCCATGGGCGATACGGGGCCGTGCGGACCGTGTTCCGAAATCTTTTACGACCACGGCGAACATATTCAGGGCGGGCCTCCGGGGTCGCCGGACGAAGACGGTGACCGGTTCGTCGAAATCTGGAATCTGGTGTTTATGCAAAATGAACAGCTGGCCGACGGGCGGCTGATCGACCTGCCTCACCCCTGCATTGACACGGGCATGGGGCTGGAACGCATGGGCGCGGTAATGCTGGGAACAAATGACAACTATGAAACCGACGTGCTGAAAAGCCTGATCAACGCGGCGGCGGGAACGGCCGGGGTTGAACCGTACGGCGAATTCAAAATGTCGCTGCGCATTATCGCGGATCATCTGCGTTCGTCATGTTTTTTGATTGCGGACGGCGTTCTGCCGTCCAACGAAGGGCGCGGCTACGTTCTGCGTCGTATTATGCGCCGCGCGATGCGTCATGCGCACATGATGGGGTGCAAAGAACCGTTAATGTGGCGTCTGGTGCCGGCTTTGGTGCGGTTAATGGGCGACGTGTTCCCCGAACTGGTACGCGCGCAGGCGCTGATGACCGAAACGCTGTTACTGGAAGAAACGCGCTTTAAAGAAACGCTGGGCCGCGGGCTGAAACTGCTGGATATTGAAACGAATAAACTGGCCGACGGCGGCGTTTTGTCGGGCGAAGTCGCTTTCAGATTATACGATACTTACGGTTTTCCGCTGGATTTAACGCAGGACGTTCTGCGCGGCAAACACATGACGGTCGATACACGGGGATTTGAAGACGCAATGGAACGTCAAAAGGCCGAAGCCCGCAAAGCTTGGGCCGGTTCCGGCGAATCCGCGACCGACGCCGTATGGTTCGAGGTTAAGGAAAAAGTCGGCGGCACGGAATTTCTGGGCTATGAAATGACGCAAGCCGAAGGACAGGTTACCGCTTTGCTGGTTGACGGCAAAGAAGTTGATGAAGTTTCCGAAGGACAAAAAGCCGCGGTTATTACGAACCAGACGCCGTTTTACGGCGAATCCGGCGGTCAGGTCGGCGATACGGGAACGATAGCGATCGCGAATTCCGTTTTGTTTGACGTAACGGATACGCAAAAGAAAGTCGGCGATCTGTTCATTCATCTGGGAACAGTCGGGAAAGGTTCTTTAAAAATCGGGCAGAATGTTTTAATGACGGTTGACGCCGACCGCCGCGCGGCGACGGCGCGCCACCATTCGGTGACGCATTTATTGCAGGCGGCTTTGCGCAAAATTTTGGGCGAACACGTCACGCAAAAGGGCTCTTCCGTTCATCCGGACGGCATGCGTTTTGACTTTTCCCAGCCGCGCCAGATTACGTTTGAGGAACTGCGCGCCGTTGAAAACGAAGTCAACCGCAATATTTTGAAAAATCTGGAAGTCACGACACGTTTAATGTCGCCCGAAGCAGCCGTCAAAGACGGAGCCATGGCTTTATTCGGCGAAAAATACGGCGATGAAGTCCGCGTCGTTTCAATGGGATCCGGTGAAGACAGGGTTTCTGTCGAATTGTGCGGCGGCACGCATGTCAGACGCACGGGGGACATCGGTTCTTTTCGCATTATTTCGGAAGGCGCTTTGGCGGCCGGCGTGCGCCGTATCGAAGCGGTGACGGGCATGGCAGCATTGGAATATGCGCAAAAGCATGATGATCTGCTGACGCAAACGGCAGAAAACCTGAAAGCGTCCGTTACCGATATTCCGGCGCGCGTGCAGGCGTTGATTGACGAACGCAAAAAACTGGAACGCGAACTGTCCGACATGCGCAAAAAGCTGGCGGCCGGCGGTTCGGCCGGTGCCGCGGCAGCTAAACAAATTAACGGCGTGTCTTTTGTCGGACGCGAATTAAGCGATATTCCGGCCAAAGAATTAAAAGGCATGGCGGACGAAATGAAAAAGCAGATCGGATCGGGCGTTGTGGCTTTGGTTTGTACGGATAACGGCAAAGTATCGATCGTTGTCGGCGTAACGGACGATTTGACCGGAAAGATCAACGCGGTCGATCTGGTACGCGCCGGGGCGGCAGCAGCCGGCGGCAAAGGCGGCGGCGGACGCCCCGATATGG
Source organism: uncultured Alphaproteobacteria bacterium (assembly GCA_944393745.1). GTDB lineage: Bacteria > Pseudomonadota > Alphaproteobacteria > CAAGCB01 > CAG-977 > UBA11549. The sequence continues at coordinate 14,037 of CALYBD010000021.1, read as the reverse complement.
CGCAGGCCGGCGGATCGGACGTTTCCAAAACAGCCGAAGTACTGAACGTTATCGAACAGACGTTGGGGGCCTGAAATGACACCGGAACAGGCCGGAGCGTTTTTAACCGTTGATTTAAAAAAAATCGCCGACAACTGGCAGGCGGTTCAGAAACGTGTCGGCGATAAAACGCAGGCGGCGGCCGTATTGAAAACGGACGCTTACGGACTGGGCGCGCAAAAGATTGCTGCTGCCTTGTATCATGCGGGCTGCCGGGCGTTTTTTACCGCTTATGTGTTTGAAGCCGCCGCATTGAGACAAGTTCTGCCCGAAGACGCGCAAATTTACGTCTTGCACGGCGTTTTGCCGCATACGGAACTGGATTTTTTAAAATATAATCTGATTCCGGTTTTAAGCACACCGCGTCAGATCACCGCTTGGAATCATCTGGGGCATAAGGAAAACAGAATCCTGCCGGCGGCTTTGCATGTTGACACGGGCATGACGCGGCTGGGATTGACCGAAACGGACGTTAACGCCGTATGCACCAATGTACCGGCCTATTTGAATATTTCTCTGGTTGTCAGCCACTTGGCCTGTGCCGATGATGCGCAAAATCCCAAAAACGCAGAACAGTTAAAGCGCTTTGACGATTTGTGCACCCGACTGCGCGCGGCCCTGCCCGATCCGTTTAAAGAAAGCTTGTCGGCAACCGACGGGACACACCTGACAAATCCGCAATATTATAAGGATTTAGTGCGTCCCGGTATTGCTTTGTATGATAATGCCGTTTCTCTGGAAGCCAAAGTTCTGCAAATTCAGGACGCCATGCCGGATCAAACGGTCGGGTACGGTGCAACGCATACTTTTGACAAGAATGCGCGTGTGGCGACTTTGGCGATCGGATACGGTGACGGGTACCCCCGCACGCTTTCCGACCGGGGTTATGTCTGGCTGGCCGGGAAAAAAGCACCGATTATCGGACGGATATCAATGGATTTGACGACCGTTGACGTGACGGGAATTGATTTAAAGGAATTGCTGAACACACCGACGGCGGAAATTTTCGGCCAACACTGCCCGATAAAAGAAATTGCAAAACTGGCCGGAACAATAGATTATGAATTATTGACAAATTTAAGCAAACGGTTTTACCGGATTTATATGGATTGAAAGGCGGTCAAATGAACATTTTTGCTCCCGTCGGCAGAGTTTTTCTGAACTTTTTGCGTTCTGTCGGACGATTAACGTTGTTTACGATAAAATCTTTGTCTTATTGCGTGCGTCCGCCGTTTTATTTCAGAACGCTGTTTTCTCAAATGGTGGAAATCGGTTTTTATTCCCTGCCGGTTGTCGCACTGACGACAATGTTTTCCGGCATGGTGATCGCGTTGCAAAGCTATTCGGGGCTGTCAACGCTGTCGTCCGAAGGCGTGGTTGCCTCCGTTGTTGAATTGACGGTAACCCGCGAACTGGGACCGGTGCTGGCCGCTTTGATGGTGGCGGGGCGCGTCGGGGCGGCGATGGCGGCAGAGCTGGGAACGATGCGCGTCACCGAACAAATTGACGCCCTGACAACATTGTCAACCAATCCGTTTAAATATCTGGTCGTGCCGCGAATTGTCGCGGGCGTCATCATGCTGCCCGTTTTGGTGCTGATCGGCGATGTGATCGGCATTTACGGCGGATATCTGATCTGTGTTTACAAGCTGGACTTTAACGCGATTAACTTTTTGCGCAACACTTGGAATTTCATGCAGGCAGTCGATATTGTTTCCGGTATGACCAAAGCGGCCGTGTTCGGTTTTATCGTTACCCTTATGGGCTGTTATAACGGCTTTTATTCCAGAGGCGGAGCGGAAGGCGTCGGTAAAGCGACGACAAATGCCGTTGTGGCGTCATCAATTCTGATTTTAATCAGCAATTATATGCTGACCGAATTGTTCTTTTCCAAATAGGAGGCGGTTATGGCTGACGAAATCAAAGTAAAAATGACGGACGTCCATAAAGCTTTCGGCAAAAAAGTCGTTTTGGACGGCGTTACTTTGGAGGTTAAAAAAGGTGAATCCCTGGTTATTATCGGCGGATCGGGGACGGGAAAGTCGGTCACGATCAAATGTATTCAAGGGTTGCTGACTCCCGACAGCGGTTCCATTTTGATTGACGGCCGGGAAATTGTCGGCCTGAACAGTCGTGAAATGGAAAAAATCAATGCGCAGACCGGCATGCTGTTTCAGGGCGCAGCCTTGTTTGACAGCCTGAATATTTGGGAAAACGTTGCTTTCGGCCTGATTCAGGGCAAAAAGATGAAACGCGCGCAGGCCAAAGAAATCGCGATAAAAAAACTGGCACAGGTCGGTTTAAGTGCGGACGTAGCAGCGCTTTATCCCGACGAATTGTCGGGCGGCATGAAAAAACGCGTCGGACTGGCGCGCGCGATTGCCGCGGATCCCGAGCTGATTTTCTTTGACGAACCGACAACGGGGCTGGATCCGATCATGTCGGACGTCATTAACGATTTAATCCGTTCCTGTGTTAAAGATCTGGGAGCAACGGGTATTACGATTACGCATGATATGTCTTCGGTGCGCAAAATCGCCGACAAAGTTGCCATGTTGTACAAGGGAAAAATCATCTGGTACGGCGATGCAAAAGAAATCGACCGGTCGGGCAATCCGTATGTCGAACAATTTATCAACGGTCGTGCCGACGGACCGATACAAATGGAAATTCGCGGATAATGGCCAAAAACACAACCAGATTTGTTTGTCAGAACTGCGGTGCGATTTTTCCGCGCTGGGCCGGCAAATGTGAAGCCTGCGGCGAATGGAACACGATTATCGAGGAAGAAACCGCGGCGGCGGCAGCACCAAAAGCCACGGGCGGCAAAGGCGGCCGAAAGATCGAATTCGTCAGTCTGGACGGTCTGCCCGAAACATCTTTTCGTTTAAAATCCGGGATCAAAGAACTTGACCGAGTTTGTGGCGGCGGATTGGTCGGCGGATCCGTATTACTGATCGGCGGGGATCCGGGAATCGGCAAATCGACATTATTGCTGCAGGTGACGGCGGCTTTGTCTGCAGTTTGCAATGTCAAAGGGGCGCCGGTGCGCTGTGTTTATATTTCCGGCGAAGAATCCGTTGATCAGGTGCGTCTGCGCGCCGCGCGGCTGGGACTGGCAAAGGCGAATGTCGAATTGGCAACGGCAATGAATGTCCGCGATATTATTGCGACTTTGGATACCGGTGAAGCCCCTGATGTCGTTGTAATTGATTCGATTCAGACCATGTTTGTCGATACGATGGATTCCGCTCCCGGTACGGTCGGGCAGGTGCGCGCATGCGGCAACGAACTGATCCGCCTGGCCAAACGGCGGGGTTTTGCTCTGTTTTTGGTCAGCCATGTAACAAAAGAAGGCACGCTGGCCGGTCCCCGCGTTTTGGAACACATGGTTGACACGGTGCTTTACTTTGAAGGCGACAGAGGCCACCATTTTCGTATTTTGCGCGGCGTTAAAAACCGCTTTGGCGCAACGGACGAAATCGGTGTTTTTGAAATGACGGAAAAAGGATTGACCGAAGTTCCCAATCCTTCGGCTTTGTTTTTGGCCGAACGGCGCGGCAATGTTACGGGCAGTTGCGTTTATGCGGGCATTGAAGGATCACGTCCGATGCTGGTGGAAATTCAGGCTCTGGTGGCACCGTCGGGAGGCACACCCCGTCGGGCGGTTGTCGGGTGGGATTCTTCGCGTCTGGCAATGATCTTGGCAGTATTGGAAGCGCGCTGCGGTCTGCCGATGTCGTCCAAAGACGTTTATCTGAATGTAGCCGGCGGAATCAGAATTACGGAACCGGCAGCCGATCTGGCGGTGGCAGCGGCTTTGCTGTCCTCTGTTTCGCAAATTCCCGTACCGGCGGACGCGGTCGTTTTTGGTGAAGTCGGCCTGTCCGGCGAGATCCGCGCCGTACCGCAACCCGACCTGCGATTAAAAGAAGCTGCCAAACTGGGTTTTGCCCGCGCATTAATTCCACCGAAGCGCGTTAATAAAAAATCAGTAAAAGAATCGGATACTATCCTGAGGATTAATGAAATCGGACATTTAAAAACCCTGCTTGAAATGTTTGGTTTTTCGGACAAACGGGATTTATAAATGGAAAACATTTACGGCGTTGATATTTTTATTGCGGTTGTTTTAATCGTTTCCGCGCTGTTGTCTTTTTTCCGCGGTTTTATCAGCGAAATGCTGGGGATCGGGTCGTGGGTCATTGCTTCGATCGTCGGATTTTACGCCATGCCCTATCTGGAACCGTTTGTTTTAAACTATGTGCCCAAACCGTTGTTTGCCAATCTTTTATCGTTGATCGTCATTACCGTTGTTACTTTGATTGTTCTGACGTTGATTTGTTCGAAAATAGAAAAGAAAGTCCGGAAAAGCGCTTTAAACCGTCTGGATCATTTTTTGGGATTTATTTTCGGTATTGTGCGCGGGATTGTCATTTTAGTGCTGATTTATTTTATGATGATGACGTTGGCGCCGAAATATCTGGAACAGCTGCAGAAAAAAAGCAAAGCTTTCCCCTACCTGGAACGCGTAACGGAAAGCGTAAAGGAACATCTGCCCGAATCTTTGTTTGACAATCCCGTCGAAAAAGAACAGGAACCGGACGAAATTGAAGAACTGATCGAAAAACTAAATACGTCTTCGCAAAAAGAAAAACCGCCCAGAAAAGAACAAGCACCCGAACCGGAAAAACCGGTTGATCCGGAAAAGGCAGATGATTTATTTAACGCTTTAAACAATCCGCCGGTTCGCGAAGATTCTTCCGATCAGGAGGTTCAGGGATATAATGAACAGGAACGCGAAGAATTGGACAAGCTGTTTTTGGAAAGTATGGAAGAAGCAGAATCCGTCGTTGATTAATTCGGATAAAAAAAATGGAACAGGCTGCTCAGACGGATATTTTAATATTATTCCTGATTTTTTTATCGGCTCTGATCGGTTTTAGCCGAGGTTTTTCTTTTGAAGCGGCCAGCTTAACCGTATATATCTTTTCCGGTTTTTTCGGTTATTGCCTGATTCCTGCTTTTTTACCGGCTTTTTCTTCTTTTATTCCGCATGATAAAACGGCATGGGTGCTGTCATTGGCTTTAGGGTCGTTTTTATCGTGGATTTTTCTGCGTATGTTTGTTTTTTCTTTAGCTCAAAATGTTAAAAACAGCCGTTTCAGACGTCTGGATCGATCTTTGGGTGCCGTTTTCGGATTGTTTCGCGGTGTTGTCTTTTTGTTTTTTTTCAGTTTTCTGGCCAGTGCCGTTTCCCCGACCTTGTTTGAAAAAAGCAAACTGATGCAATTGTCTTTCAGCTGTGTCAAAACGCTTTTGCGAAAATATCCTGAATTAGATGTTTTGCCGAAAAAGTCAGAACAAGCGGAAAATCAATTGAAATCGGAACCGAACACGCAGGACAACCGTCCGGCAGAGGAAAAAAACTGGAAAGAATCCGCCGCGGAATATGTCTTAAATACAAACGTGCAAACAAAAAGCGGCCAAAGAAGCCTTCTGTCGGTTGCCTCCGATTTCATTGCGGACGGTATGATGCTTGATGCCGGCAGACCCATTCCGCCGGAAATTGTCGAAATATTACTGCGCCTGCAGCTGGAAACCGCAACGGGAAACACGGAAATAAAAAACATGACGCCGGAACAACAAATTCTTTTTTTGCAACAGATCTTAGAACAACGAGAGGGAACTCAATGAAAATTCTGGCAATGGACTGCGCGCACGGGACTTGTTCCGCTGCTTATTTTAACGGCGAAGAAGTTGTTTGCGAGATCAGCGAAGAAATGGAACGCGGACAGGCAGAACGTCTGATTCCCATGGTACAGGACGTTTTAAAACGGGCACACAGCCGTTTCAAAGATATTGATGCCGTTGCGGTAACAACGGGACCGGGATCCTTTACCGGCGTGCGCGTCGGCCTGGCCGCTGCAGACGGTATCGCTTTGGCAGCCGGTCTGCCGATGATCGGCGTTTGCGTTCTGGAAACATTGGCCGATAAAATTAATCGGCTTTACCCTGAAACAGAAAAAGTATGCTTGGTTTTGGAAACAAAGCGCGATGATTTTTACGTTCAGCACTATTGCCGTGCCGTTGCCTTGGACGAACCCTCCGTTAAAACGGCCGAACAAATAAAATCGGCCGATAATGATGCTATCTATGCCGGAAACGGTGTTGACCGCCTGATCAAAGAAACGACAGAGCTGCCCCGATGCCGCGTATCCATGCCGACAGCGGCAGACGTTGCTTTGCTGGCCGCGCGAAAACAACCGCAAACAATGTTTCCCGCTCCGGTGTATTTGCGTGAAGCGGAGGTATGCCTATGTCGGAAATAAAAATCCGGGACGCTTCTTTTGCCCGGACATATGCGGACATTCACTGCGCCTGTTTTGCCAAAGGGTGGAATGAATCCGTTATGCGCCAGATGCTGTTAATGCCGGGATCTTTGGGATTGATTGCCTATCAGCAGGATAAACCGGCCGGTATTGTTGTTTACGCTTACAGCCCCGGACAGGCTGACATTGTCACGTTCGGCGTTTTGCCGGATTATCGCGGCCGTCATATTTCGGACGAATTAATGACGGCTTCGTTCGATTCTTTGGCGGCAAAAGGAATAAAAGAAATTTTTTTGGAAGTTGCCGTTGATAATGTCCATGCAATTGCTTTATACGAACGTCACGGATTTAAACGGGTCGGTTTGCGTCCGAATTATTACGTTCGCGGCGATGTCAAAACGGACGCCTTGGTTATGCGCGCGGAATTATAAGTTTCGTTTGTTTGCACGATAAAGGATTTCTTTTCGGCACAAAAGAAAGAAAAACAACCAGTTTTTACCTTTAGCGCAGAAATACAATCGTCTGCCTTATCAAAAATTTTACCGCAAAAAGGAAAAAACAGTATTCCCTGCTGATATTTGATCAAAAATTCGGCTTGTAAAAGATTTTTGCAGATCACGCGTGCTGAAAACGACGGCATTTCTTTGATATGCAGGGGGCAAAGATTTCCGGTATTTTTGATCAATAAGAAAAAACGCCCCTGCGGTTTTAAAATGCGGTGAATTTCTTTGATCAAAGGAAAAACGCCGTCGGCAACCGATTGATTCGTGACAGCCGTAAAAGCAAAAGAAACGGATCCGGCCGCCGGCAAAAAAGGAATTAAAGCATTGTCGGGCAGATCTTCTTTTTCGGCAATAATATCCGGACGATTCTGTTCAAAAGCAGGCAGAAAAGGTGCTGCGGCTCCGATTAAAACAGCCGGACGGTTTTTGATGTCTTCTTTGGCCAACATCATCTCGATTTGCTTTTGCAATCGCCGGCCCGCCGCAGAAACAAAGAATGAATTATTCGTCGGATAATTCAACGTCATTTTTAATTGATTCTCCTTGTGTGTTCTTGACATAAATTTCTTTGCGCAAAAGAGGCGGCGTGATTTGTCCGGATTCAATACGGCGTTTGATTTGTTCGTTTACTTTCCACTGAACGTCCCAAAATTCGGACGTTTTAACCCAGCCGCGCAATTCCAACTGCACGGCAGTAAAGTTCAGCTGTTTGACTAAAATCTGCGGGGCGGGATCTTCCAAAAAGCGCGGTTCATCTTGAATAATCTGCTTTAAATTATCAACAGCCGTTTCCAAAGAATCAAAATAGGAAACACTGATTTTTGCTTCGATACGGCGTTTTTTGTTGCGTGAATAATTAATGATCGGCACTGTCCAGAACAGATTATTCGGCATACAAACATACACACCGGAAAACGTCTGCAGACGCGTTGTAAACAATCCGATTGTTTTAACGATTCCGGCCGTCGGACCGATTTCAACGGCGTCTCCGTTTTTAAACGGTCGCAAAAACAACAGCATCAGTCCGGACGCCATATTGGAAATGGCATCTTTTAAAGCAAAACCGACTGACAACCCGCCGACACCGATCAACGTAACGATACTGGCCGTATTAATACCGAACAGATTTAAAATAAACAAAGCACCTATGCCGTACACGCCGTATTGAATAACCAATGTGGCCACGGGTAAAAAGGTATCGTCAATATTTTTGATTTTATGAATACCTTTATCCAGGGAAACGGTAATGAATCGGGCAATCAGCGAAGAAGCAAACAAAATTCCGCCGGCCAGCAAAATTTTATACAGAATCGGTAAAATAAACGAAAAATGCTGGTTGATAAAAGCAATCATGGATCAGGGCTCTTTAAAATGTTATGTTTTATCATAGCACGAGCAAAAAAACGTGAAAAGAGAAACAAAAGCCCTAAAGACATCAACCAAAACTTTTTAAACACGGTCTGTTATGGTTTTTTGGGGGCAGCCGCGCCCGAAACGGCTGTTTTATTTTTATCGGCCGATTGTCCCTGTTGTTTTGTTTTTACGGTTTGTTTTTGAGCCGCTTTTTTCGGTTTTGCGACCGGTTTTGTTTTTTTGGGAACGTTCGGCGAAGCGGCTGTTTTTTGTGTCGTTGCCGTTTTAACGGCCGAAACGGATTTGGGGATTGGCTTTGGTTTTGGCTTTGTTACGGCTGCTTTTTTAGTCGTTTTGGCCGCAGAGCGAATCGTTTTTAACGCTTTTAATTTTTCAAAACGTTTAAGTTCCAGATCCATCAGCCGGCATTTATGTTTTTTTGTATCCCAAGAAATATCCGCGGCCCGGCAGACGTTAATTGTCTGTGCTTTTTCCGTTGCCGGCAGAAACAAAAAAATGCTTTCCCCCGCCGCCCATAAAAAAGCAACAACCAGCGGTGCGGTAATACCGCGGCGAAAGGTTTTTTGTTTAATCAGCACTTCGTAACACAAAAATCCGCCGATGACAAAAATCAGCGTTTCGATCGTCAAAGCCGTCCAAAACTGTTTTTCCGCCGAAATTTTATCCGTAAATTCCGGTTCTTCGGGAAAAGCCGCCAAGGTATCCGAAAAATCAAACGGTGTCGAAATCCACAAATTGACGGTCTTAATGCCAAGCCCGGTCAGCACGGCCAGATTAAACAAATAAAGCAGATACTTAAAAAAGCAAACGGTATAATGCCCTGTTTGTGAAAAAAAATTGTTTTTCATCTGCGATCCTTTTTTTCCTGCCTTTCTTTTTGTAGCTGTTTTATTCGGGAAAGAAAAGATTTTTTGTTAGTTTTAAAAAAGCTTGTTGTTTCATGATCTCAAGTATATGCTGTAAAAAATTTTTTGTTCAGAAGAGAGAATACGCATGATTTTCAAACGTCAAGATTTTTTGCTCAGTGCCTTAGCTTCCTATATCCGCCAGACAACGATCGCGACAAAACGTGCTGTTTTGCAGGCTTATCAGGAAAATCCGGAGATAACGGAAAAATTTCTGCAGTATTTTGATTTGAAATTCAATCCGCAGAAAGCTTCGCCCGGATCTTTTGCGGCAATCGAAAACGAAATCACGGCGCAAATGCCTAAAAACACGGCGCTGAAAGCAGTCTTTTCTGCCTTAAAAGCAATGACTCGCACCAATTTTTATCAAAATCACGGCGAAAAAGAATATGTTTCTTTTAAATTTGCTTCGGCTCAGATTCACCATCTGCCGAAACCGAAGCCGATGGCCGAAATCTTTGTCTATTCGCCGGACGTTGATGCCGTTCATCTGCGTTTTGGAAAAATCGCGCGCGGCGGAATTCGCTGGTCGAACAGAAAAGAAGATTTCCGAACGGAAATTCTCAGCCTTGTCAAGGCTCAGCAGGTTAAAAACGTCGTTATCGTTCCCGTCGGCTCAAAAGGCGGTTTTTTCCCGAAACGCCCGCCGGAAAACGCGACAAAAGAACAAATACACGAATATGCGGTCAATGCCTATAAGACCATGATTCGCGGCATGCTGGACATTACAGATAACATTGTCGGTTCCAAAATCGTTGCACCGCGCGATGTCGTACGCTATGACGATGACGATCCCTATCTGGTAGTCGCCGCCGATAAAGGAACCGCCGATTTTTCAGATATTGCCAACGCTCTTTCTCTTCAGTACGGTTTTTGGCTGGGAGACGCTTTTGCCTCTGGCGGTTCCGCGGGATTCAGTCATAAAGGCATGGCAATTACGGCCAGAGGATCCTGGGAAAGTGTTAAACGTCATTTCCGGGAAATGGACATTGATTGTCAAAAACAAGATTTTACGGTTATCGGATCGGGCAGCATGGCCGGCGACGTTTTCGGCAATGCCATGTTGTGTTCGAAACATATCAAGCTGATTGCGGCTTTTAATTCTTCTTCGATTTTCATTGATCCGACACCGGATCCGGCCGTGTCGTTCAAAGAACGCGAACGCCTGTTCAAAGCCGAAGCCGGCTGGGCGGATTACGACCGTTCTTTATTGTCCCCCGGCGGCGGTATTTACAGCAGAAAAGATCAAATCATCACGATTTCAAAGGAAGCCTGTTCTGTTCTGGGAATATCGCAGACGGTTCTGACGCCCGATGAACTTATCAAAGCTTTATTGTCCGCGCCGGTTGATTTGATTTATTTCGGCGGTATCGGAACGTATGTCAAATCAACGACCGAAACGCAGATGGACGCAAAAGACAACGCCAATTCGGCCTGTCGTATAGATGCGTCAAAAATCAGAGCAAAAGTTATTGCCGAAGGCGCCAATCTGGGGCTGACGCAAAATGCGCGCATTGAATATGCCTTAAACGGCGGACGGTTGAATACGGACGCGGTGGACAATTCGGCCGGTGTTGATTGTTCGGATCACGAAGTCAATATCAAAATCATGCTGAACATGATGACCGCCGACGGCAAAATGACAACAGAAGAACGCAATGATTTGCTGAAATCCATACAAGACGACGTCGCTGAGCTGGTTTTGCGCGACAATTATCTGCAAACACAGATTTTGACGTATATGCAGCATCGCGGTGCAAAAAGCATTCCCGGAAATAAAAAGCTGATTCATGCTTTGGAAAAAGACGACCGGCTGAACAGAGCGCTGGAATTCCTGCCGTCCGATGCGGAAATGGATACCCGTTTTACCCGTGATCGCGGATTGACTCGTCCCGAACTGGCTGTTTTGATGGCATACGCCAAATTATACTTGTACGATGCCGTTTTGAACAGTGATCTGCCGGACGATCCGTTTATAAGGGAAACGCAACTGCCGCTTTATTTTCCGAAGGTTTTGCAGACAACGGCAAAAGAATATATCTTCAATCACCCGCTGCATCGCGAAATCAGTGCAACCATGATTGTCAATAACCTGATCAATCGGACCGGAGTTAACTTTATCGGTAAAATCCGTACGGAAAGCAGTGCGCCGGTGGTTGATATTGTCAAGGCTTATCTGGTTGCCGCCGAAGCATATCAGACCGAATCTTTGTTCGGGCTGATAGAAGCCCGGGATGGAGAAATGCCGGCTTTAAAACAGGCGGACGAACAACGTCGTCTGGTTGCCGAAATCGAAAACATGACCTTAACGATTTTGCGCAACGGCATGGAAAAAGATATTGCCGGCGAAATTAAAAGCTGGAAAGGATACAAAGACGAAAAATTTCTGCAGTTTCGCAAAGATTTTTCGGCCTGACTATCGAAAAAACGTTTCGGTTCTTTAATCGGATTCCGGTATAAAAAATCGCCTTGTAAAAAAAACAGACCGTATCATATCTTTTGACTGTCTGCAGATGGTCAGGCTGCTTTTTTTTGAAAATCTTTTAAGATTGAAAAAGAAAGAGAGGGTCTGATGAAGAAAAATATCTTTTTTTTGTTATGCCTGCTGGTTTTCGGGTGTGCCGACAATATTAACAGCGATTCGTATCAGATGTCGTCCGTCGGATCGGCCGATCAAGTCGGACAGGGTGTGATTATTGACGTTCGAACCGTTGAAATTCAAGGAAAGAATGATGGCGGTTCTTTGATCGGCGGTGTGGCCGGCGGCGTGGCCGGATCAACAATCGGACGCGGTTCGGGCAGTGTGCTGGCTTCTGTCGGTGGCGCATTGGCCGGTGCTTTTATCGGCGGATTGACACAAAAAGAATTCAGCGAACAAAAAGCCCTACAATATATCGTTCGTCTGGCAGACGGTAATATGATCAGCGTCATACAGGGATTAAGCAACCGACTCGCCGTCGGACAAAGGGTTTTTGTTCTCTACGGCCCGGAAACGCATCTGATTCCTGATACTCTTCCAGCTCCTTAAAAAAACAAGAGAATGCTTAAAAAACAATAAAATATTAAAATTTTATGAATCTTTTATCACTAAGTTCTACCCAAAACGAAGATTTTATGATATAACCATTATGTCTTTAAAGGGAAGCGCCGTTATATCAGCCGGCCTTTCCTTAATTTATGACAAATTGCAAAAAAGCGGCTTTTAAAATTTAAGGAGAGAGGGGGAAAATCGCTTTTTTGTATGGATAAACCCCTGATTAGGATACTAAAATGGCAAAAGAAGTTTCTTTTTCTACCGGTGATTTTGTCGTTTATCCGACACACGGCGTCGGAAAGGTTTTGAGTATTACAAAAGACACCGTTGCGGGACAGGAATTGGAATTAATTGCTGTCCGCTTTGATAAAGACCGCATGACTTTGCGTGTTCCGATGGCAAAAGCAAAAAATTCGGGACTAAGAAAATTATCCAATAAAAACATCATGGATACGGCTTTGGAAACATTGCGCAGCAAATCAAAAGTAAAACGCACGATGTGGAGCCGCCGTGCCCAGGAATATGAAGCAAAAATTAATTCCGGGGATCCGGTTTCAATCGCCGAAGTGGTGCGCGATTTGTATCGGTCTCAGTCTCAGTCTGATCAGTCTTACAGTGAACGTCAGATTTATGAACAGGCTTTGGATCGTTTGGCCAATGAACTGGCTGCATTAGAAAAAATCAACACACAGGAAGCAACCGTTAAACTGTGTGATATTTTGCAGCTGGCCGGCTAAAAATAAACTGAAAAAAAACAAAGAGGGCTGAAAAAGCCCTCTTTTTTCTGTCGCCTGTACGGTAACGGCATATGATATGGCCGGCGGCCGAAGCTTAACATTCAGTGTACAGGCTTAACGTCCTTTTGAACGGACGTCAGGTTCTGCCGCATCATAATTCCGCAGCCGATAGGCCGCAAAGTGTGATCGCCCTTTAAAATGAAAAATCCCCTCTTTTCAAAGTGCCAAGAAGATTAGTGTATTTGCATCGCATAACTCGGACGAATATTTCGACTGTTATGCACTCCCTTACCTTAATCCTTAAAACGAGTTTATTTTCATGTAACGAACTAAACGGGGCTGCAAAAATACCGTAAAAAGTTCATTTAATGGAAAAAGATACCGTTTGACAGAAACACAGCGTAAAGAACAAATCAATCACGGACATAAAACGGTATGATTTATCCGAAATTAAGACGTCGATGAATATAAAAACGAGAAACATCAACGGGTTCGGAAAACTGTTCCGTTCAGTCCCTTTTTACGGCAAACGAGTTAAAAAGAAAGCCCTCTGAAACCAAAGGACTTTCCTATACTTTATTTATCGGAAGGAGGTTGCGCCGGCGGAATCCCTGCTTGATGTAAAGCCTTGGGAATCTTTACCCGAACAACGCCAGGCATCTTAGGAATCTTGACCATTCCCGGCGGCATTTTAATCGGCAGCTTTTTCATTACGGGAACTTTTACTACAGGCGTTTTAACAGGCAAGGGCATATTTTCAGTTAATCCTTCTGCCGTCATTAAAGGAGGCGGGACGGGCGAAGCCGTAAAATCACTGACCTCCGATACAGGCGACAGTTCTGCTTCAACAGGCGGATATTCTGCCGGCAAAGCCTCTTCTTCCGGCGGCAGTTCCGCTTCGACAGGCGGATATTCTGCCGGCAAAGCCTCTTCTTCCGGCGGCAGTTCCGCTTCGACAGACGGGTATTCTGCCGGTAAAGCCTCTTCTTCCGGCGGCAGTTCCGCTTCAACAGGCGGATATTCTGCCGGTAAAGCTTCTTCTTCCGGCGGCAGTTCCGCTTCGACAGGCGGATATTCTGCCGGTAAAGCCTCTTCTTCCGGCGGCAGTTCCGC
>CALYBD010000020.1 GCA_944393745.1 uncultured Alphaproteobacteria bacterium | reverse complement strand
TTTCAGCGGTGTATTAATAAGAAATCGGCTTACTTTGAGATGCCCCCCCCCCCCCCGCCTCCAATCACTGGCTATTTTATTGGAGATTAAAATATGTTTGGATTTGTTATCGCAGGAATCGCAGCTGTTGTTCTGGCGTTACTTTTAATAATCAAAGTCGCGCCGCCAGATCCCGACAGCAAGAAAAAGAAAAATGAGGAAAAACCGCCTCAAAACGAACAACAACCGGCGCAGGAAAACAAGGGGCATTCCAGATCCGTACGCATGGACAGAATGACAGAAATGCTGGTTCATCTGATGGAAGACGGAAATGTTTCCGAAATTCAGCAGGCCGTACAAAACGGCATTAACCTGAAACGTCCTTTACAAGACGGGCAAACCGTTTTGATGATTGCCGTCAAACACAATCAGGACACTGAAATCATTCCGTTTTTAACGGCCAACGGAATTGACATCAATGCCGTTGACGACAAAGGGCAGACCGCACTGATGCTGGCTGCAACGTTTAATCCTTCACCGGAAATCATCAAAACTCTGCTGGCCAACGGTGCCGACAAAACGATCCGGGACAAAAGCGGTATGGTCGCGGCAGATTACGTTAAAATGAACTTTGATCTGCACGGAACGGGGGTTCAGGAATTATTGTTCGTCAAATAGCGTGCGATAACGGCATCAGGCATATTCCGGCAAATGTTGCCAACAAAGCCGCCGTATCGTGTCCGTACTGTCGTGACGATGGGATCAGTTCTTCGATCGTAATATAGATCATGATCCCCGCAACGCCGGCAAAAACTGCCCCTAAAACAACATCATTGATAAACGGGCGCAGTATTAAAAATGCGGCCAATGCACCAAGAGGTTCGGCAATGCCTGATAAAAACGTATAAAAGACAGCCTTCTTTTTATTATTGGTGGCATAATAAATCGGCATGGCAACGGCAATGCCTTCGGGAATATTGTGTAATGAAATGGCCAGCGCAATCGAAAACCCCAAAGAAATGTTTTTATACCCTGCCATAAAAGTGGCAATACCTTCGGGAAAGTTATGCAGGCCGATGGCAATCATGGAAACGACGCCGACACGAAACAGATTTTTATGCGGCGCTTCACCGGTTAACGGATCAAAAGAATCGTGGGGAACGAATTTATCAATCAATGCGGCAATCAGCAAACCGGCGATTAAAGATAAAACAGCAAAGGAAACGGCCCGACCGTCGGAATAAACTTTACGGAACAATTCCTCTGCATTCGGATAAAGATCCATAAAAGAAACACTGAGCATAATGCCGGCGGCAAAGCCCAAAGCAACGGAAAGCATGCGTTCGTTATGCGCATTCGAACAGCATAAAACCGCTGCCCCCAGCAATGTTGACAAACCGGCGGCAGAAGCTAAAAAAAGTGCAAAAACAGCAGGTTGTGTCAACATTTTTTATTTCCTTTATCAACAAGGACACAAAGCCTGAGACGTCTTTTTTTTCGTTACGGCCGGTTTGGAAGCCGCCTTTTTCGTTGTTGTTTTTTTCTTGGCCGTTGTCTTTTTGGCAACAGTCTTTTTAACCGGCTGGCAGGGAGTACAAGGAACACTCAGACATTTTTGAATACACGAAGCCGCCTGAGACCTGGACTGGCCGTCATCACCGGTCATGCCGATTTTAGCATACGTCAGCTTTTCAATCGCCGCCTTTTCTTTTTTGGCTTCGGTCGGCGTAATTAATTTTAAATTCTGCAACATTTCAATACGGCGCAAAGCCGTCGCCCCCTGTAAAAGATCTTGCGGAACCGGCGCCGGATCCATACGATAAAACGGATTAGACGGCAACAGAGCCTCTAAAATCATTTCGCGTTCCGCAGCGTGTTCGCGCGGCGTGATCGCACGAATTTCCAAAGCGTTGCGCAACGCATTCAATCGGCCGACAATCACATCGCCGGACGGCGCCGGCATATCCAGCCCTTTACCGGCCGGCGATAACGTATACGGCAACAAGCCGCCCAAATTAACGGCGCGCCGGGTCTGCCATTCTTCTTCGGTCACATATTTTTCGTCACGCAGCCGGATAAACGTTAAAAAGCGCAGCACGATATTTCTGTCGCCTTCGGACAGCATATCCAGACCGCCTTTAACAACTTCCTGCTGTACCGGAGCAGAAGACGATACGGCAGACGCGTTTTTATCCGTCTGCGCCGGCAGAGCAAAAGACGTAAAAGCAGCGCTTTGCGTTACCGGATCAATCACGGCCAAAGGCGCCTGCGGCAAATTCATTGCAGCCAAACGGGTCGCGGCGGCTTTTGTTAATTCTTCGGCAGGCACATTGCGCACGGCGCCGAACATACTGATCGCATCACTGTCGGTTGCGGCGGCCTGTTCGTAAAAAGCACGTGCTCTGTTCGGATATCCCAAACTTTCATAAGACAATCCGGCCACCATCATGGCGTATACATCGTTCGGATTATCCTGCAAAGCCTTTTGCGCATAATGAACGGCGTTTTCATGATTACCGGCAGACCAGCTGAGAATGGATTGTTCGGTGTCCGTCTTAAAAAACGAACTGCCCGGAGTGGAACATCCGCAAATTAAAGCGGAAACGGTTAAAACGGCGGCATTGACCGTTTTGGATAATTTACGGCGTATTTTCATGATTTCCCCCATTTTTTCCGTAATTTTTCTTTATTCAAAACAAACCATTGAACGGCAATAATCGTCAAAGCATTGTTAAATTTCCCCTCGGCCAGCATTTGTTCAACCTCGGCCGAAGACAAAACGACGACACGGATATCTTCGCCTTCCGTGTCCAGACCGGCAAAAGCAGGAAGATGACTAACGTCCGCACGGCCGCAAAAAACATACAGTTTTTCGGATATACCGCCCGGAGACGCGAAATAATCAACAATCGGTTCAACGGCCGTTACAGTTACGCCGGCCTCTTCTTTTGCTTCTCTGACAACGACCTGATCAGGCGTTTCCCCGGGATCAATAATGCCGGCAACGCATTCCAAAACCCAGGGATATTCGCCGGCCGCATAGACACCGATGCGCAGTTGTTCGACAAAAACCAGCTTGTCATGATCGGGATCGTACAGCAATACGCCGGCGGAACTGCCGCGTTCCATGACTTCACGGGAAATTGTTCGGCTCATTGTTCCGTTATAGTGCGGATATTTAAAAAAATATTCGTCCACCCTGAAAAATTTTTTATAGAGTGTTTCTTTTTTTATAACTTCGATATTTTCAGGCGTTCTGTCGACCATATTTTATTTTCCTCTGTCAAAACGAATGTAGTATAGTGAACAAAGATTAATAAACTTCAAACATCTTCAGGAGCTTTCCCCCGTGGAAATTTTAACAACCGCCCAAATGTACGGCGCTGACAAAGAAACAAATGCAAAAATCGTGCCGGAATTGCAACTGATGGAAAATGCCGGCTTTGCCGCCGCCTGCCGGATTGCCCGAAATTATTCAAAACGGCCCGTAACGGTATTGTGCGGTACCGGCAATAACGGCGGAGACGGCTTTGTCGTCGCCCGAATCCTGCAGGATTGGGGTTGGCCGGCAGAAGTCGCTTTGGTCGGAGAAGAAAAAAAATTATCACCGGCCGCCGCCCTTAACGCCAAAAGATTCAAAGGCGTTATTCGTCCGCCTTCGTTCAACCGGTTAAAAAAAATGGAAAAAAGCGGCGGACTGTTTATTGATGCCGTATTCGGAATCGGACTGACCCGACCGATTGAAAACGATATTGCCGATTTCTTCAATGCCTTAAACGAAACCTCCCTGCCCTGTGTCGCGCTGGATATCCCCAGCGGTATACAGGCCGATACGGGCAGAATTTTGGGAACAGCACCGTTTTGCGACATGACGATTACTTTTTGCCGTCCGAAAATCGGCCATTTCCTTTATCCGGGCAAAGAACGTACCGGAAGACTGATCGTCTGCCCGATCGGCATTCCCGATGAAGTCGTTGCGCATCAAATGCCGCATTGTTATGAAAATACGCCGGATCTGTTTCATATTCCGGCACCGACGCCTTATGACCATAAATATTCGCGCGGCGCCGTTCTGGTTTGCGCCGCAGAGATGACAGGCGCCGCCCGGTTGGCCGCCGCGGCAGCACGCAGAGCCGGCGCAGGCTGGGTTGCCGTCAGCTGCGAATCAAAGACCGAGCAGACATTCACAACGGCGGAGCCAGGCTTTGTCATACAGGCGGCAGACACGACGGAAGAAATCGAAAAACAGATCAACACTTCCAACGCCGGTGCTTTTGTCATCGGCATGGGCGCATTAAAAACGGAACGGACAAAAGCTTTGCTGCACAGTATCGCAAAATCAAAAAAGCCTTTTGTCGCCGACGCCGGCGCGCTTCCTTTTATCAAAGGTATCAAAAAAGATCTGTCCCGGGCGGTTATCACGCCGCACGCCGGTGAATTTCGTCGCCTGTTCCCCGATTTAGAGGAACAAGATAAATTAACGCAGGCGCTGAATGCGGCGGCGGCATTGAATTGTACCGTTGTTTTAAAAGGCGCCGATACGGTCATTGCCGCTCCGGACGGACGGGCCGCCCTGAACAGCACGGATTCTTTTGATTTATCAACAGCCGGCAGCGGCGATGTTTTAGACGGTATTATCGGAGCCATGCTGGCAAAAGGTTCAAAACCGTTCGAAGCCGCCTGTGCGGGCGTTTGGCTGCATTCCCGCGCCGCCGAAACCGCCGGAGAAAATCTGATTGCAGAAGACCTCATTGCCTGTTTAAAATAGCGATATGTATATTTTTTATTTGCTGCGACATAAATTCTGGGTGATGTATTATTGTTTCAGGCACGGTCTGTTCTGGCGCGGGCTGTTGCACGATTGGGACAAGTTGCTGTTGCCGTCCATGTTATATGTTTATGCCAAATATTACCCGCAGATCCGCAAAATCCGCGATACGTCCGGCAATTACGATCCCTGCACGGCTCCCGAAGATTATCAAAGAGCCATTTTATCCCACTTTAACCGTTCGCGTCATCACTGGCAGCATTGGATTCTGGCCAACGGTGTTTCTTATAAAGCTTTGGACATGACGGAAACGGACGTGCGTGAAATGATTTGTGACTGGGCCGGTGCCGGCCGGACACGACAGGGAAAAAAATGGACAAAGAATCAGGTGCGCGCATTTTTTAACAACACACGCGACAAAATGGTCTTTTCCGAAAATACTCTTCGGCTGATTGAAAAAAATCTGGATTCTATGGGGTGGTAACCGCATAAACAATGTGCGGCATATTGATGCCGTAATAATGCTTTACAAAAGAAAACGCCGGCCGCATGCCCAAACGTTCGGCAACTTTGCGCGATGCCAGATTTGTATCGCGGATAATGCTGACAACCTTTTGTTTTTTCAAAACATTAAAAGCATATTGCCGACAGCCCTCGCCCGCTTTTGTTGCAAATCCCTGATGCCAGCAGGATTTTTTCAACAGCCAGACGATTTCCGTTTCCGTCCCGCGCGGCGTTTCCTGTCGTGTCAAGCCGACCTGGCCGATGAAACCGCCCGTTTCCTTGGAAATAACCGCCCATAGTCCGAAACCGTCTTTGTCATAACGTTGCAGCTGACGATCCAGCCACTGTTGCACTTCTCGGTCGTCAAAGGCATGCTCATAAGCGTACATAACAGCCGGATCCTGCAGAATTTCCGCCAGATCGGCAAAGTCGGTCTGCCTTAACGGACGCAGAAAAGTCCTTTGCGTTTCCAAAATTATATTTTCAGCGGCCGATGCCGACATAATCAAACCCCAGCCGTTCGGCTTGCGCTTTATCCAGCAGATTGCGCAGATCGACAATCTTCGGCGCGTTCAACAGCGATTTGATTTCAGCCAGATCCAGCGTTTTAAAATCCGCCCACTCCGTTAAAACTGCCAGAACGTCCGCTCCCTTCGCGGCAGCGAAAGCGTCCGCGGCATAGCTGATTTTATCGCCGACCAGTTTTCTGGCCGTTTCCATGGCTTTGGGATCATAGGCGGTAATTTCCACGTTATGCTTTAACAGTTCGCGGATAATTTCCATGGCGGGGCTTTCGCGGCAGTCGTCCGTCCCCCCTTTAAAAGCCAACCCTAAAACGGCAATCCGCGGTTTTTCAATACCTTCCACCGCTTTTAAAATACGTTCGGCCATCTGCGTTTTACGTGCGTCATTCTGCCGGATCGTCGTTTCAATCAACGACATTTCAACGCCGTATCCTCTGGCCATACAGGCCATGGCGTTCGTGTCTTTGGGAAAACAGGAACCGCCGTACCCGGGACCGGGATTTAAAAATTTCGCCCCGATACGCGTATCCATGCCCATGCCTTTGGCGACTTCGTAAACGTCCGCGCCGGACTGTTCGCAGAAATTCGCCATTTCATTAATGTAATGAATCTTCATCGCCAGAAAAGCGTTTGAAGCATACTTAATCGTTTCGGACGAGCGACGTTTGACAAACAGCATATGTGCCTTTTCGCCGAACGGTTTATATAATTCTTTGATAACGTCCGCGGCGCGATCCGTATTCGCCCCGACGATAATTCTGTCCGGATTGAAAAAGTCATGAACGGCAAAGCCTTCGCGCAGAAATTCCGGTAAAGAAACAACGTCGAAATCTGCCTGCGGATTGATTTGACGGATCATTTCTTCCACCACGTCGCCGGTTCCGACGGGAACGGTTGATTTATTGGCCACAACGGTATATCCCGTCAGATACAGCGCCAATTCGCGCGCGGCGGCGTGAATGTACTGCATATCCGCTTCTTTGGTCACGGGATGCGGCGGCGTGCCGACGGCCAGAATAACAACGTCCGCGTTTTCAACGCCTTCTTTCATATCGGAAGTAAACTTCAGCCTGCCCGAAGCGGCGTTTTTATGAAACAGGTCTTCCAACCCGTCTTCAAACAAAGTGATTTTTCCGGCCTTCAGAGCATTTATTTTTTCCGCGGCGGCGTCAATGCATACGACATCGTGTCCCAATTCCGCCAAACCGACCCCCGTCGGCAGTCCGACATACCCCGTTCCGATGATTCCGACTTTCATGCGATCATTCCCGAAATTTGATAAAACATAACTTTAAAGACTAGGTTATACGTTTTTCCGCGCTCGTGTGCAAACTTTTTTCTATGCCTGCCGCCTTTGAAACATAAAAGATAATTCTTGCACAAAAAAGCCCCCGTTCGTAAAATAAACCAAAAATTAACCGTTTCGATAAAGGAGACCCCGCTTTGCTGAAAAAAAGAATATTTTTATCGCTGGCTGCCGTTTGTTTTGCCTCATATTCTGCCCGGGCGGATACGACAGTTTCTCAGGACGCCGTGAAATCTTTAAACGTCACCGTTTATAATAACGGGCTGGGTTTGGTTAAAGACAGCCGTTCGGTTGATTTAAAAAAAGGGAAAAATATTCTTTCTTTTCAAGGTGTTTCGGCCCAGATTCAACCGGAAACGGCTTTGTTTGAAGGCAGCGGGTTAAAAGTCCGCGAACAAAATTTTAATTTCGATCTGTTGTCGCGGGAATCTTTGCTGCGTAAATTCTTGGGCAAAGACATTCAAGTCATTGAAACGCATTACATCAGCGGCAAAAAGACAATTGAAAATGCCAAAGTCCTTTCCGTTGACGCGGGATTGGTTTTAAAAATCGGCGATCGAATTGAAACGGATTACAACGGTCGGCTGATTTTCCCGGATATTCCGGCAGATCTGTACGATCAACCAACCCTGACAATCAACGTCGCCGCAGATAACGACGGCCGGCGCGATGTCGAACTGAGCTATTTGACAAACGGTTTAAGCTGGCGCGCGGATTACGTGGCCGAATTAAACGATGCCGAAGACGCATTGAATTTAAACGGCTGGGTCACACTGACCAACACTTCGGGAATTGCCTATAATAATGCAAATATTCAATTCGTTGCCGGTTCCGTCAACCGTGTCCGTCCTCCGGCCGCCCCCAGACCGATGATGCTGAAAGCGCGCAACATGGCCGCCATGGATTCCGTGGCATTGGGCGCGGCGATGACCGAAGAAGAATTAATGGATTATCATTTATATTCTTTGGGTCGCAAAACCGACATTGCTTCAAATCAGACGAAACAGCTGGCTTTATTATCGGCCTTTGGCGTCAAAGTTAAAAAAGAATACAAATTTACAAATATTGTCCCCGCTTACCGCGGACGCAGCAGTTCCGGCGAATTTGACCTGCGCAATGCAGAGGTCGTTTTGCAGTTCGATAATGACAAAGCGTCCAATCTGGGATTATCTTTGCCCGGCGGTATTATTCGCGTTTACAAGGCCGATTCAAAACAGAATATGTTCTTTGTCGGCGAAGACAAAATCAACCATATTCCCGAAAACGGCAAAGTTAAGTTAGATCTGGGCAATGCTTTTGACGTAACCGTTCAGGGAAAAGAAACGGCCTACACGGCTTTTTCGGACAAAGCGTATGAAGCCGGTTACACGCTGAACTTTAAAAATGCCAAAGAAACGCCTGTCAAGATAACCTATTTGCAGGATTTTTCAAATCAGTGGACCATTACGGATTCTTCTGTTCCGTATACAACGCCGACAACGCGTCGTGCCGAATGGACAATTACCGTCCCGCCGAAAGGACAAACTGTTTTAAACTATACGGTACGCGTACAAAGGCCTTAAGATTCCATGTTGAAACTGTTCTGTTTTTTATTGTTGTCTTCATTTCCGGCCGTTGCACAGGAACGTTTAAACTGGCAGCCGCTGGAAGTGACCGTTGTACAGGAAGAAGAAACCGAAAAAGAAAAATCTTCCGCCCTTTCGTCTTTGCAAAAGGCGGAGGGACGCTTTAAAAGCCTGATGGCCGAATTAAAAGAAAGCGTGGAAAACAAAGCAAAGAAAAAAAACAGAAAAGTCGAAGCAATCAATCAGGAAACAGTTTATTCGGCCATTGTCGAAATGATTGAAACGTCTTATCCCGGCGGACTGGACGCCATGCTGAAAGCCAATGAACAATTAGAAGACGATATCTATCGGCTGATTTTAATGTTGCCCAAATATGCCTATCAGTATATCGGGCCGTTCATTCATGAAATGCCCTATGTGTCCGATCGGATTTTAAATATTCCCGGCATCAAGGAAACCAAAGGGAAATTCCCGACGCGAATTGCGCCGCAGATGAAGGAATACGCCAAAAAATACGGTAAATATATGTCAACGCACCTGTACATTTACCTGATGCCGGAAGCCTGGGCCATACCGGAACGCGAAAAATCAACGTTCAAAGGATACAGCAAAATCATTAAAATTGACGAAAATACGAAACCGGACGATTTATTTACGATCAACAACAGAACTTTATTGAAAAAGCATAAAATGCTTTCGCCCGAAAATTACAGAACGGGTGCAGCCCTGCAAAAGAAAGTCCGCCCGCAAACGCCGGCAGATCAGGTTACGCAGACTTCCGCGCTGACAGAAGGCGACGTTGAAGCGGCGCTGGCTTCGTTTCAGGAAATTGAAAAAGAATTCGGCAACAATCGTTTTGACGAATTTCATACGGCGTTGCGCGATATGTCGCTCAGCGACAATAATCTGATGGGTGAAATGTTAAATCCGATGCAAACGCTGGTCGACAAGATCAAACGCCTGCCTGAAAAAGACCGCTTTGCAAAAACCCTTGCCAAGCACGGTTTTACCCTTGACAGCTGGGGAATTACCGTTGATAAAATCATCAAAGCTCGCCGAGTCGCGACAATGAGTCCGGCAATCGCCTTAAATCTGGCGGCCTGGCGACGGTTAAAAAAGCCGCCAAAATCTTTTGACATGTTATCCCCGCGTGACCGGCAGATTTCCTGGGACAGTATTCAGCTGTTTTTAGGAATGTATACCACAACGCGTGAAAACCTGCTTGCGGTAAAAAATTATGGTGATAATATCCGAAAGGTCTTTACGACCAGAGACATGATGTATATAGAAACGCCCGTTTACGGCATTTATTAAAGGAAAAAACAATGGGGTGGACAGACGAACAGGTAGAAGAACTGAAACGCCTTTGGGATAAAGGATTGACAACCGGCGAAATCGGCAAGGCTTTGGGGGTTTCTAAAAATGCCGTTGTCGGAAAAGCCCATCGTTTGGGATTAAACAGCCGCCCGTCTCCGATTCGCCGCGGCGAAGACGATAATGTGGCCGATTCCGAAACGCCAACACAAAAAACGACAGAAAAGAAGAAAGACACCAAACCGGTTGCGGCAAAAAAAACAACCGCCAGGGAAAAGAAAAAATTCTTTACTGTTAACGATTTAACAGCCTCCTCCTGCCGTTGGCCGATCGGTGATCCGAAGGACGAAGATTTTCATTTTTGCGGCAAGGAAGCATTGCCCGACAAGCCTTATTGTGCCGAACACGCCGCGATTGCTTATGTTTCCGCAAAAACTTTGCGCTGATCAGACAATATAAAAGAATACCGTTCTGTCGCTCGTGACCGGACGGTATTTTTTTATCCCCTGAACTTTATGCCGATTTATCAATAATAAAAAACATCCGAAAGATTTCCCTTCTATTCAGCGTTCACAAAAAATACTGATAAAAAGAAAATACAAAAAAAACCGGTGAGAACCTCACCGGTTTTTCCGTTAAACAGTTTTGATTAACGATATTCCCAAACAATGGAAGTATCAGCCGTTGCAGAACCGCATTCACTAATTGCCGTTGCGACGTCAATCGGCAGAATACTGGTGGTACCACCCTGAGATTCCCAGATATGCTTCTTCTCATTCAGCGTTAAGGAAATCAATCCCGAAGATTCATCTGCACCCCAGTCAGCTGTTGCAATTTTCACGCAAGCTTCGGGTGTAAGCCCCGTGTATTCAACGGTGAAGGATCTGTGGTCGTTTCCGACCCCAAAAATAATTTCCCCGCCGAACGGGTTAAGACCGGCCGTATCACCTTCATTAAATGTTTCGTCCGTTAACAGACCGACATCATAGGCGGCGTTTGCCGTTAAAGCGGAATACGTTCTGGAAGAGGCATACAACGTACGCATATTCGTAATGATTGTCTGAACCTGATCCATTGCCTTTGTAATTTTGAATTTTGACATTGCCTGAGAATATCCCGCGATACCGCCGACGGACAAAACACCGACGATCGCCAGAACACCCAGCATTTCGACCATTGAACGGCCGGATTCATGTGAATGCATAAGTTTCATTTCAGTATCTCCTTGTACGAGTTATACCCTCATAATAAGGCTGATTATTCATTGAAACAATTCTGCAATAATTCATACGACCTATGACTAAAGTTATACAAGGTCATATTTTTTTCACGTCATTACCGGCGTTATCGTCAGGAAAACAGTTGTCCTTCACGGACAGAAAAGAGCCGCAAAACAGCAAATTATTCCTGTATTTTTAAAACACCGTCGCGGATCACCAGGCGGGGGATATCTTCAACGTCCAACAGACTGAATCCTATGACTTCTATTGTACAAAAAGAACATAAATCTACAATCGTTCCATTGGAATCAATCACCACCTGAAACGTTTTATCTTCTTGTTTTACAAGCAATGAATATGATTTGTTATCCAAATTCCGAATTGTTGCCGCACGAGCAGACAAAGGCAAAAAACAAAAAATCAGACTGAGTGCCAAAAAAAACTTTTTCATTTTCACTCTCCTGTGGTCTATTTATCTACTGTACTAAAACAATCCGTTTTACGAAAGGATTTTTATTTCATGACAAAAGCCGGTTTGTTTCGCAAACGTTTTTTTCCTGATGTCCGTGTTGCACAATGGAATGACTGGCACTGGCAGTTGGCAAACCGGCTGACAACATATGATCAAATGGCGCGTGTTCTGGATTTAACCCCGCAAGAAGCACAGGCTTTAAATCAAACAGATGCCTTTCCGACTGCAGTTACACCATATTATGCTTCTTTGCTGCGGGAATCGCCTTTGCGCAAAACGATGTTGCCCTCGTTTGCCGAAAAAAATATTTCCGCCGGGGAAACAGATGACCCGCTGGGAGAAGAACCCTGTCAGGTTGTCCCCGGTCTGATACATCGTTACCCTGACAGAGTCCTGTTTTTAACAACGCAATACTGCTCTGCTTATTGCCGATACTGCACACGTTCCAGACTGGTCGGCCGTCACGCGGCGTGTCCGGACTCGCCTGCTTTAAAACGCAGCTGGCAAAAAGCCTTTGATTATATCCGATCACACCCGGAAATCCGCGATGTTCTGGTTTCCGGCGGCGATCCGTTGACCATGAGCGATGAAACGCTTGACGATCTGCTGGGGCAATTACGCAATATCAAACACGTTGAAATAATCCGAATCGGTTCAAAAGTCCCCGCCGTCCTGCCCATGCGAATTACGCCTAAACTGATGAAAGTCATACGTCGACATCACCCCGTTTTTTTCAGTCTGCATTTTACGCACCCTGACGAGATAACCCCCGAAACGGCAGCCGCCTGCAACCGTATTGCCGATGCCGGCATTCCCGCCGGATCCCAAACCGTTTTGTTAAAAGGTGTTAACGACAACGCCGAAACATTAAAAAAACTGATGCACGAACTGTTAAAAGTTCGCGTTCGTCCCTATTATCTGTTTCAATGCGATCCGATTGTCGGGTCTATGCATTTTCGTGTTCCGGTTGCCAGAGGTATCGAATTAATCAACGCTCTGCGCGGTCATACTTCGGGGTATGCCGTCCCGACGTATGCAATAGACATTCCCGGCGGCGGCGGGAAAATTATCATCAATGATCAACGCTGCATCGGCCGGGACGGAGATTTCCTGTTATTAAAAAATTTCGAAAATCAAATCTGGCGTTATCCGGATCCCGTAGAAAAGAACTGATTTTTGGCTGATTTAATCTAAACCGCATAAAAAAAGCGGCCGACTGCCGCTTTTATTTTACCAAAGCATTAAACCGATTCTTTGATATCCGTCACCAACGGCAATTTTGAAACATGACGGACAGAAGCCGTGTATTCCCGAACAATCCCTTTCATCGGATTATCCCCGCCGGGTTCCGTAAATTCAGCCACCAGAACGGAAGATGCTTCGTTCAGCAACGGGCAAACTTCCGGGTGGATATAATCCAATACGATCATTTGATCTGCCGTACGGTAAAACAACGCATGATTTTCGCCGTTAAACAAAATCTGCGGACGATCCGGGCTGCCTTCCCTTGCCTTTAAACAGAACAACAATTCCCCGTCTGCATTCGCCAGAATATCATAGTAAGCTTCTGTTTCTACGGCTGTATGGGTCATTTTAAATCTCCGTCATCTTGTCTGTTTTTCCCGACAGACCGGGTTATACTAGCATATCTTTTACTCATATCAAGAAAAAACACTTACTTAACAACCTGCTGAATTGCGGCCGTTGTCGTTTTCTTTTTGGTATTGTAATGACACGTATAGGTGATTTTTGTTTTTGTGCCGTCGTTTGCAATCAGCTGTGCCCTGTCGCCGATTAATAAAATATCGTCTTTAAGAACATCGACCTCATAACTGGTAAATTTATAATCCCTGGCCGATACCGTCCATTCAAAGCGGCCCTGGATTTCCTTTGCGACGGCAGTTTCGCAAGTTTCCTGAGCGATTTCTTCATATTCGGCATAATAGGTATTCTTTTTTGTATTCATTTTGCGGCATTCTTCGTCCGTCGTACAAATCTTTGTCGAAGCCTGATTCATGCGCATTTGTTCGGCTTCACGCAGACGACGGATTTCCTGACGCTGACGGGTCATGGCTATTTCGCGGTCCATGCCGAACTGAACGGCGGCGGCCTGCATCGAAAGCAAAAAAGCCCCCGCAAATAAAGCCGCCAAAACCAGCTGTATCAGATTCAAACCGTTCTCTTTTGCTTTCTGACGAAGAGAATAAGCCCCGGCCACCACGCCGGCAACAATCATAAACAGCAGCATTTTGGATAAAATAGACCCCTGCGATGAAATATCCGAAAACATCGACAGAGTCATCAGACCGAAAAGAAATAAAAGAAAATACGAAAATGCCGGGTATTGCGTTATCCGCAGCAGATTCTTAAGACCGGCCAGAAAAGCCGCAATCGCAATGACGCCGAACAGCATAAAGCTCAGTATAACTTTACCGAACGCTCCGAAAACGGAAAACAGCGATAAAAACAACAACAAAACAACGATGAATGATCCGTAAACAATGCCGACACGGACGGCGCCTTCTTTATTTTGGGACAACAGCGTTTTAAAATCACCTTTCAGCAACGGTTCAACATCATCGTCCGATAACAGGAGCAATTCTTTGATTTTTTCCTGCAAATTTTGCATTGTTTTTATCCTCCGGCAAAAAATTCATTGTTCAAAGAAAGCACAAAACCCTAAAAAATGCAAAAACTAAAATCACCCGCCCTTTAATAAACGGCGTTTTTCACGATCCCAGTCACGTTTTTTGATGTCTTCGCGCCGGTCAACGGTGTTTTTCCCGACGCCCAGACCGATTTTGACTTTTGCAATCCCGCGCGCATTAAAATAAAGTTCCAGCGGGATCAGCGTATAGCCTTTTCTGGCAACCGCACCGATCAAACGCTTTAATTCCTTTTTGTGCACCAACAGCTTGCGCGGACGGGCGGCGGTATGTTTCATGTATCCGATTGACCCGTATTCCAAAATCGACGCGTTGATCAAAAACAATTCCCCGTCCTGCGCCGCCGCATAAGATTCATTTATGCTGGCTCGCCCCAAACGCAGTGACTTAACTTCGGCCCCCGTCAGAATCAGGCCGGCTTCCACCGTTTCTTCAATCGCATAGTTAAAATGCGCCTTTCTGTTTTTGGCAACGATTCCCGTACTGATCATTGTCGTTCTTTTGTGTGCGGGCATTATTTCAATACTCCTGCGACGCGTAAGGCCGATAAAACGACTTCTTTTGATTTTTCCGAAATTTCGCACAGCGGCAAACGCAAAGATCCGTCGCCAAAGCCCAGCTGAGCCGCGGCATATTTGACCGGCGCGGGATTACTTTCGACAAACATGGCGTCATGCAACGGCAATAACAGATCACGCAGGTATGCTATCCGATCCCAGTCCTTTTTCGCCCAGGCCCGATGCAATTCAACACACAGTGCCGGCGCAACGTTCGATGTGACGGAAATACACCCGTCCCCGCCGTGAGCCAAAAAAGCCACAATCGAAGCGTCTTCACCCGATAAAATCGAAAAATCTTTTTTTTCCACGGCAGCGCGCAGCCTGAGCGGACGCATCAGATCAGGTGTTGCGTCCTTAATGGCGGCAATGCGTGTCAAGTGTGCCAGCCGACTGACCGTTTCCGGACTGATATTAACTCCGGTGCGCCCGGGCACATTATACAAAACAATCGGCAGTTTCGAAGCATCATGAACGGCCCGGTAATGCAAAAACAATCCTTCCTGAGTCGGCTTATTATAATACGGTGTCACGATCAAAGCACCGTCGGCCCCGGCTTTTTCCGCAAAACAAGTGTTTGCTATTGTTTTTTGCGTGTCGTTGCTGCCCGTACCGACAATCACCGGCACCCGTTTATTAACTGTTTTAATACAGAGTTCGACCGTTTGTTCATATTCTTTTGACGTCATGACAGCACTTTCCCCCGTCGTGCCGCAAACAACCAGACCGTCAACGCCGGCGTCAATTTGAAATTCGATCAGACGAACAAAAACATCCGTGTCAATCTGCCCGTTTTTAAAAGGAGTGATTAAAGCCGTAAAAAGTCCCTTGAACATAAGCCCTCCCCGGATTAAATAGTTTTAATTAACCGTATCTTAAAAGAAATGACGAAAGAATTAAAGAAGTATCACAGAATTATCAAAGGAAAAAACGTGAAACATCGCGTTTTACTGTTTGTCTGTTTTTATTTTTTATCCGCCGCCGCGTGTTTCGGAGCCGCTTTGCCCGCGGCGCAAGCGTATAACCGTTCAATCAGACTGGCCGCATCCGGAAACTATTCGGCAGCAATGAAGGCGGCAAAAACAACGGCCGATCCGAAACTGATCAAACTGATCGAATGGTTTCGTCTGACGGATTCGAAACAGATTCCGGATTTTGCCGATGCGCAGAATTTTATCAAAAAAAATCCCGACTGGCCGCGAATATATTTGATTCGCAGAAATGCCGAACTGGCTTTGCTGGAAACGGGAAAAACGGGCGATCTGGAAAAATGGTTCAAACAGCACCCGCCTGTTTCCGTCAAAGCCGTATTGACATACGCCGATATTCTGATGAAGAAAAAAGACTGGGAAAAAGCCCTTCCCATGCTTCATTCCCTGTGGGCAAAAGGCGACCTGGACGAAGAAGAAACTCAACTGGTTCAGGAAAAATTGTTTTTTTTGCTGGACGAACGCGATTTTGCCAACCGGGCAAAAAAGCTTTTGAATGAACGCAAGGCTTCTTTGGCGCGCCGTTTCATACCCTTCATGCCGGATTATATAAAAAGACTGGCTTTGACGCGTGCAGATCTGATCGCAAACAAAAAAAACGCCCGCAAAGACATCAACGAATTGCCGGAAAACCAACGCCGAGACGAAGGTTTCCTCTTTGATCTGGTTCGTTGGCTGAGGACAAACAAACGCTATTCTGCCGCCGCAAAGCTTTTGGAAAAAATACCGCCCGAAAAACAGCGGACTTCACGCTGGTGGACCGAAAAATCAATTCTGATTCGTCAGTTTCTGGCCGATAAAAAATATCATGCCGCATATTCTCTGGCCAAAAACCATTACCTGACCAAAGGTGCCGATTTCGCGGACGCCGAATGGACAGCCGGCTGGATTGCTTTGCAAAATTTAAAAAAGAAAGATCTGGCCGTACAGCATTTTAAAAATATGTTAAAGGCTGTTTCTTCCCCGCTCAGCGTTTCGCGCGGCGAATATTGGCTGGGCAGAGCTTATGAAGAAAAAAACGATTCGCAACAAGCCCGCCTGCATTATGAAAAAGCCGCCCGAAACATAACTACGATTTACGGTCAACTGGCCGCCGGAAAATTAAATCGGCCTCTGACGCCTTTGCCGCCAGAAAAACAACCCGATAAAGCTCTGATTGATAAATTCAGAAAATCAGAGCTGTTCGCCGTCATGAAAATGTTGGAAAACGCCGGACAGTATGATTTGGTCGGATTATTTGCAACCCGCCTGTTTTTAGACGCTGCCGATCCGCAGTCCGTTACGGCACTGGCCTACGTGTTGACACATGATTTAAAACGTGAAGATCTGGCCGTTACCATTGCCCGCCGCGCCCGCCAAAACGGTATCGACATGATTGATTTGGGCTATCCTGTTCGAGACCTGAAACATGACAAACGCGCCGAAACGGCCGTTGTCTTATCCATTATTCGCCAGGAAAGCAGCTTTTCGCCCTATGCCGTTTCTTCTGCCGGTGCGCGCGGATTAATGCAAATCATGCCGGCAACGGCAAAACAAGTCGCCCGAAAAAAACGGAAATCTTTTTCGGTTCAGGAACTGAACTCTAACCCCGATTTTAACGTTGAACTGGGCAGTACTTACTTTGCCGACCTGCTGAAACGGTTCAACGGATCTTATATTCTGGCCATTGCCGCCTATAATGCCGGACCGACAAATGTGAACAGATGGCTGCGTTCAATCGGACACCCGCAAAAAGATATGGATCCGATTGACTGGATCGAGCGTATTCCTTTTAACGAAACGCGCAACTACGTTCAACGTGTTCTGGAAAATCTGCATATTTACAGGCGGCATCTGAATTGCCCGGAACAAAAACTGAACAGCTGGCAGCAGCAAGAAACGCCGCAAACAGAAAATTAAAGTTGATCTTCTTCTTTTACCGGTTTGAGGTAATGTTTGGAAATTTTCCATTTTTTAGCCGCCGCCAGAACAGACGGATCAGACACATCGGAAAAACGCCAGCCTTTTTTCAACAACCTTTTTACTGCCCACTCATTCCCTTTAAACGCCAGCAAAACCGTAAATACCAGCAAAAGAAGACCGGCCGCGGAATCAATCGGGTCGGTTTCCCGTAATGCATAATAGTCTTCCGGCGTTGAAGCGGACAGAATTTCTTTCAAACGCAGATAAAAAGAAACAAACTGAACCGTGCACAGAAAAAACAGCAGCCAAGCCCAGCCCCACAGTCGTTTAAAAAACAACGGCAGCCCGAAAAAACCGCCGACCAGCAAAATCTGTAAACTGAAACCGACCGCCATACTTTTCTTTTCACCGTCCGAAGGACGAAACATTTCCAATTTGGGGGTTTTGACCACCCCGAAAAAAATCAGTTTCAAAAAATCTTTCATTTTACCGCCGCCCTTATATTAATTTTCGGAAAAATATTATACCGAAAAAACAAACGGCTTAAACGTTCTTTTTCGCTTTTTTTTGGAACAGATCGAATCAAAAACGAATCAGTATATTTTTCCTTTATCAATTTACCCGTTTTGCCGTTTTTCAGAAAGCTCCATAAAATTTCTTATTTTACAGGCATTTATTTGCACTTTTCTGCGAATCATAAAATTCAATCAGTTTATCCAACATCTTATTAATGCCCAGATACACCATTTTATAGGTACGCCGGGATCCTTGATTTAAAATCGGATAACGCGCCAAAAAAGCCCTGACGTTTTGTTCATCGCGCAAAAAATGCAACGCATAGACACGATAGGCTCCGACTGATTTTAATGCCTGCAGATATCTGTCCGCCGCATCGCAACGCAGATCGGAAAAATCATTTTTTCCGCGACCGCTCGGAACAAACAATTTGTCATAATTTCGTGTCATTTTTTGTGAAAACAACGAAAAACGAAAATCTTTCATAAACATCAATCCGGCCGTCAAACGATTTTCGGCCTGCGGAAATTTTCCCAATCGCCCTTTTTTATATAATTTCAACAAAACACCGGCTTCAGAAGAATTTATGTCCTTGACGCAAAGTTGAACTGATTTTTCCATTTTTTTACTCCGAAATGTGATATATATCCTCTTTTTATCACAAATAGTTTATATTTTCAATAACAAATAGTTAATTTTATTTCGTGATAAATTGTGCCAGTATACTCGAGAGATTAATTCTAAGATAAAGGATTGCCATGATTGGAGAACGCTTATATCAAAGGATTTCCGAATTAGGATTGACTCAGCAAAGGGCAGCGGATCAGCTTGAAATCAGTCAAAGCAGACTGAATCAGTATTTGAAAAACAAACGCGAACCGGACGCACAGATGTTTTGCAGAATTTGTCGTACATTCGGCGTTTCACCGAACTGGCTGTACGGATTCGAAGAAAATACCCCTGCAGAATTACCAAAAATCGATAAAACAGCGTTGGAATCCGCCGTTTTATTTTTAAAAAAATACGAAGAAAGTCATCATAAATCGTTTTCAGCCGACCGGGCTGCCCGCATCGTTGCCGTTGTATACGATATTATCGTATCGGAATCGGCGGAAAATGCTCAAAAAGCAATCGAATGGGTAATAGAGGCTGTCGCATGATCAAACAAGATAATAGACCGAAATTAGATACTTTTGAAACTCGTCTGAATTCGTTAAAAAACTTGCTGCGCGAATCTTCAGACCAAAATCAGGAAAGACCGAATGAAAACGCCCCCGCATTAAATGAATCGGGTAAAGCGGTCTTTATTTCCGTAAACGGAGATAACAATATTATCTCTGCGGGAAAATCACAGTATATTCTGTGGGATAAAAAGAAAAAAAACGCGCTGTTTGCAGGCATGATTGTCTGCACGCTCTTTTTTTAATCCCTTTTTCGCGTCATACTTTTGAAGAAGAAGACAACACAACTAAAAGTTGCATATCCTCTTTTTCTGAAGTCCGTGTTTTAAAACAGCACGTCAAAAGCCTTTCACAGCAACAAAAACGCCACCCGAATTCCGTTTGGGCCGAACTAAAAAGAAAATACGATTTCTATTCATATAAAGAAATCGATTGTTCGACTATGGATAAAATAAAAAAGGATCTCGGACTAAATAAAAAATTCTATCAAATTGAATATATACAATAGAATAAAAAATAACTTCTATTGTATTATGCCTTAAATGGCATAATGACAAAACAAAACAAAACAGTAACATAGTCGGTTATGAAGAGTTGTTTTTTTTAATAACCACTCTTTACAGTACATATATATGTATTATTTGAACAGTAAAGGAGAAAACTATGTTGCTTAAAAAAGTCCTGTTCGGAACTGCAGTTTCCGTTATTGCTTTTTCGGCCTGCGCTTCTGCGGCCAAAGCTCAGGAACCCTGCGGCGATCGTCCTTATGTCGCCGTCAGAACCGGTATTGCCATGTTAAAAAACCACATTGACAAAAATGCCTGGGAAGGATCCGCCGCTTTGGGGATGCAGTTAAATGAAATCCGTACTGAACTGGAATATACTTACCGTAATAAAATCGAAGGCGACTATATCGGCGCAAAACACAAAGTCGATACCATGAGCCTGATGGTCAACGGTTATTATGATATTCAGACCGGCACGGCTCTGCGCCCGTTCATTAACCTGGCGGTCGGTGCGTCCAGACTGAAAATCAAAGATGTCGGCGTTTCGTCAAAAACAGACTATAAATTTTCCTGGGGCGGCGGCGTCGGTGTCGGATACGATATTACAAAAGACATCACCTTTGATGTCGGATACCGTTTCCAGGATTTAGGAAAGCAAATAAAATCAAATGAATTTTACGGCGGGTTGCGTTTTGCATTTTAACGCCGAATAAAAATCAAAAGCCGGAGTTCAGCGCTCCGGCTTTTTTGTGCCCTCTCTTCTACAATCCGTATAAATCGGACAAACTTTATAAACAAACGCTCTTTCGCGCCATGACACACATTAAAATCAGTTCAAAGAGTAAAACATGCGCCAGAACGCCGACCGCTGTCAATCAACCCCGTTTCATTACCTCCGAAGCCGTTAAAAACGTCCTGTAAAATCGCCCTCATTAAAAACAATCCGGCAAACCTTACGCCGCCTTTTACGGTTTCTTTTTCCGACACATAACACAAAAATTTTTTGTGATTGACTTTTTGATTTATTTTTATAACATTTTGTTATATAACAAAAGAGGCCGATGTGAGCAAAGATCGTGAAACAATCATTTTAATTTTAAAAAAAGAATCTGAATTCAGCAAAGAGATCAACAGACTGGCGCAAAATCTGCAAATCGATGATTTATCTGATTATTTGAACGGGTTAAAAGATCTGAAAAGTGATTTTTTAGATCCTTTGGAACAACAGATGTCAACGTCAGCAGATAATAAGGAATCCGTTTTTTCTGACAGATACTGGTATTTTGAACGCACTTAAGCCGAACAAGGCAATTCTGAAAAAAGACATTCTTCGGAAACGATTATTTGAGAACCGGACAATTGAACACTGTCAATTTTTACGACAGGAACATCATACTGGCGTATAATTTCCGAAGAATCTTCCGGTGTTTCCAAAAATCTGACTTTCTGCAGTGTCCGCAAAAAAGAAAAGAATTCTTCCCCCAGCGAAGCCAGCGAAATAATCTGCCCCGGACGGCGCAATAAAAACACCTGTTGATCCCCGTCATACAAAAAACACGGATTGACGGGTTCTCCGTCATAGCAGCGAATTGTAAATCCCAATATGCCGTCGGAATCCCGGAACACAAAATAAAGTCTGTCCTGAATAATTTTTCTCATATGTCCTTCCTGTTCTGGAAAATTCAGAATACACCGATATTTTTAAAATTTTATTACCGTCAACAAACTGATGTTTTTTTATTCGTAAACAGCTATGATAAACAAAAAAAGGAAAGTATATGAATTTAAAATTACCTGTTTTGTTGTTTGTTGCCTATATTGCCGTCAGCCTGTTACAGCTGATTGCCAGTATTGACGGAATTATGCATTTTTTCGGTTTACACTGGATTTTTGCGGGTTTTGCAGCTCTTTTACTGGTTTTCGTTCCGGCATTAGGACCATTGGCCGGGGTATACGGTGCCGTTACCGTATGGGGCTGGCCGTCTGTTTTGGCCGTGTTGTTGTTTTTCTGGCCGTATTTAATTTATTTACTGTTATTTTTATTCGGCACAACCGCTTCTTTTGTTCTTTGGAAAAAAACCTTTTGGCCTTTTTATGTTGCTCGTCCTTTCAAAAGGCGTCCGCAGGATATAGAACCCGAATACAGCGTCAAAGAAACCGATGATCAAAACGATCCCGCGCAGATTCGTTTTATTGAGCACCAGCGCGATGAATAACCGTATTTAAGATTCACGCAAAATTTTTGCCAAACGATCCAAAATACCGTTGGTTACTTTAATTTCAGGGCCGGAATAAAAGCTTTTGGCGATATCAATATATTCTGTAATAATAATGGCCAGCGGCGTTTCGGGAAACCCCAGCAATTCCGCCGTCCCCGCCTGCAAAATAGCCTTCAAAGTCAATTCAACGCGCTCGGCCGGCCAATCCTGAACAAAAGAAGAGTTGATCATTTCATTAATCTGATCGGCATTTTGAGCATACGAAGCAAGTATTCCCGCAAACAAAGTCGGTTCGGCCGGCATAACGGGAACAAACGTTTCGGATCCTGTCAATTCATCTTCTTCAATGACTTCGCGGCCAATGGCGCCGGTCATAAACTCTTGCGCTATTTCGTCAATCGTTTTTTCGCCAAACGCATACTGATACAACGCCTGAACGGCTGCCAGACGTGACGAACTGCGGTTGGTTTTAACTTTAGGCATCTTTTTCTCCTTCCAGAGAACCGGCATCGGCAACGGCCTCCAGGCTGCTGATAAAAGCTTTAAAATCTTTTGCTTCCCTGAAATCGCGGTAGACCGAAGCAAAACGAACATACGCCACCGGATCCAAAGCAGACAAAGCTTCCATCACCATTTCCCCGATCTGATCGGACGGAATTTCGCTTTCCCCGGATACTTCCAACTGACGTTGAATACTGTTGACAATCAATTCGACCTGTTCCGGACTGATCGGACGCTTGCGCACCGCGACCGTAATGGAACGCTGCAATTTATCACGGTCAAACGGCATTTTGCTTTTATCTTTTTTAATCACGGTCAGTTCGCGCAACTGGACACGTTCAAACGTTGTAAAACGCGACCCGCAGGCCGTACAAAAACGACGACGGCGAATGGCCGAGTTATCTTCGCTGGGACGGGAATCCTTCACCTGCGTTTCTTCATACCCGCAAAAAGGACAACGCATTCGTTATTCCTCCATCAAACCGTCATAAATCGGAAAGCGGGCACATAATGCCAGCACCGATTTTGCCGCTTTTTCTTCGGCAACGGTATTGTCCTGCGGATTCCGGGATAAAGCGTCCAAAACATCACCGATTAAATGGCCGATCTGCTTAAATTCCTCAACGCCGAAGCCGCGCGTCGTTCCCGCCGGCGTGCCCAGCCGAATTCCCGAGGTCACCGTCGGTTTTTCCGGATCAAACGGAATACCGTTTTTGTTACATGTCATATGAGCGCGTTCCAGACTTTTTTCAGCTGTTTTACCGGTCAGATGCTTCGGACGCAAATCAACCAACACCAAATGCGTATCCGTACCGCCCGACACCAGATTTAACCCTCGTGCCATCAGGGTTTCTCCCAAAACCTTGGCATTGGCAACAACGTTTTTGGCATATTCCTTAAATTCAGGTTTCAACGCTTCTCCCAAAGCGACGGCTTTGGCCGCAATGACGTGCATCAACGGTCCGCCCTGCAATCCGGGAAAAACGGCCGAATTAATCTTTTTCGCCAGATCTTCGCGGTTTGTTAAAATCATGCCGCCGCGCGGCCCGCGCAACGTTTTATGCGTTGTCGTTGTTACGATATCGGCATATTTCAACGGATTTTCATGAACCCCGCCGGCAACCAGACCCGCAAAATGCGCCATATCCACCATTAATAACGCACCGACTTCATCTGCTATCGTGCGGAATTTCGCAAAATCAATCGCACGCGGATAAGCCGAACCGCCGGCAATAATCAGCTTGGGCCGGTTTTCTTTGGCCAAGCGTTCCACCTGTTCAAAATCAATGCGGCCGTCTTCTTCGCGCACACCGTATTGAACGGAATGAAACCATTTTCCGGACAACGCGGGCGCCGCCCCGTGCGTTAAATGTCCGCCGGCGTCCAAAGACATCCCCATCAGCGTATCGCCCGGCTGCAATAAAGCCAGTTGTACGGCGCCGTTTGCCTGCGCTCCGGAATGCGGCTGAACATTAACAAACGCCGCATCAAACAATTTTTTTGCCCGTTCAATCGCCAGATTTTCCGCAATATCAACAAATTCGCAGCCGCCGTAATACCGCCTGCCGGAATATCCTTCCGCATATTTATTCGTTAAAATCGTCCCCTGCGCTTGCAAAACGGCTTTGGAAACAATATTTTCCGAAGCGATTAATTCAATCTGGTTTTGCTGACGACGCAGTTCTTTGACGATCCCTTCATACACATCGGGATCGGCCTGTTTCAGCGGCAATGTAAAAAACGAATTTGTCATTTGAATTCCTTTTCAGCACATATGAGATAATTTTTCAACACGGCGAGCGTGGCGATCCCCTAAAAAGTCCGTATTTAAAAAGATATCCGCGCATTCAAAAGCCACTTCCACGCCGGTCGTTCGCCCGCCCAATACCAACACATTGGCATCATTATGCTGACGACACAAACGCGCCCCGAAAGCGTCATGAACCAAGGCCGCGCGGATAAACGGAAAACGATTAGCGGCAATGCTGATCCCGATTCCCGTACCGCATAATAAAATGCCTCTGTCGACCTTTCCGGCTTTGATTGCATCGGCCATCAGCGCGGCAATATCGGGATAATCAACGGACTCTTTCGTATGCGTTCCCAGATCCGAAACATCGTACCCGTCTTTTTTCAATTTTTCGACCAGCAGATTTTTTAAATCAAACCCGCCGTGATCCGAAGCAAGCGCAATCTTTTTTAACATACAAAAAATCCTTTCTTAAAAAGTCAGTTTTTTAGTAGCACAATCAAAAGCTTTTGGCTAGGGGAGATTATTTTTTCTCATCACATAATCCAGCTTTTTCTTCGCCATCATTTTCAAAGACAGCATCGGTGTGTTTTTAGGCGCCATAAAAGAAACTTCCGTTCCCGTTGCCGCATGAACGGCCGTGACTTTCAGCGCATTGCCGATTGCAACAATTTGTATTAAAATTTCACCGTCTTTTTCCATACGGAACAGCCCCCTATTTCAACGCCTGTTCCAGCTTATCATACGACATGACCCGTTTAACAGGTCCCAAACAGGCTAATGACGGTTTCCGGGAAAAAATCCGCGCGGCCAGATCAATAACATCATTAACCGTTGTCTTAGCGATTTCCCGCAAAATTTCTTCTTTATCAATCAGACGCCCGAACATCAACAGATGCCCCGCATTTTGTTCCGCCCGCGCCGTCGGATGTTCCATGGACATCAAGACTCCCGCTTTCAGTTGCGCTTTGGCTCGATTTAACTCTTCTTCGGTCACGCAAAGCCTGATTTTTTGAATTTCCTCACAGACTGCCGGCAACAATTCCGCGGCTTCTTCTTCGCCCGTCCCTGCGTAAATGCCGAACAGACCGCCTTTTATCGCGGCGGCGTTAAAAGAATATACCGAATAAACCAAACCGCGTTTTTCCCGTATTTCCTGAAAAAGACGAGAAGACATTCCGCCGCCCAAAATCGTTGAAAGAACGTGCGCCGTATAATATTCTTTGTCCAGAACGGATACCCCCGGAAATCCCAAAATCAGATTGACCTGCTCCAAAGATTTATTTTCACGGTACTCTCCGCCTTTATAAACAACATCAGGCAGCGCCAGAGAATCCCTGTCCTTCATGGATCCGAAAGATTCTTTTATCATACCGACAAATTCGTCATGATCAATCCTGCCGCCGGCGGAAGCAACCATTCTGACCGGGGTATAGTTTGTTTTCATATAGGAATCCAGCGTTTCCCGGCTGATCCCTTTAACTGTTTCAACGCTGCCCAGAACGGGACGGCCAACCGGCTGATCCGGAAAAGCGCAGGATTGAAAATGATCAAAAATAATATCGTCCGGTGTATCAATTGACTGGCTGATTTCCTGTAACACCACCGTTTTTTCACGCGCGAATTCTTCCGGATCAAAAACAGAGTTTTGCAAAATATCGGCCAAAATATCCACGGCCAAAGCCGTATCTTCTTTTAAAACCTTGATATAATATGCCGTTGTTTCGCGTGATGTGGCAGCATTAATATACCCGCCGACATTTTCGATTTCTTCGGCAATCCGGCGTGCTGTCCTGTGTGTCGTGCCCTTAAAGGCCATATGTTCCAATAAATGAGAAATACCGTTTATTTCGGCCGGTTCATACATGGAACCGATACCGACCCATATTCCCAAAGAAACCGTATCCAATTCGTCCATACTGTCGGTTACAACGCGCAGCCCGTTCGGCAGAACGGTCATTTTTTTGGTCATTCAGATCAGATCCTTTTTTCAGCCGTATCAATAAAATATTTAATTGCGTCCTGCGTATTGGGCAAAACGGTAAAGTTTTCCCGTCTGGTCATCAGATCAGACAGCCTGGCCGGCAAAGACGGCGTGATACCGGTTGCGGTGCGCACGGGAACGGGAAACTTTGCCGGATGAGCCGTTGCCAAAACAATGCAAGGAAGCCCTGTTTCACCGAATTTTTCGGCGGCAACAAAGCCAATGGCGGAATGCGGATCAACAATTTCACCGGCAGCCTTATAAATTTTTCCGATTTCGATTTTTGTTTCTTCGTCCGTACAGCGGACACCTTCAAAAATATTTTTGATTTTTTTCAATACTTCCGTATCGACGCCGTAACTTTTTTCATATTTAAACGTTTCCATTAAATGAGAAACGGCCGCGGCATCGCGATCCAGCATTTCAAACAGCAGACGTTCGAAATTAGACGACACTTGAATATCCATGGACGGACTGATTGACGGTTTTACCGCACGTTTTTCCATCACGCCCGTTTCCAAAAAACGCGGCAAAATATCGTTTTCGTTAGACCCGAGTATCAGCTTTTTAATCGGCAAGCCCATACGTTTTGCAACGTAGCCGGCAAAAATATTGCCGAAATTGCCTGTCGGTACGGCGAAAGACACTTCTCTGTCCGGTGCGCCCAAAGCCAAAGCGGCGCGAAAATAATAAACAATCTGCGCCATAATTCTGGCCCAGTTGATTGAATTAACGGCCGACAGATTGTGTCTGGTACGAAAATCTTCGTCAGAAAACAAAGCTTTGACAATCGACTGACAGTCATCAAAAGTCCCTTCCAGCGCGATATTAAAAACATTCGGCGCGATCGTTGTTGTCATCTGGCGACGTTGGACTTCGGAAACGCGGTTGTGCGGGTGCAAAATAAAGATATCCAGATGGTCGCAGCCTTTGCAGGATTCGATCGCTGCCGATCCGGTATCTCCTGAGGTCGCCCCGACAATCGTAATACGTTTGTTTGTTCGTTTCAGAACTTTATCAAACATACGCCCGACCACCTGCAGCGCGTAATCTTTAAACGCCAGCGTCGGTCCGTAAAACAGCTCCATAACCCATAAGGAATCGCTGATTTGCTTTAACGGCGCGACCGCCGTATGAGAAAAACCGCCGTAAGCCTGCACTGCAATATCAAGCAAATCTTTTTTATCCAGGCAACCTTCGGTAAACGGCGCCATGACTTCCGCAGCCAGTTCGGCATAAGTCAAAGAACGCATTTGGCGCATACTGTCCGGTGAAAACTGCGGATATTCTTCGGGCACATACAGACCGCCGTCCGGGGCCAGGCCTGCCAGCAAGACATCTTCGAATCCTATGGCGGGAGCATTTCCCCGCGTACTGATGTATTTCAAAACCAACTCCGTTACAATACTTTACGATTATTGTATATAAATACATCTTGTATATAATTACAACATCAAAGATTTTTACCACTGTGAGGAGAAACACATGAACACAAAAAAAATCGCCGTTGTCTTATCCGGTTGCGGCGTCATGGACGGATCCGAAATTCATGAAGCCGTTACGGCCATGCTGGCAATTGAACAACAGGGCGGGACTTATCATTGCTTTGCCCCCGAAGGCGAACAAAGCGTCGTCATCAATCATGTAACAAAACAACCTTCCGACGAAAAAAGGCGTATGCCCGTCGAAGCCGCCAGAATAGCGCGCGGCAATATCTCGTCTTTGAAATCGTTCAAAGTTTCGGATTATGATGCCGTTTTGTTTCCGGGCGGCATGGGAGCCGTTTTAAATTTGTGCGACTTTGCGCATAAGGGCACAAACTGTTTTGTTCATCCGGACGTGGAACGCGTCGTCAAAGAAATGCACGCCGCCGGCAAACCGATTGTCGCGCTGTGCATTGCGCCGGTTTTGATTACCCGTATTTTGGGAAACATCACGGTAACAATCGGAAATGATCCCGAAACCTCCATGGCCATCAAAGCCATGGGCGGCACACCGGAAATTTGTTCATCGGCTCAGGTTTGTATTGACCGGAAAAACAAAATTATCACGACGCCGTGCTATATGCTGGATAAAAGTCTGAAAGACGTTGCACAAAGCACATCAAACGCCGTAAAGGATTTAATGGCTTTACTGAACTGAAATAAAAAAAAAGCCCCAACCGGGGCTTTTTTTATTGCGTTATTCCGTTTCCTGCCGATATTGCAGCAGATATTCAATATGCTTTTTTTGTTCTTCTTCCTGTTTTCTTTTATTAATTTTAATCTTTTCGACCAGTTTGACCGCCAAAGACTGACCGTCCTTAATCTGTTCCGGCGTCATTGAACGAATCAGTCGTTCCAGATCAGGAGAAACGGCCACCAGGTCTTTTGCCTGCGGGAATAAGGCCGACAAAGAAACAACCTGCCAGGCATAGGCCTGTGCGGGATCCGGATACTGATACGTATAAACCTGTGCCAGTTTTCTTTGTGCTTCGACATACCCTTCTTCGGCGGCTTTACTCAGCCAGAAAACAGCCTTTGAATTATCCTGATCGACACCGTCTCCGTTTGCATACAGCCTGCCCAAAGCCGATTGAGCCTGAACAATTCCCTCTTCGGCCGCCATTTGATAAAGCTCTGCCGCGCGTTTATAATCCTGCGGAACGCCGCGTCCCGTTTCAGCCATCTTTCCCAAATTTAACGCTGCTTCAACGTTTCCCTGTTTAACCCCCAGTTCCAGCCATTCGACATTATCGTCAACCATGGCGGCTTTGGCTGCGGAATCTCCGGCCTGTTGGTAAATGACATTAATTTGAGCCATCGCTTCATTGGCTCCTTTGGCTGCAGCCATTTCGTACCACATTCTGGCTTTTTTCAAATCTTTCGGAATACCGCGGCGACCGAACTGATATATCTTGCCCAACATAACCTGAGCCGGCGCATATCCCTGCCCGGCCGATTTTTCCAAAACGGCAACGACCTCTTTATTCGGGTGTTTGCCTTCCCGCGATTCGTCATAAATACGTGCCAGATAATACAAAGCTTCGGCATCGCCGGCATCAGCGGCAACACTGACCCATTTTTCTGCCTGCTTTGGATCTTTTTCCATATCATAGTAATATTTTCCCAACAGCACCGCCGCCTGAATATCCCCGTTTGAAGCCCGGGCACGCAAAACGTCCGTATCCGTTTCCTGCGCATTAACGGAAAAAGTCAAGATCGCCAAAAAAAACGCCGTCATTAAAGTATGTTTCATTTCTTTTTCTCCTGTTTGTTTTCGGGCGCAACAATTAATTCGTCCGAAAAAGGAATATCCTCTGTCGTCACTGTCCATAAATGCGTTCCGTCACGGATCACGCGAACAGTTTTCGGTTTCCACCAGGGCGGCGTTTCCGAATCGGGCAACCGGAAAGGTTTAAAAAGCTCCATTCCTGTCGGAAACAACGTAAATTCATCAATGACAGCCTGATCAAAACGCCTATATGTCTGGTCTGTTTTTGAATGGCGCAAATCGGTGCCTCCCAGATGCGATCCCGACAAATTAACCGTCCGCAGATCCGCGCCGGACAAATCGGCTGTTCGCAGATCCGTTCCCGTTAAATCAACATCATGCCCCAAATCACGCTGCAACTGCGGATCGGTTAAAACATACAGAGCCATTTGAACTTCGGGTTCTATCGGCCGATACGGCTTAAACAAATCCGTTTCGGGATTCCAGGGGCGTTTGCGCTTAATAAAGTTCGCCAAAAAATCAATCTGGGAATTTTCCAGTTTTTTATCTTCCCGGGCTATGCACCCCATTGTACACAAAGCCCAAATCTGCTTATTCAGACTTTCCGACGGGTTGCTCAGGATCGTCATGGCACGCACGGCCAGATTTTGATTGGTTGCCCGCCCCAGCAGACGTTCTTCACACGTTCTTTTCGAACATGTATAGCGATTGACTTCTTTTGTCGCGGACATATCGGCGCTTTCCAGTTCGACATCAAAAACCGCGGAATCGAAATCCGACAAATGATCCGGTAAAATCGTTCTGCGATCAAT
The DNA here is from genome assembly GCA_944393745.1 of uncultured Alphaproteobacteria bacterium. Classification (GTDB taxonomy): domain Bacteria; phylum Pseudomonadota; class Alphaproteobacteria; order CAAGCB01; family CAG-977; genus UBA11549. The sequence continues at coordinate 11,906 of CALYBD010000020.1, read as the reverse complement.
CTGCATTTGCGTCAGCCGTTCAATCGGCAGCTTACCGAGCGGTTTTAAATCAACATTTTTGAAATCCGCCTTGTACAAATACACATCATCAAACGAAATATCGTCTTCGAAAACGGCGGAATGAAACCGGGCATATGACAGATCGGAACGATCAAATGATGCATCGTCAAAAACAGCCCGGAAAAAATCCGCTCTTTTCAAATCCGCGCCGTCAAACACGCATTCTTTGCACGAAATATTGTCAAAATTTGTTTTGTCGGCCTGCAGCTGATTAAGCAGAACGTTGTCAAACCCCGCTTTTGAAAAATCAGCCTGTCCGGCATTCATTTTGTATGCACGCACATCAAACCAGGCGGTATTTTGCAAAACGGCATTGTTAAACGAAGACAATGAAAAATTAACATCACGGAATTGCGTGTTCTGCAGATCGGCAGCATCAAATTTAACCGAAACGGCGTTCACCCGGTGCAGATGCGCGTACTTCATGCGTGTTTTTTCGAATACGGCCGTCGACAGATTAACGTCCTGAAACAAGACATTATCCATTTGTGCCTGATTAAAAACAGCCCCGGACAAATCAATGCCGGAAAAAGTCGCTTCTTGGAAATAAGAATTTGAAAAATCCGCATTTTTCAAACTTCCTTCCAGAAATTCCGTTTTTTCAAAATTAACGCCCGACAAATCCAGAACGGGACAATTGCCCGAATCAAAAGCACTTTCCAGATATTCGGCCGCCATCTGAACGGCCGGACGAACAGGAACATCGTTATTGACCGGCGTATAGTAAACGACCGGCCACGGGTGGCATTTGCGCAGATATCCGGCAACAGCCGCTTTCATATCGCAATCGGTTTTGCCGTCCGTTAATTTTCGATTGGCCGTCAACCAATAAAGTGTCGGCAGAACCGTTTGGGCGTCCATATTACATTCCTGCAACTGGCGCAGAATCCAGCCTGTCCATTGCGATTCGTCACGCGGTCTTTTTTCGCGGGTATCCGCCGGCGGTTTTAATTTTTGATACCGAACGACAATCGGACGTTCCTGCGCCGCTTTTTTCATTTCCGCGGCGGGATCCGTCATCGGGAAAACGCGAATTTTGTCCGGCGTAACGCTTTCGGGCAGGCCGGCGACTTTTTCCGATTGTCTTTTTTTTATTTCTTCCGGCGGCAGAATTAACACCCGGGCCGGCGCCAAAATATTTTCGGTTGCCTGATCCAAAGGAACGCTTCCTTTATCATACAAAGAAACCCCGACAGGTGTATTTATGCCGTGTTTTTCCTGATTGGGGTCTTTTTCAAAGTCTTTGCCTGCCCGCAACCCGGCAGAAACGCCGACAGGCAAAGGCGTCTGGACGGCTTCTTGCAGCGAATGAATGCCGGCATTATCACGAACGGGCAGAAAAAAAACAATCACATTTTTGGGTTCAACCGCAGCAATAACGGCGGAAGAAAACAAAAACGCGCCTAAAAACAAAAGGCTTTTTTTATACTTTGCGGACATTACGTTCTACCGTCGGCAGTCCCTGACGCAGCCATTGAGAAACACCGTAATTTAAAATACTGACATCCGAAAATCCCTTTCGTTTCAGATTTTGGTATGCCTTAAAGACGTTGTTTTCATCACGCAGACCGATAATGACGACGGGAATATTTTTAAAACCGGCCAAACGATCGGCGGTTTCGTTTATACGGATCATAAATTCTTTAAACGGCAGGTTAATCGCACCGTCAATATGGCCGAACATATTATAAAATTCCGAAGGCGTTCTGATATCAATCAGCAGCATATCTTCTTTTTTAGCCATTTTTTCCTGCAACACCTTGGGATCGATATAAACGACGTCCCGGCCGCGCAACAAACGTTTCACGCGGGGGAAAACGTAAACCAGCAAACCATAGACTGCAACGGCAGCAATTAAAAAATACACAAAATTTCCGTTCATTTCATTTCTCGCAAAAAATTATGTTTGTTTAAGTATATAGTTATCTTTAAGATATACAAGACAACAATAAACCGATTCTGTGAAGGGATAAAGAAAAGATGTCGCAAAAACCGATTACCGTTATCGGAGCAGGACTGGCCGGCTGCGAAGCCGCCTGGCAGATTGCCCGGTCCGGACAGGCTGTTATTTTACGTGAAATGCGCCCGAACAGACAGACTCCCGCCCACAGAACGGACGGTTTGGCCGAATTGGTTTGTTCAAATTCTTTGCGTTCCGATGATGCCGGTCACAATGCCGTCGGGTTGCTGCACGAAGAAATGCGCCGTTGCGGTTCTTTGATTTTGGCCGCGGCGGATCAGACAGCCGTTCCGGCCGGCGGTGCTTTGGCCGTTGATCGGGAGGCTTTTTCCAAAACCGTGGAAGAAAAACTGCGGCAAAACCCTCTGGTTTCGATTGAACGGGAGGAATTAACGGATTTGCCCGATGCAAAGGACGGTTTTTTTATTATTGCGACGGGGCCGTTGACAACGCCGGAATTGGCGCAAAAAATTCAGGCGGCGGCGGGCGGCGAAGATCTGTTGCATTTTTTTGACGCCATTGCCCCGATTGTCACCGCTGATTCGGTTGATATGACCAAGGCTTGGAAACAATCCCGATACGACAAAGGCAACGGAGACGATTATATCAATTGTCCGTTGGACAAAGAACAATACGATGCTTTTATTGACGCTTTATTATCCGGCGAGAAAGTAGCTTTTAAAGAATGGGAAAAAGACACACCTTATTTCGAAGGTTGCCTGCCGATTGAAGTCATGGCGGAACGCGGGCGTGAAACACTGGCGTTCGGACCGATGAAGCCTGTCGGTCTGACGAATCCGCATACGGGCGCCAGGCCTTATGCCGTTGTTCAGCTGCGCAAAGAAAACCGGCAGGGAACGCTGTTAAATCTGGTCGGTTTTCAAACAAAGCTGACTTACGGTGAACAAAAACGTCTTTTTAAAACCATTCCGGGGTTAGAAAATGCTTCTTTTGTTCGGTTCGGAGGAATTCATCGCAATACGTTCGTTTGTTCGCCCAAAGTATTGGACGAAACGCTGCGTTTAAAAGCGCGCCCCAATATCCGTCTTGCCGGACAGGTCACGGGCTGCGAAGGATACGTCGAAAGTGCCGCGGTCGGATTGATGGCCGGATTGTTCGCCGTACGGGAAGCCGAAGGGAAAACACCTGTTTTGCCGCCGGAAACAACGGCTTTGGGGGCAATGTTGCGCCATATTACGGTCAATGCGAACGACAGCTGTTTTCAACCGATGAACATCAATTTCGGGCTGTTCCCGCCCCCGCCCGTTCCCGAAGGAAAGAAAAAGATCAAAGGGCTTGACCGCAAACGTGCCCAAAGCGAACGGGCGTTGGCCGATTTGGCCGTATGGATACAAAAGGCAGAAATAAATGGAAAAACGAATTAAACGAACAAAAAATGCCGCCGATGAAAATTTCCCTGTCGGATCGTGTCTGATCCCTAAAAAGTTGCGTCCTCATGTCGCGGCCTTTTACGATTTCGCGCGGACGGCAGACGATATTGCCGATTCAACGGAAATTTCAAAACAGGAAAAACTGGATCGTTTAAACCGCCTGGAACGGGTTTTGTTGGGCGAAGAAGAATCCGATGACGCGACAAAATGCGCGGAAACGCTGAAAAACAGTCTGGAACAATGCGGCGTTACCAATCAGCACGCCTTGGATTTGTTAAAGGCTTTTCGCCAGGACAGCGAAGGGCATACGTATCATACTTGGGAAGACGTTATGGCGTATTGCCGCTGGTCGGCCGGCAGTGTCGGTCGATTTATGCTGGATTTGCACGGGGAAAATCCGACGGCATACTGGCCGTCAGATGCTTTGTGTGCTGCCTTGCAAATGAACAACCATTTACAGGACTGCAAAGAAGATTATCAGGAAAAACATCGGATCTACCTGCCCAAAGACTGGTTTAAAGAAGCTCAAATCAAATACGAAGCTTTGGACGACAGCCAAAGCTGCACGGCTTTAAAAAGCGTTTTTAACCGCACGACCGATGCCATTGAAAGTCTGTTGGTGGAAGGATCGTCCCTGCCTTTGGTGATTGTCAACCGCGGTTTGCGCATGGAAGTCTGCGTTATTTTCCGTCTGGCGCAAAGATTGGTTAAACGGTTAAAAAAGAAAGACGTTTTAAAACGCAAAATCGGTTTAAAAAAATCAGACTGGATCATTGCCTGCATGTGGGGCGTTTGGGGCGGTCTGAGAAGAAAGAAAATATCATGCATCAGGAAAAAAGATCTTTTACCGCCGAAGAAATAATCGGGCAGGTCAATGACATTGTCAAACGTTCGGGATCCTCGTTCTACCCGGCGATGAAACTGTTAGGCAAAGACAAGCGCAATGCCATGTTTGCCGTTTATGCTTTTTGTCGTGAAATTGACGACATTGCCGATGAACCCGCCCCGACGGAAGAAAAGAAAAAAAATCTGAAAATCTGGCGGGACGACATCGATCGATTGTATAACGGTAACGAACCCGAACAAATTGTTGCCAAAGCTCTGATTGAACCGATTAAAAAGTTCGCTTTGCCAAAAGAAGAATTTATCGCCCTGATTGACGGCATGGAAATGGATATCCCGGACGGTATGCGCGCGCCGACGATGACGGAACTGCAGCTGTACTGTCGCCGGGTTGCCGGAGCCGTCGGGTTGTTGTCCGTCTGCATTTTCGGCGATTATTCCGAAACGGCGCAACGCTTTGCCGTCACATTGGGCGAAGCGCTGCAGCTGACAAATATTCTGCGCGATATGGAAGAAGACATGGAATTGGGACGGCTGTACATGCCGCAGGAATGCCTGGCCAAAGCCGGGATCGAAATCACGGACGACACACCGCTCAGCCGCGTATTAAAAGACCCGGAATTAAAAACAGCTCGCACGGCATTGGCCGAACAGGCCGCGTTGCGTTTCACCGAAGCCGATGCGGCTCTGGCTTTATTAAACGCCAAACAAATGAAACCGGCCGTTATCATGAAATGCGTTTACAAAAAAATATTCGATCTGATGGAAAAACGGGGCTGGGACGTTTTATCCCCCCGGGCCAAACCGTCAAAAGCTTATATGATCTTAACGGCTTTGCGCATTTGGCTGTTCGGAAAATAAAATGACGGTTCATATTATCGGCATGGGGGTATCCGGTTTATCTGCCGCGTTTACGTTGACGCAAGCAGGGCTTCCCGTTGTTTTATACGACGCGGCGGCGCGTGCGGGCGGACGATGTCATTCTTTTTTCGACAAACGACTGAACGCCCGGATTGACAACGGAACGCATTTAATGCTGGGGGCAAATACGGCTTTATTGGAAATGCTGGCGCAATGCCCGTGCGAAACGCCGTTAAAAAACGCCGGCAATCAAATCTTGTTTTTAAACAAAAACGGCGAATCCTTTCAAATTAATACCGCCCGCCCGATAACGGCTTTGCGCAAACTGCCGGCATTGTATTCTCTGTTATGCGAATCCGTGATGAACACTCCTGTTCATCAAGTCGATACTTTTTTATTTTTAAAGACCGCTTTAAAATGTTTCGGAGAAAAAAACGGGCAGATTTATCTGGCTGATCCGTCATTATATGATTGCGTTATTGCGCCTGTTGAACGTTTTTTAAAACACAAAAATGTCTCTTTGCATTTTGGTAAACGTCTGCGCCGAATCAAAGAAAAAAGCCTGATTTTTTTTGACGGTGAAACAATTAACCTGCAACAAAATGACCGGGTAATTCTGGCTACGGATCCCCAAAATCTGTCCCGTCTGGTTGTCGGAGCATCGGAATTGCCTTATCAGACAATCGTCAATATTCACTACAGAACGGACGCGTGTTTACCGGACGGATATTCTTTTGCCGGTTTAATCGGCCTAACCGGACATTGGATATTCATTAAAAACGGCATTTTGTCCGTAACGATCAGCGCCGCCAACGCTTTGCTGGAAAAATTTTCTCCGGATTCCGCGGCCTCATTAGTCTGGCACGAATTATCGGCTTTGCTGAATCTGGGGGTTGATCTGCCGGAATATCGCGTCATTGCGGAAAAACGCGCAACGATTCTGCAAACCCGCGCAATCAATCGCCGGCGATTGGAAGCGGATATCGGATCCGACATTGTTTTTTTGGCCGGTGACGCGACGGCAACGGGACTGCCCTGCACCATTGAAGGCAGTGTGCGTTCCGGCATCAAAGCGGCCCAATTGATTTTAAAAAGCATAAACAAAAGATCACTTTACTTCTTTTTTTAAAAATCGGACAATGTTCGAAACAACAAAGAAAGGAATTTTTAACATGGTTTTTGAATTACCGAAACTGCCTTTTGAAAAAGAAGCGTTAGAACCGTATATGTCGGCAAAAACGCTTGAATTTCATTACGGAAAACATCATCAAGCTTATATTACAAATTTAAACAACCTGATTAAAGACACGGATCTGGCCGGCGATAATCTGGAAACCATCATTTTAAAAACAGCCGGCAAAACCGACAAGGTCGGTATTTTTAATAACGCCGCGCAGACGTGGAACCATACGTTTTTCTGGAGCAGCCTGACCCCGAACGGCGGCGGCGCCCTTCCCGACGGCAAATTCAAAGAAGCCGTTCTGCGCGCTTTTGCCAACGAAGAAAAATTCAAAGAAGAATTAAAAGCGGCGGCCGTTTCTCAATTTGGCAGCGGCTGGGCCTGGGTTGTTGCGGACAAAGGCGAAATCAAAATCATGAAAACCGGCAATGCCGACACGCCGGTCGCCCACCATTTAACACCGCTGCTGGCAATTGACGTTTGGGAACACGCTTATTATCTGGACTATCAAAACCGTCGTCCGGATTACGCGCAGACATTAATTGACAAGCTGGCAAATTGGCATTTTGCAGCGTCAAATTTTACAGCCGCTTAAAAAGGCGACAAAATAACCCCGCATTAAAAAAAGCTCTTACGCATGTAAGAGCTTTTTGTTATTAACTGAGATAAATCTATTCTGAAGGAGTAATTGTAACCGTAGGATTTCCAGCTGTATCATAAAGCATCTGAGGTTGAAGAAATAATTGATCTCCGGTAAAATATCCTAAAACTCCAAAAGTCATAGCACAAATGAATAAGCCGAATGCCAAGTAAGCTGCCCATTTCCAGTTTACTTTACCGAAAATAGCACCAACACTGAGTCCGACTAATCCAAAACCGCCCAAAATCATCACAACGCCGATAACTTGGTACAATAAACCTTCACCCATAAAATAGAATAATTCAAATGCGTTGTTTCCCTGTACACCTAAATGATCTCTTGCAGCAAAAGCATCCGGCATAAAAATAAAAATTACAAATAAGGCGACTAACCAAGAGTATTTTTTATTCATCAGATTTTTCCTCTTTTAATGAGTTCATCTTATAATGATAACACAATAATACAAAAATGTTCTTTTTTAGAAAAAATCTATCCTATTGATTTTTAATAATTTTTTAAAGACACTGTGTGAATTTTTTATGACACGAAGCGACAGACAATGATATTTGTCACTGCCGGCGGCAATTGGTGTACGGAAACATGCTATTATCCGGATTGCTGTTCGGATAATGCGCAGACATTAATTGACAAGGCCGGCAAATCGGACTTTCACGGCATCAAACTTCATCGCCGTTTAATGATCTGCCATAAAAAAAGTCCCCTGTAAAAAACAGGGGATTTTTTCAATTAATCCATACAACTTTATTTTGAAGCCGTAATCGTCGCAACAGGAGCTCCCATTGTATCATACAACAACTGTTGTTGATCAAGGGCACCGCCGGTGAAATATCCGATTACTCCGAACAACATTGCACAAATAAACAAACCAAACGCCAAATAAGCTGCCCACTTCCAATTTACTTTGCCGAAAATGGCGCCGACGCTGATTCCGATCAACCCGAAACCGCCCAAAACCATGACAACCCCGATAACGTAATATAATACCTCAAAACATTTATCCATAAAAACTACATTTGCCTTGGTACCTCCCAAAGAAATATAGTCCCTTGCAAAGGCATCCGGCATAAAAGCAAAAAATAAAAATAACGCCAGAAAATAAAATATAGTTTTTTTATTCATTTTACCCTCCTATTATTCCCTTAATTATATTATATACCAAATATAAAGAAATTTCTGTTCTTTTCTTTATCACTCAAAAAAAATATCTACTTGATTTATAATGATTTTTTATACCTATCGTGTGAATTTTTTATGACACGAAGCGACAGACAATGATATTTGTCACTGCCGGCGGCAATTGATGTATGGAAACACGCTATTATCCGGATTGCTGTTCGGATAATGCGCAGACATTAATTGACAAGGCCGGCAAATCGGACTTTCACGGCATCAAACTTCATCGCCGTTTAATGATCTGCCATAAAAAAAGTCCCCTGTAAAAAACAGGGGATTTTTTCAATTAATCCATACAACTTTATTTTGAAGCCGTAATCGTCGCAACAGGAGCTCCCATTGTATCATACAACAACTGAAATTGACTGAGGGCACCGCCGGTGAAATATCCGATTACTCCGAACAACATTGCACAAACAAATAAACCAAAGGCCAAATAAGCCGCCCATTTCCAATTTACTTTGCCGAAAACGGCACCGACACCAATTCCGATCAACCCGAAACCGCCCAGAACCATAACAACCCCGATGACATTGTATAATAGTTTCACGCCCATATTTATAACTGTAGTCGGGGTTCTTCCGTCATACATTTCAATATACCCGTCCCTTGCAAAGGCGTCCGGCATAAAAACAAAAAATAAGAACAACGCCAGCAAATAAAACAAAATCTTTTTATTCATTGTATTTCTCCGTTCAATATTTTAATTGCTTATTATTACATAAAAACAAAGAAAAAGCCCCCCCCCCCCCCTCGTTACTTGAAAAACACTTATCTCTGTTTGATTTTTAACTGTTTTTGTTACATGAAATTATGAATTTTTTATTACACAAGCGTGCAATAAAATTTATCGGCATCTGTTCAAAACAGAAAATTACTTATCATTATCCATATGTCGGACACGAATAAACATGCGGTTTTTTTCCTCCGCCGCCGATTTTGCGGCCAGATCGGATTCTGCCTTTTTGCGTGCTTCGTCCAGATCTTTTTCCAAACAGTACGCATGCAGCTGTTTTAAAAAGATATATGTTTTTTTCTTAATGTTATTCCACAGTTTCAAGGCAGCCGGCAAATTTTCGTCTTCGCCATGAATTTCCCAGTCAATCAAAGACAGTACTCCTTTGATTGTTCCCATAACAAAACGCAGAAACGAAGATTTCAACGAAACAAAAATTTCAGGTTCTTTATCTCCCGTCGGCACACCGATCGGATCCCCCATTTCACGTAATTCTTCCGGTGTCGGGGTGTCATGGCTTAAATTCAGCAATCCGGCCAAAGACCCCAATGTTCGCCCCTGCAGCATCACCGAAACAAGGACCAAAAAGAAAATAACATTAAACAAATAGCGCGCATCTTCAATATCGTTCATCAGCGGGTACGTCGCCAAAATAATCGGTACGGCACCTTTTAATCCCGCCCAGCTGATGAACAGTTTTTCGCTGCGGGTGTATTCGCTTTTGGCCAGGCATAAAAACACGACCAAAGGACGCGCAATCATCACCAGACAGACCGTTGCGCTTAAAGCCGTTCCGAATAATTCGCCCAGTTCTTTCGGGTTTACGAATAACCCCAGTGTCAGGAACATCAAGATTTGCATCACCCAGGACAAAGCCGATTGAAATTGTATAAACGGATTTTTATACGGGTATGAAGCGTTCCCCAAAACTATTCCGGCAATATACAAAGCCAGATAACCGCTGCCGCCGGCCAGTTGTGTCAACGAAAAAATCAAACACACCACACTGACCCCGAAAACCGGGTAAAGTCCCTGATAAACAAAAGAAAACTTTTTTAAAAAAGCTAATGCCAAAATGCCCATCACATAACCGAAAACGACGCCCAGGCCCATTTGTAAAAACAGCATTGCCGTCAAATTCCATACTGAAAACCGGTCTCCGGCCGTTAAAAAAGCAATGGCGCCGACAGACAAAATCACCGCCATCGGGTCGTTTGATCCGGATTCATATTCCAAAATGGATTTCAGCTTCGGATTATTCAGATACAATCCGTTTGTCCTTAAAATATTAAATACGGCCGGAGCATCGGTAGACGATAAAATCACGCTGAGCAGCAACGCGATCGCAAAAGGCATTTCCAATAAATAATAAGACAGTATGAACATAAATAATGCCGTCAGAGCAACACCGACCGTTGCCAGCAACGTACCGCGCCCCAAAACGCTTTTGATCGATGGCCAGCCGGATTCCAGCCCGCCCGAAAACAAAATAAAAGCCAACGCGAACGAACCGATATAATTACTCAGCTCTGCCGAATAAAATTGAATCCCTGCCCCGTCGGAACCGGCAATCATACCGACAGCCAGAAAAACCAACAAAGACGGTATTCCCAATTTACTGGAAATTTTATTTGCAAACACGCACATCAATAACAACAGGCCGCCCAAAGCCATTAAAATTTCCAGTTTCATCAAATACCTCTAACTATTTAAATAACAATATCTTATAGTTTGCCTGATTCGTTTTATTAAAGTCAACAAACTTTCCTTTAATATTACGATTATTGTTTTTATGAAATGATTTTCAAAATAAAATGTATGTTAAAAGCGTTTTATATAAGAACTTTTAAGAAAAACCGTTCTGATCATTCGGACAAACTTTGCAAAACGAACAGCCGTTGCAGATCATCTGTCCGCCGCATTGTGCGCAAAACGGTTTGAATTTTTTTTCATAAGGAATCGGACGAAACAAAGACAACTGAGCCAAAGGCTTCAGTTTAAAGTCAATCGGTCTGCCATCATGTTGCAGTCCGGATTTAAAGGCCTGAACACTTTGCCGTGTTTTAGAGGAAATATGGTACGTTTTGCCGTCTTTAACAAAATTTGTTCCCGTTTCCATAAAACAGAAACGTATATTAAAAGCAACACATTCATCATACAAATCTTTGACCCATTCATAATGCAGCGGACGGGCGCCGTCATAGTTTTCTCCGCCGGCGACGACTTGTCTGATTTGTCCCGACGGCAGATATTTTTTCAGACTGAGGGGACCGATAAAAGGCGCCGCAAAGATTCCTTTGTGTTTAAACGGCAAAGCCAACATGATCGGGATACGTTCATCGGCGCGTTTTTGATTTTCGCAAGTCACATTAAAAAAAACGTTTTCCCAACCGTTGCCCCAGTTTTCGGGCAAACAGTCTTTGACCCGTTCGGGACGTTTGGTCAGCAGCATAAAAATAACATCGGAACGTTGATTAATGATTTGCCAGGCTTCATTACGCCATGCATCCGCCTGCGGTAAAAAGAAATCAGACGTCATGCAGACGCGGATCATTTCTCCCGATCCTATTTTATAATGTCCGTTTTTATCCTTTTGCAGGGGATAATTGAAATTGCTGCCCACTCTATAAATCTCTGCGCCGTTTTTACCGTGCTGACGGTCAAGAAAGAACATATAACAGTTCAGACAGCCTTCGCTTTTTTTCACACAGCCGTGCCAGGGATTCCAGATATCATGCATGGATTAACTCTACTTCAAAAAGATACCGCCAAACAACATCATAACAACAGGGCCGTTATTAACGCCATTATGAAGCAAAGATCGTTCAGGGATCAACCCGGCTTTGCCAAAACATATTTTTAACGGTTAAAACAACTTTAAACTTAAGGAAAAAAATCTCCCTTCGTTCGCAACAACGTCTTGTTTTTATTTTACTTTTCGAAAAAGCGCAAGAAATCGGAGAAAAATTATTTTATTTTTTACGATCAGGACGAATGTCCATATAGACAAAGGTTGTTTTAAAGGGTAGATTTATTAGGTT
>CALYBD010000019.1 GCA_944393745.1 uncultured Alphaproteobacteria bacterium | reverse complement strand
ATCCGTGGCGGAAGCAACGCTGACGGGGTGCTGTTGTATGCCGATCGGGTGCGAAGGCGTGTCGTGCAAATCGGGATTCGCCCCCGTCGCCAATGCAACGGGCTGTTGCTGCGTGTAATTACTTTTTTCCCTGCGCAACAACATGCGCAGGGAAATACTGATGAAAGGATAAAAAACGCTTCCCGAAAGAAGCGTTTTTAACGGTTATTCCTGTCTGTAATCGGCCAGAAAATCCTTCAACCGCCCCAGGGCTTTTTCCAAATCGTCCGTTCTGGGCAGGAAAACAACGCGGAAATGATCCGGTTTTTCCCAGTTAAAGCCCGTGCCGTTGACCAGTAAAATACGTTTATCCATCAGCAGATCCAAAACAAATTTCTGGTCATCGTAAATGTTGAACTTTGCCGTATCGATTTTCGGGAACATATAAAGCGATCCCATTGCCTTGACGCAGGAAATACCCGGAATGTCGTTTAACAGTTTATGGCACAGCGTTCTTTGTTCATATAGCCGTCCGCCCGGTTTGACCAGATCATTAATGCTCTGATACCCGCCCAAAGCGGTTTGTATGGCGAATTGTCCGGGAACGTTTGAACATAAACGCATATTGGCCAGCAGATCCAGTCCGTCAATATAGTCTTCGGCCATTTTTTTATTACCGCTCAGAACCATCCAGGCGGCACGGAAACCGCAGGCACGGTAATTTTTGGAAATACCGTTGTAGGTAATGCAGAAAGTGTCCTTGATCAAAGACGCCAAAGAGATATGCACCGCCCCGTCATATAAAATTTTATCGTAGATTTCGTCGCAGAAAACCGCCAGTTTGTGCCGTTCGGCCAAAGCGGCGATTTTTTCCAGCATTTCTTTGGGATAAACGGCGCCGGTCGGATTGTTGGGATTGATGATGACGATACCTTTGGTTTTCGGTGTGATTTTGCTTTCGATGTCTTTTAAGTCGGGATACCAGTCGGATTCTTCGTCGCAAATATAATGAACAGGCTTGCCGCCGGCCAGACAAATGGCCGCCGTCCACAGCGGATAATCGGGGGAAGGCACCAGAATTTCATCGCCGTTGTCCAAAAAGGCCTCCATACTGAGCATGATCAGATCGGAAACGCCGTTGCCCAGATAAATGTCGTTGATTTGAACGCTTTCGATATTTTTTTGCTGGCAATAATGCATAACGGCTTTGCGCGCGGGAAAAATGCCTTTGGAATCGGAATAGCCGTCTGCAAAAGGCAAATTCAATATAACGTCCTTGATAATTTCTTCGGGGGCGTTCAAATCAAAAGCCGCCGGATTGCCGATATTTAGTTTCAGGATTTTATATCCGGCTTCTTCCAGTTGATTTGCCGCCTTTAACACGGGGCCGCGGATTTCATAATGCACACCGTTTAAACGCGAAGATTTTTGAAACTCTTTCATGACAAGGCTCCTTAAAACAAACGGTGAAGTAGGATAGCGCTTTATGTCTTTGAAAGCAACCCGCGTTTTACGGTTAAACGGTTTATTCCAAAGTGCTCAGGATTTTATAGGCGCATTTTAATCCGTCCGCGGCAGCCGACATAATGCCGCCGGCATAACCGGCGCCTTCGCCGCAGGGGTACAGGCCTTCGATACTGACGCTTTGCAGCGTGTCGGGATCCCGGATCATGCGGATCGGTGATGAAGTCCTGGTCTCGGCCGCCGTTAAAATAGCGTCATGCGCCGAAAAAGAACGGATTTTACGATCCAGTTTTTTAAATCCGGCCTTCATTGTTTCAATCACAAAGTCCGGCAAAACGGCACGCATGTCCGCCATTTCCACACCGGGCAGGTATGACGGGATTACTTCGCCGAATTTTACGGTTTCTTTGTCGCGCAGAAAATCAACGACCCGCTGAACGGGCGCGCGGAATAAACCGCCGCCGGCCTTAAAGGCGTTTTCTTCGATTCTGCGCTGAAATTCCACGCCGGCCAGCGGGTGATCCGATCCGAAATCCGCAGGAATGACATCAACCAACAAAGCGCTGTTGGCGTTGTCTTTGTTGCGGGCGTATTCGCTCATGCCGTTGGTGACCAGGCGTCCGGCTTCCGAAGCGGCGGCCACGACCGTTCCGCCCGGGCACATGCAAAAAGTATAAAGCGAACGGCCGTTATCCAGATGAACAGCCAGCTTGTAATCGGCAGCGCCCAAAATTCGGCGCGGTTTGACCATGCCGTACTGGCTTTTGTTAATAAATTTTTGCGGGTGTTCGATTCTGGCGCCGACGGCAAAAGGCTTTTGAATCATCTGAACGCCTTTATTATACAGCATTTCAAAGGTGTCACGCGCGCTGTGGCCGATGGCTAAAATGACATTGTCCGTCGCGATTTCTTCTGTTTCGCCCGCGGCGTTAACGACCTTTGCGCCGATCAGTCTGCCGTTTTTGACAATCAAATCGGTCAAGCGCGTTTCAAAACGATATTCTCCGCCCAGATTTAAAATTTTGCGCCGCAGATTGCCGACCATATAAGACAAATTGTCCGTTCCGATATGCGGTTTGGCCAGGTACATGATTTCTTCGGGGGCGCCGGCGGCGACAAATTCTTCCAGAACTTTTTGCGTCCAGCAGTCTTTTTTTATGCCGGTTGTCAGCTTGCCGTCCGAAAAGGTACCCGCACCGCCTTCGCCGAACTGCACGTTTGAATTTTCGTTTAATTCGCCGACTTTCCAAAAACGGTTAACGTCTTTGCGCCGTTTGGAAACGGTTTTGCCGCGTTCGATCAGGATCGGATTCGCCCCGGCCTGAGCCAAAGCCAGCCCGGCCATCAATCCGGCAGGGCCCGTTCCGATAATGACGGGGCGCAAAGCTTTCCCCGGTCGCCACGGAATTTCGGGACAGCGTTCCGCGGGCGCCAGCAGGGCAATGTCTTTGTACGGGCAGGTTTCCACAGCCCGGCTTTCATCACCGTTTAAGGCAACGTCACAAACATATACAACGGCCAGATTTTCCTTTTTGCGGGCGTCAACGGATCTTTTTGCAATCCGAAAATAAGCAATATCGGTAAACCCCGTTAATGCCGCAACATAAGCCTTTAATGCTTCCGTGCTGTCGGGAACGGCTTTCGGTCTGAATTTAATATTGGAGATTCTGATCATTTTATTTCAAAGAATTGTTTAAATCCGCCGTGCAATGCGGGCACTTAACGGCTTTTGCCGGTATGTCCGTGCAACAGTACGGGCATTGTTTTGTGGGGGGATCGTCGGCTTTTTTTTCTTTTTGGTCTTCACCGTCCAGCTTTTCCCGCAACGTGTTCATGGCTTTTACCAAAACGAAAACGGCAAAGGCAACAATAACAAAACTGATAACCGCATTTAAGAAAAAACCGACATTCAAAGTAACGGCACCGGCGGTCTTGGCGGCCTCTAAAGAAGGATACGGCGCAGGTGTCGATCCGTCTTTTAAAACAAAAAACAGATTGGCAAAATCGATTTTTCCCAAAATCAGCCCCAAAGGCGGCATGATTATGTCCTTGACCAGAGAATCAACGATTTTTGTAAAAGCGGCGCCGATGATAATCCCGACGGCCATGTCCATGACGTTGCCGCGCATGGCAAACTTTTTAAATTCGGAAAAAATGTGTTTCAGCATCAAAAAAATCCTTATTTAAAAGAAAACAGGTCTTTGTAAGCAAAGGAAACGCCGATTGTCAAATTGGATCCGGCAGCGTCGGCTTCGCGTGAACGGGCGTAACGATAAGACAAATAAGGACCGAATGTCAGCGTGTCGGAAATGTTGACGTCCATGCGGGCGGTCAGGTTCAGGTCATATTTCAGATCCGTCCCGACATAACGGCTGAACGAAAAATATCTTCTGTAATAACCGTCCGTGGAAAACATGACGCCGTCGCGGGGACTTTTTTCGATTCGCCAACCGATTTCACCGGCCGATTTGCTGACGTGCGCATCGGAATAAGTCATATCGTATTCACCGATTCCGGCAATATATAAATCTTTGACATATGTGCCGTCAAACAGTTTCAGTCCGGCTTTTGCGCGCAGGATTTTTGATCTGGGCGCATCATCATTTGCCGTAAATTCCGTTTGGTATTCGGCGGCGGCCATCGGGCCAAAGTCGATTTGTTTGAATTTAAAAAGTTTGTGCGCGTAATCCGAGGAAAAAACGATTTTATCTGCCGTTTCGTTTGTTTCTGCCGGTTCGTCAACGGGTTTGACTTTGGTTTCGCCGTATTCGGCATAAATCGCGTTGTTCCAGCGCAGATTATCGCGATTGTATTCCAGCAGAAAATCAAAAACGCCCTTGACAACGCTTTGGCTGTCCGTATTCAACTGCGTGACCGGAGAATTCTGATATTCCTTAGAATGCGTGACGTTTGTCGAGGACAATTCCAGTCCGATCCGGCGAAAGTTCGCTTTTAATTCCGGCTGTTGCTGTGCTTGTGCGGGAAAGCTGGCACACAAAACAGCAAAAAAATAAAAGATGTTTTTTAAATTCATGTTTTTTTCCAAACTGTTTTAATAGTTCTACCCTGCCTGCGCTGACAGATCAAGATGATTGAATAAAGTTTGCAGTTTTTCGGAAATGTCTTATATTGTTTACAGCTTCTGACGCCAAAGATTTTTCTGCGGCATAAGAAAGGAAAAAAATGAACACAAGAGTTGCTTTGATCGGTATCGTTGTCGAAAACACGGATTCGGTAATGCCTCTGAACACGCTGCTGCACGAATACAGCGCATACATTATCGGGCGTATGGGAATCCCGTATCATAAAAGGGAAATCAGCATTATCAGTGTTGCTTTGGACGCACCGCAGGACATTATCAGTGCCTTGTCGGGCAAGTTGGGGCAACTGGACGGCATATCGACAAAAACGATTTATTCAAAATAAACGCTGAAGGGGAAGGGCATTCCTGACCCGAAAGGAGAAAAAAACATGTATAATCCCAAGTCTTTAAAGGCCGAAGAATTTATCAATCATGACGAGATCATGGACACGTTGGCTTATGCCGAACAGAACAAGCATAATGCCGAACTGATCGACCGGATCATTGAAAAAGCCAAACTCTGGAAAGGGTTGGATCACAGGGAAGCTTCCGTTTTGCTGGCGTGCGATCTGCCCGACAGAAACGAACAGATTTTTAAACTGGCCGAACAGCTGAAAAAGGACTTTTACGGCAACCGCATCGTATTATTTGCGCCGTTGTATTTATCGAACTATTGCGTCAACGGGTGCGTTTATTGCCCGTATCACGCCAAGAACAAACACATTCCGCGCAAAAAACTGACGCAGGAACAGATCAAGGCGGAAGTCATCGCATTGCAGGACATGGGGCATAAGCGTCTGGCTTTGGAAGCCGGAGAAGACCCTGTCAACAACCCGATCGAATATATTTTGGAAAGCATTCAGACGATTTATTCGATCAAGCACAAGAACGGCGCCATTCGCCGCGTCAACGTGAACATTGCGGCGACGACGGTTGAAAATTACCGTAAATTGAAAGACGCCGGTATCGGGACGTACATTCTGTTTCAGGAAACGTATAACAAGGAATCATACGAAAGACTGCACCCGACCGGACCGAAACACAACTACGCCTACCATACCGAAGCGATGGATCGCGCGATGCAGGGCGGCATAGACGATGTCGGCTTGGGCGTTTTGTACGGATTGGAAAATTACGCTTACGAATTTGCGGGATTGCTGATGCACGCGGAACATTTGGAAGCCGTTCACGGTGTCGGACCTCATACGATTTCGGTGCCGCGCATTTGTCCGGCGGACGATATTGACCCGAGTTCGTTTAAAGACGCTTTGCCGGACGATATTTTTGCAAAGATCATCGCGTGCATTCGCGTGTCGACCCCGTACACGGGCATGATCATTTCCACGCGTGAAAGCCAGCGTATGCGCGAACGGGCATTGCACTTGGGGATTTCCCAGATCAGCGGGGCGTCTTCGACTTCGGTCGGCGGGTACGTCGTGCGTGAAACGGAAACGGCGCAGTTTGATCGGGCGGACACGCGCACGTTGGACGAAGTCATCAAATGGCTGATGGATATGGGATACATTCCGAGCTTTTGCACGGCGTGCTATCGTGCGGGGCGCACGGGCGACCGGTTTATGGATTTGTGCAAATCCAAACAGATTTTGAACTGCTGCCACCCGAACGCTTTGATGACGCTGAAAGAGTATCTGGAAGATTACGCGTCCCCCGAAACGAAGAAAGTGGGATATGAGTTGATTCAACGCGAACTTGGCAATATCACTAATCCGAAAGTCCGCGCGGTGTGCGAAGATCATTTGGAACATATCGCTTTGGGCGAAAGGGATTTCAGGTTTTAAAGGCTGTGCCGCGCGTTGAACAAAACAATCTGCGCGCGGCAACGGGCTATTTTCCTGCCAGAATATAGCTGGCGTCAAGGCGTTGAAAAATCTCGTTTATCGGAACGGATCCGTCCAGGCATATCGTAATCCATGATTTTTTATTCATGTGATATCCCGCAAAATACTTTTGCCCGTCAACGATAGACGGCACGTCTGTTTTTTCGGCTCTGAGGTCAATGATTTCAACCGGATCGGTACCGCTTAATCCGATTTTATTTTTTGCAACGCACAGAATGACGGCAAACCATTTTTTATTGTCCTGTCGGCGTACCGCAGCGTTTTGAGGAAACTTTTCCCATAAAAATTCAAACGTACTGCCGTATGTTTTTTGCACGTAATCCATAACGGCCAGCGTATACGGAGCGGAAAAGGTTTTGGTTCGAAACCCTTTGTCCGCAATTGTTTGCAAAACAGCGCAAAATTCCGACCTGACCCGGCCGATAAAAGGCCCCGTTGTGTCGTAAAGTAGGTGTAAAACGTATTCTTCGTTTGTTTCGGTATCGTTCAGGCGGGTTTTGACTGTGCCGTCTTTGTCTATCAAGACGGACAAATTAAATTGCGCATCAACGATTTTACACGAATAAACATACTTTCCGTTGCGTTCGATAAAGCCGACAGAGCGCAGTTTTTCAAAATCAGGGATTTTGTTTTTAAAAATCGACTCTGAAAGCATGACGAATCCTTTGTGATTTTTTTATTTAAAATGTAATGGCATAATTTTATGCCTTATAATAAACTTAAAATAAAGGTTTATTTATGAAAGGACAGTTCATTGTTTACATTGGACATCAACGGTCAAACCGTTACGACACAAGAAGATAAAACTCTGCTTTCTTTATTAAGGGACGACTTGCACTTAACGGCGGCGAAGGACGGCTGTTCCCAAGGCGTGTGCGGAACGTGCACGATTGTTGTTGACGGCAAGGCGGTCAAGGCCTGCGTTCAGAAAGTATCGAAGTTTGTGGGCAAAAAGATCATTACGGTCGAAGGGCTGACACCGCGTGAAAAAGCCGTTTATGAACATTGCTTTGCGGAAGCGGGCGCCGTTCAGTGCGGTTTTTGCATACCGGGCATGGTCATGTGCGCCAAAGCGTTGATTGACGCCAATCCGACCCCTTCGCCCGAAGACGTCAAGAAAGCCATTCGCGGCAACATCTGCCGTTGTACGGGGTATAAGAAGATCGAGGAAGCCATTTTAATGGCGGCGGAATATTTCCGTGAAAACAAACAGATTCCCGCCGATCCCGAAAAGTTGGGCTTGTCGCAAAGGTTTAAACGCCTTGACGCGGCGGAAAAAGTCAACGGGACGGGACTTTACGCAGATGATCTGACTTTTCCGGGAATGCTGTACGCCAAAGCGGTGCGTTCGAAATATCCGCGCGCTTTGGTCAGGAAAATCGATGTGTCCAAAGCCGTTGCCCACCCTGATTGCGTGCGCGTTTTGACCGCGAAAGACGTGCCGTTTAACAAGCACGGTCATATCTTTACGGATTGGGACGTCATGATTGCCGAAGGCGACATCACCCGCTATGTGGGCGATGCGGTCGCTTTGGTCGCGGTGACCAGAAAAGAGGTGTTGGACGAAGTCGTCAATCTGGTCGAAGTCGATTTTGAAGAATTGCCCGCCGTAACGACAATCGAAGCGGCTTTGGCGCCCGATGCGCCGAAACTGCATGAAAACGGCAACATCATGTCGCGCGCCGAATTAAAACGGGGCAACGCGGACGAAGCGATCAAAAACGCGAAATACGTTGTCACGCAAAAGTATTCGACACCGTTGCAGGATCACGCTTTTATGGAACCCGAATGCGCGGTGGCCGTTCCCGAAGGCGATGACGCTTTAACGGTTTACACGGGCTCTCAGTCCGTTTATGACGATCAGCGCGAAATCGCGGCGATGCTGAAACTGCCCGCCGAAAAGGTTCATGTTCATTCTCAGCTGGTCGGCGGCGGCTTTGGCGGCAAGGAAGACATGAGCGTGCAACATCACGCCGCTTTGATGGCGTGGGTGACCAAAAAGCCGGTCAAAGTGAAGTTTTCACGTCAGGAAAGTCTGGACTATCACCCCAAACGCCACCCGATGGAACTGGAAATCACGACGGCTTGCGACGAAAACGGGATTTTGACCGCTTTGAAAGGAAAAGTTTACACCGATACGGGCGCTTACGCGTCTTTGGGCGCGCCTGTTTTGCACAGGACGTGCACGCACGCGGCGGGACCGTATCATTTCCATAATGTCGATATCGAAGGAACGGCGGTTTACACGAATAACGTTGTCGCGGGGGCTTTCCGCGGCTTCGGGGTGACGCAAAGCTGTTTTGCGATGGAAAACAACTTAAACCTTTTGGCGGAAAAAGTCGGTATTACTCCGTGGGAAATCCGTTACAGAAACGCGATCCGTCCGGGGCAGGAACTGCCGAACGGGCAAATCGCCGATCAAAGCGTGACGTTGGCGCAATGTCTGGAAGCGGTGAAAGACGTTTACGAGTCTTCACCTTATGCGGGGATCGCGTGCGGGTTTAAAAACTCGGGCGTGGGCATGGGGCTGAACGATGTCGGACGGTGCCTGTTGTCCGTTGAAGACGAAAAAGTGCATATCCGTACTTCCGCCGCCTGTATCGGGCAGGGGTTGGCAACGGTGTGCGCGACGATTGTTTGCACGCAGACGGGATTGTCGCCCGCAAGCGTGATCCATGAAGCCCCCGACACGAAACGGACGCCGAACGCGGGCACGACAACGGCTTCGCGTCAGACGGTACTGACCGGAGAAGCCACCAGACAAGCCGCGGAAATGCTGAAAGCCGAACTGGACGCGGGCAAGACGCTGGCGGATCTGGAAGGGCGTGAATTTTTCGCCGAATACGCACCGCCGACGGACGCTTTGGGATCGGATAAAAAGAACCCCGTCAGCCATGTGACGTACGGTTACGGCGTGCAGGTGGTCGTTTTGGACGAAACGGGCAAAGTGCAAAAAGTCGTTGCCGCGTACGATGTCGGAACGCCTGTCAACATTCAGGCGGTCGAAGGACAGATCGAAGGCGGGATCGTGATGGGACTGGGCTTTGCTTTGACCGAAAATTTCCGTACGGAAAACGGTTATCCGAAAGAAAAGCTGGGGACTTTGGGCCTGATGCGTTCCACCGATGTGCCGCAAATGCAGGTCATCTTGTGTGAATCCGAAACCAAGAACCCGATGGCATTCGGGGCGAAAGGATGCGGCGAACTGGCGGCCATTCCGACGGCACCGGCGTGTTCTCATGCCTATTATCGCTTTGACGGTAAATTCAGAACGTCCTTGCCGTTACAGGACACGTTTTATAAAAAACCGAAAAAGAACGTTTAAAAAAAAGCTTCCGATGAAAATCGGAAGCTTTTTAGCTTTACGATCCCGCCTGTAATATTTTATGATCTTTTTTGCAGCCGACGGGTCGGTTGCGGAGTGTCGAAGCTCCTTAACAACAATTAATCCGCCCTTTTTACGAGGGAGCCGGAGAGATAAGCATATCTGTGTCGAATAATCCGGACTGAGTTGTTACAGTTTCGAACTCCCTCACCTTGGGCCGCACGCTTGAGGTGAGTTTGTTTTTTAACAAAGTAAGGAGTGAAACAAATGTCAAAAGCGCATACACCGACAGATTTTAAATTTCATCTGGCAGAAATGATCAGGCGGGAACGCTTGCTTCACGGTTTTAATACGATAGAAGATTTATCTTGTTCAAGCAAAATCCCTTTGGATCAACTGATGTCCTTGGAATTGGGCAAGATTCCCGACCGTCACGTTATTTTCCGATTGGCTCGGTTTTATAAAAAGCGTGTCCGGATTTGTTTTGTATAAAAAGAAAGCCCTCTGTTCTCAGAGGGCTTTCCGTTTTTTAAACCAGCAGACTTAAAATCCGTGAAGCGGCATTGTCATTTTTGCTTTCCCTCAGCGTTGCCAGGTTGGTATACCCGGCCGACAGAATATCGCACGCCCCTTGTGCCGCCAAAACACTTCCGCTTGCCGCTACCGACCCTACGGCGGCCTCTGCCTTGGCCAAAGCGATATCCCCTTCCGTCATCTGCGTATGATCAATGGATTGTTCCTGCGTGACATAATCGTGTTCGTATTTATCACCCAACTGTACCTGTAAAGCATACAACGTATCTTCCGAAACCGGTTGTCCGTCCTTCGTTGTGACATGAATGTAATATGTTCCGCCTTTTTTTACCTGATATTTCCCGCGCATCAGCTGTTCAAATGCTTCTGTCTGATCACCGTTTCCTTCTTCATTCGTTGCAATCAGCGTCTGCCGGTTATTGACATACTGGTAAACCTCTACCTTTAATCCTTGCCCTTTAAATTGTTCAATGGCTTTTTCATAATTGCTTGCCGCCGCGTCCAGTTCGTCGGTTGCCGTTGTTTCGTCGGCATCTTTTTCCTGGCTTGCGGCAGACAGATTGACAGCCGTTAAACGCAATTTCCCCCGAGACGTCACCGTAAAAGAAAACCAATCTTCCGTTTCGTTTTCGGAAAGCGTCGTAATCATGTTCAATCGGGAATAATTTAAACGGGCTTGTCCCATATCACGCGCCGTTCTGATCGAATCGGCGTACGTATCCGATGTCGTTTTTTCCCACGACTTGACATTTGTCGATGTTACCGTTGCATCCAGAACTGTTGTAGCCATCGTTTTCCTCTTTTTTGACAATCTTCAGGAATTCTTCCTAATTCTAACAGTCTAGCATATATTTTCAAAAGAATCAAAAACAGAACTATAATTCCGGCAGCGTTTCGGAAAAATCCCTTTCGACAGGCGGCTCTTTTGTTTTCTTTCGGTCTTTTTTCGCCGGCGGATTCTTTTTGGGTTTTTCTTCGTTCCAAATCACTTCGTACAGCGTCTGCGGTGTGTCGATTCCTTTAAGCTTGAATTCCCCCAGCGGTGTAAACGTATAGTTTTTGCCCGCCGCCAGTTCTTTGACAACCGAAGAAACATAAATCTGATTTTTATTGGCTTCTCCGCAGACACGGGAAGCAATCTGAACGGTCAGGCCGAACAGGTCGTTGTTTTCCACAATGGGTTCGCCCGCGTTTAATCCGATTCGGACTTCCAAAGGAACCGTCGGCGATTCATGATTATAGGCACTGACGGCTTTTTGAATGGCTATTGCCGCGTCAATGGCGTTTGATGCCCACATGAAAGACGCCATGATACCGTCGCCGGTCTGTTTGATTTCTTCGCCGCCGCAGGTGTTTAACGCCTGGCGGACAATTGTGTTGTGCCGGTGAATTAATTGCTGAGCCAACCTGTCACCCAACGTCTGCGTCATATGGGTTGACGAAACAATATCCGTAAACATGATGGTGTAAATGCCGGAAGTGATCATTTCTTTTTTATTCGGGTTTAACCAGCTTGTCATGGTGACCTGGATCAGGCTGATTAATTCGGGCGATGACTTGTTGTTCAGATAAATCTCCATGCTTTTGGCGCCGTTTTCTATCACGGGCAGATATTTCGGTTCCAGCATATATTCTTCGATTTTATCATAAAACAATTCGGCCAGTGTCGACGCCCGTCCCAACAGTTCCAATAATCCGGACAACATGGTTCTGTTGCTTTGTTTGGATAAAGATTTCGTCGTGCATAACTGTTCGCAGGCCCCTGCCAAAAACAGTTCAATCCCAAATCGGGCATAAGTGTTTAAAAGTGTGTTCTTTTCCTGTAAAACGCGCAAAATAATGGACAGGAAAGACGTCATTATTAAGTAATCTTTTTCCAATTCCGGCGGAATAACCGTATGAACGGTGACGGGATTTTCGGAAATAGCGCTGATTTCCAGCGGATCTTCCTCTGTCTGAATCGACATTGCCGATTGTTCTTCGGCTTCGGCCTGTTCTAAAAGTCTTCTTTCTTCTTCCAGTTGTCGTTCTTTTTCGGCGGCGGCTTTTGCCTCTTCCTCTTCTTGTTTTTTGCGTGCTTCTTCTTCGGCTTTTTCTTTTTCTTCTTCCAGTTGTTGTTCTTTTTCGGCGGCGGCTTTTGCCTCTTCTATGCGTTGGCGCAACGTTTTTCTGCCCATTAAGACGTCAAACATATCGAATAATCTGCGCACAAAACCGGAAGAAAACGAATCAGGCAGATACTTTTCGTCCCCGATTTCGTATAATTCCCGTTTCGAATATTTAAACTCGTCCTGGGAAGAAGACGGATATAAAGGATTTTGTTCTTTTTTTTCTTCTTCGTTTTCCCCTAACAGATTATCCCAATTGACCCACTTGATCGCCGTCGGAATCGAAATAATCAGGAAAAAGAACGTAAACATTCCCAAAACAAACTGACCGGAAATATCCCGCGCGGTAAAACCGATTGACGACATAAAACGCAACGCAATCGCCGTAATCATTCCTGCCGTCATGATTGCAAAAATGATCGACAGAAAAATCATGATCACGCCTTCGGTCAGATGCGATTTCTTTGGGCCGGGACGCCTGATTGTTGTCGGAATGACGCTGTTTTCGTAAGGAGACGATTTTCTGGGCTGCGGTTTGGGTATTTCGCTGAGATAAACCAAAGCTTCCTGAAAAGTCTGTGTGTCCAAATCATACGTTTCGCGGACGACTTTTGTCGGCTTGCGTTCCGAATTTTCAATGCTTTTGGCGTACTCAATCGCCTTCGCCCGCTGTTCCGAGGGGTATCGCCCCAACAGATCCCAGGTGTAGTTCTGATAAACATAAACTTCGTAATTTATAATGCTGGACACGGACTTTTCCACACAACTCTTTTTTCCTTATAGTATAAGAGCTTTTATAAAAAATCAGTAAAAATCTGAATAAAATAGGTATCCGCTGAAAATATTTTTCCATAAAAAAAACGGCCTTTTGAACAGCCGTTTTCTTATTCTTGGCAAAAAAAACTATTTTTTGCTTGTAAAAGCAGCGAAACGCTTGTTGTATTTTGCCAACTGGCCGCCGCTGTCAACCAGACGGTAAATACCCGTCCATGCCGGATGAGCCAGCGGGTCAATATCCAAACGAATCGTATCGCCTTCTTTGCCCAGTGTCGAACGGGTTTTAAATTCTGTCCCGTCTGTCATAACCACGGTAATTTCATGGTAATTCGGATGAATATCTTTTTTCATAACTTGAGCTCCAGACAATCAATAAGTTTTTTCTCTATACTCTAAAAGTTTCGGCTTTTCAAGTTTATTTACCGCAAAAAAGCAAAATATTATCGTTCCGTCAGTTTAAATTCGATCCGGCGGTTTTTGCGGCGGGCGGCTTCGGTATTTCGGCGGTCGATCGGCTGATGTTCGCCGAATCCGGCGGCAACCAGATAACGCGCTGGAACACCCCGGCTGATCAAATACTGAACAACGGCAATGGCCCGATTCGCCGATAACTGCCAGTTTGAGGCATATTCTGCGTTGTGGATCGGTACGTTGTCCGTATGTCCGTCAACGCGCAGCACCCAGGGGATTTTTTTGGGAATTTTATGCTGCAATTCCTTTAAGGTATTGGCCAGAATATTCAGTTGTTTTTTTCCTGTTTCTTCCAAAAAAGCCGAACCGCTTTTAAAAAACAGCTCCGACTGAAAAACGAATCTGTCGCCTTCAATCCGGAAATCGTCCCGATCCTGCAACACTTTGCGCAAAGTGCCGAAAAATTCCGAACGATACGAAGCCAGTTCGGACGCTTTCGCCGCCAAAGCCCGGTTTAATTTTTTTCCCAGATCCGCAATTTGCGCCTGCTGTTCTTTATCTTTTTTGTCCGCCTGATCCAGTAACGTTCCCAACTGAGCCAATTCTTTTGTCAGTTTTTCCGTCTGCGCGTTTAACAGCGCCAAATGAGCTTTGGCTTCCTGGGAAATTTTACGTTCCGAAAGCAGTTCATTGCTTTTTTCGGCTGTTTCTTTTTCCAATTCCTGTTTGCGCAGGTTTAATGCTTTGACGTCTTGTTCCAGCAGAGCAATCTGCGCCAAAGCCTTTGTCTGTTCGTCTTTCAGTCCGCTCAGCTCTTCCGTCAGCTCGTGTGTTTCCTGTTGTTGCAAAGCCAGACGATCCGTTAAATCTTTGCTGGTTTGGCGCTCTGCCGACAATTCAAAAGCCAGATCCTGCAGCTGTAAATTCAACCGGCTGATTTCCGTGTTTTTTGTATCCAGATTTTGCCCCATAAAAAAATGCGCCAAAACGAACAGCAATAAAAAAAACAGCACAACAATCAGCAATGTCGATAAAGCATCAACAAAACTGGGCCAGAAATTATATCCGCTGGAATTTCGGAAACGGCGCATGACGGTTATTTATCCTGCCCTGAAATGGTACGAACCAACAATCTGAACGAATCGCGGATTTCACGCAACAAAGTTTCCTGACGGGCTTCGGAACGTTTGTCGATCTGGTTGACGTTGTGGTCAATCCTGCTGATAAATCGCAGCATATCCATGTCCGTCTGAATCCGTTCTTGCGCCTTTGTTTCCGTTTTTTGCAGCTGGCTGCGGATATCGGCCAAGCTTTCCACAATCTGTTCCAGCAAAGCATTGGTATAAGCGCCGTTTGACGTGACGGATTCGTCCGACTGACTGCCGACCGCGGAAGAATAACGTGTCAGCGATGCCAGATGTTCGTCCAGTCCGTTATAAAAATTATTTTGTGCCCGGCCGGCCTGTAAATCCAAAAAACCGACGACCAAAGCGCTTGACAACCCCAGTAAAGACGAAGAAAAAGCCGTTCCCATGCCGGACAGCGGCAATTCCAGACTGTTTTTAATGGTGTTAAAGGCTTGTGTTGCTTCTTCGCCGGAAACGTTCAGCGCCCGGATCACATCGGCAACGGCGCCGACGGTCGCCATCAGCCCCCAGAACGTTCCCAGTAATCCCAAAAAAGTCGATAAACCGATCAGATATTTGGAGATATCGCGGCTTTCTTCCAGACGCATGCCGACGGAATCCAGAATGGTTCTGGCAATGCCCGGGGATAAAACGGCATTTCCTTTGGCCTGATTGTTTTTTAAAATCAGGGCCAGCGGGGAAAGCAAACGTAATTTTTCCAAATCCGTATTTGATAAAGACAAGACAGGAGACTTAATCCACCTGATTTCCCGGTACAAAGCAAAAACCGAATGGAAATTCAGGCAGACACCGAACAAAAAAACCAGCAAAATCAATCCGTTTAAGGCCGGATTTGTCAAAAATGCATTTTCCAGCGCGGGGAACAGTACGCCACACGCGCCGGCGACCAGGATCAGAAACAAAAACATACGCGTGACATAGCGGTTGGGCAGTTCCATATTTTTATTCCTTTATCTGTCTTCGGTTAAGATATCCGTTCTGTCGGGCATTTTTTCACCGGCGCCTTTTTGACCGAAAGACCGGATTTCAATTCGTAAACTGTGAATGCCTTTTTGCGTCAGATAAGAACGAATCATCAGTGCCCGGCGCAGGGCATACTGCCGTTCTTTTCCGGGAGCATCCGGATCCGGCGCACTGTAAGAATACAAAATCAGCCGTTTGTTTCTGTTTTTCTTCATCATTTCGGCCGTATTGTCCAGCGCCGTGCGCATTTCGTCGGTTAAAGCGCTGGATTTGCTTTCAAACACAAAAATATGCAGCAGTTTCTTTTTTTGATCCAGAGCCTTTCGGGTTGCCGATTCCTGCGGAATTTCTTTTGCCAGCGCCTCGGATCGTTCCGCGGGCGTCAGTTTCCCCGAAACATAAAAAACGGAAAACTTAACAGGTGTCGGCCGCTGTGTTTTTTGTTTTTGATCCGATTTCTGTTCTGCCGAAGACAAGAGCGTTTTCGGGCGTATGCGTGCCGGCGCGTTATCCCGTGTCAACGTTAAAAAACTGTCCCTGACCGGTTCCGACTTCGGCGGAGTTTCTTCCGCTTCGTTGATCGTTGATGTTGCGACGGCTTCGGCTGTCCGATGATTGTTTTTTTGATTTTTCAGCCGTTCCTGTTCCAGGAAATGCTTTGAAATTTTGGGTTCTGTCGTTTCCGGCGGAGTGGTTTCGATGATGTCGTCTTCTGCCGGTTTAATACTGTTATCGGACGCCAGAATCTTTACTTTCGGCACAGGGTTGGCGCGCGGTTTTAATCGGTCATGTTCATCCTTTCGGGCTGCTTCTTTGACCTGGTACTTTTTAACGGCTTTTGTCTTTTTTACCGAAGGCTTGGCCGGTTTTTTGGGAGAGGCCGTTTTTTTTGTCGCCGGTTTTTTGACGGTCGGCTTTGTCGCCGATTTGGCTTTTTTCGTCGCCGGCTGTTTTTTGTTTTCGGCTGCCGGCGCTTTTAAAACCGGCGCGGAAACATCTTTTGCCCGATCGGGCGGAGCCAGAGTAATCGTATCCTTGGGAATGAAATCTTCGGTTAAAACGTCCAGATCAACCGTGATTTGAGCAAAAGCCGCCTTTGCCGTTATAACGAAAACGGCGAAATAAATAACGGCTTTTGTCAAAAAATTCAACAGGTTAACTCCTTACTCCTTTTCAGCGTTCATCATCTGCTTTTTAAAAGTATTGAACAAATAATCGTTTGTTGCAATAACAGATCCGTCATTTAAGACGGTAAACGGGTCTTCGTCGCCTTTTAACGTGCAGATTCGTCCGCCGGCTTCTTTGACGATCAGCAGGCCGGCCGCGATGTCCCAAGGCTTGATGTCTTCTTCCCAATAGCATTCAAAACGTCCCGCCGCGACATAAGCCATGTCCAGTGCGGCAGATCCCATACGGCGCACGCCGGCTGTTTTCTGCATCATCGGTGTCAGCTGGCGGATAAACTTATCCGGATTCGAATGCCCCAGATGAGGAATGCCCGTTACGACAACGGCTTCATTTAATTTGTTACGGCCGGATACGTGCAGCCGACAGGATCCGGAAGCCGTCAAAGCCCAAGCGCCGCCGCCTTTTTCCGCATAGAACAAATCGCCGCAGATCGGATTGTAAATAACGCCGGCAATGATTTCCTTATCTTCCTGCAAGGCCAGAGAAATGGCAAAGTGCGGTATGGCGTGCAAAAAATTGGTGGTGCCGTCCAACGGATCCACAATCCAGCGATGAGACGTGTCCGCCCCGGTCAAAGAACCGCCTTCTTCCTGCAAAAAGCCATAACGCGGACGGACCTTCAGCAAATATTCGCGCAGCGTTTTTTCGGAATTGATATCCGCCGTTGACGCAAAATCGGCAGCACCTTTTTGCGAAACCTGCAGTTTTTCCAGTTCTCCGAAATCACGAACCAGGCTGCGACCGGCTTTTTGCACGGCCTGAATCATAATATTCAAGTTTGCGGACAGTGCCGAAATAAAGCGATCCCGACGGGATTCGCGATATTGTTCGACGGGATCCGGTTTTCTGGCCGAAAACGTCGTGCGCTGGATATGGGCCGCCTCTTCGGATTTTTTCTGAAGAATCGAAACGGCTCTTTCCTTTATTTCGGTATTTCTTTGCTGAACTTTCCGTTCTGCAGACCGACGTTCCGCAACGGCTTTGCGCACCGTTGTCTTTCGAAAAGAAGGACGGCTCGGTCTGGTTGTCGGTTTTGGCATATGCTGCGCCTTTCCTGATCAAAAATTATTTTGCCCGTTCGACGTAAGTGTTGTCAACGGTTGAAACAACGATTTTGTCCCCTGTCGCAACAAACGGCGGCACACCGATGCGCAGACCGTTGTCCAAAACCGCCGGCTTGTAAGACGACGAAACCGTCTGTCCTTTAATAACAGGTTCCGTTTCAACAACCGTTTGCACGACTTTTGCCGGCAATTCCACACCGACGGGATTACCTTCAATAAACTGAACGACGACTTCCATATTGTCCTGTAAATAAGCAGCACGGTCACCCAACAAATCTTTGGGGACGGTGAACTGGTCATAAGTATCAACCATCATAAACGTCAAATCCGTTCCGTCGGAATACAAATACTGACAATCGCGGTCTTCGCTCATTAATTTTTCAACAAAATCGGCCGTGCGCCAACGCTGTTCCGTTTTTACGCCGGTTGAAACGTCGCGCATTTTGACCTGAATGGTGGCGTTACCTTTGCCGGGAATAACCAGTTCATAGTCAATAACGATACACGGTTTGCCGTTATATTCGATCACCCAGCCGGGACGGATCTGGTTTGCTTGCATTTTCATGTGTTTTTTCCTTGTATATTAAAAGAAAGACAATAAAATTTGTGCAAAAATTAACAGATTAACTTTCTGAACGCAAGAGTTCTGCGTTGTATGGGGGAGTATTTTTTTATGAACGCCCGAATTCCTTTTTGGTATGCCGAAGATTATCGCCGCCGTCTGCCCGTTTTAAAGCAAAGAGCAAAGCTGACGGAAAGCATCAGGCATTTTTTTACGCAGCGCGATTTTCTGGAAGTGGAAACGCCGATTTTACAGATTTCTCCGGGGTTGGAACCGCATCTGAAAGCTTTTAAGACAGAACTGGTCGAACCGTTCGGGCAGGCGGACCGGACAATGTATCTGCATACTTCGCCCGAATTTACGATGAAAAAGCTGCTGGCGGCCGGACTGCCCAGAATTTTTCAGATGGCGCGCGTTTTCCGCAACGAAGAACGTTCCAAACGCCATCACCCCGAATTTGTCATGTTGGAATGGTATCGGGCGCAGGCGGATTATACGCGGCTGATGGACGACACGATTGAGCTGGTGCGGGCCTGTGCGCGGGCCTGCGGCGTTAAAGTGTTAAAGGAAAACGGACGGGAATGCGATCCGTTTGCACCGTGGGAAAAAATATCGGTGGCGCAAGCCTGCCGGAAATACGCCGGCTTTGATCTGGAAGAAACACTGCCGGCAGAACCGACATTGGAACCCGATCCGCAGCCTTTGGCAAAAGCGGCCGAGGCGCTGGGGATACAAGTGTCCGCGGACGACCGCTGGGACGATATTTATTTCCGAATCGCTTTTGAAAAAATCGAACCGAATCTGGGGCGCAGCGTACCGACGATTCTGTATGATTATCCGGTCTGCATGGCGGCTTTGTCGCGACGCAAACCGTCGGATCCGCGTTTTGCCGAACGTTTTGAGGTTTATGTCGGCGATGTCGAGCTGGCAAACGCTTTTTCCGAACTGACCGATGCGGCGGAACAGCGCGAACGGTTTGAATACGATATGGATTTAAAGGAAAAACTGTACGGCGAACGTTATCCGATTGATGATGATTTCATCAATGCCGTTGCCGCCATGCCCGAAGCTGCCGGTATCGCCCTCGGCGTTGATCGGCTGGTGATGCTGATAACGGGGGCTGAACGGATTGAAGATGTTTTATGGGCGCCGGTCGCATGAAAAAAATAAAAGAATTGTTTTTTTGGGGCATTCGTCTGGGCATGAAAATCACGGGATTTTCGGAACAGTTCGTTTTGTTTTTGGTCATGGGGGGCGTTAATACGGTTTTTTATTATGCCCTTTATTCTTTGCTGATTTATGCGGGGATACATTATGCCGCGGCGGTGGGCATTGCGACGGTCTGCGGCGTTTTGTTTAATTTTCAGACATTCGGCCGCGTTGTTTTTAAAGATTTTCAAAAACGTCTTTTGGGGCGTTTTATCGGTGTTTACTGTATTGTTTATGTTGCCAATGTCGCCGGATTGAAGTTGTTGGAACTTTGCGGACTGGAAAATAAATACATTGCCGGCGCCGTGTTGGTGTTGCCGGTGGCTTTGCTGGGATATGTGCTGAATAAAACGTTTGTTTTTAACCGGCCAAAACCGCAGTCCGGAAATCCGCCGCAGGCGACGGACGGTCAGGATTGAAATTAACGCACGGCACCGTAAACAGTTCGCTCCACCACTGTGTCAGTTCCGCCGCGTTCGACGCGTCAAAGCCGATATAGTCGGCGCCTGCTTCGCCGGCACGCATGGCTTCGTCGCGTGTGGCGCACAGAACGCCCAAAGAAATTTCCGTTGTTCTTTGTCTGATTTTTTTTATGTCGGGCTGATAAGGAATTTGGACGCCGTCTGCCGGCAGTTTCAATGCCAGATCAATATCGTTTTTAAGAATCAGGGCGACATTTTTTCCTTGGACGATTTGGGCAAAACGGCGCACGGATTCAACAGATCTGTCTGTCGGGTCAAATAACAGCGCGTCGGGAATTTCGCTGGCACAAAACCGGTTAAATCTTTCGATCAGTTCATTTTCGTCCGTTCCTGCGGGGGCGATCAGATAAAGTCCTTGCTGCATATTGAAATCTTTCATAAATCCGAAAAAAGCATTACGGCAGAAGACGGCGGATTTGTCAACTCTGCCCGAAAAGGTGCAAGAAGGCTGTTGCACAAAAAGCAGAACGCCTTTATCTTAAGAAAAACGATTTTGAGTGTGGAGAAGAACATTGAGCTTACAGGGACAGCTGCAATCCGCATTGGAAGGCCTGGCGCAGGCGGCCCAGCGTTTGGACGCTGCGGCGCAAAAAGCTGTTGAGGAACGAAAGCAAACGGACGAACTGCGGGAAGAATGCCGTCAATTGCGTTTGGCTTTGGATCAGGCCGGGCAGGATTTGTCGCTGGCACAGAAAAACGAATCGGATTTTGAACAGCTGCGCACGGAAAAAGAAGAACTGATTTCGGTGCGCAACCGCTTGATTGCGGAAAAAAACCAGCTGTTGAACGAACGTGAACAGTTTAAAAAATTTCGCGAAGGTTGGGGCCGTGAGCGTCCGGCTTTGATTAAGGCCAAAGAAGAAGCCGAACTGGAATTAAAACGGTTCAGGGAAGGAGCACCGCAGGAAGCCGAAAATCAGGATCGAATCAATACCTTAAACGAAGAAAACGCCCGGCTGCGTTCGGAACTGGCCGCAGCGCAGGAAGAAAAAGAACATCTGGGCAGTGAAAAAGAAAATCTTTCCATTGAACTGGACGGCGTACGACAGGCTTACGATGAATTAAAACAGACAACGGTCGAGGCTTCCGAACGCTTGGATTCGACTCTTGAGGAATTAAAAATTTTAAGGGGATAACCATGGCAGACGTTCAATTATCCGTCGGCGGGCAGAAATATGTTGTTTCCTGCGGTCAGGAACAGGAGGAAAACCTGAAATCCCTGGCTGCGATGCTGGACGAAAAAGTCAGTTTTATCAAAGCGCGTATGCCGGTTTCGGAATCGTTGGGGCTGGTCATGGGGGCGTTGCTGCTGGCCAGTGATCTGAGCGAAAAAAATCAGGAACTTTCTAGGGCCCAGACGGAAAATGCCGTGTCGCCGGAAGTGTTGTCCCAGACCGTTCAATTAATAGAAAAAGTATCGCAACGCATTTCAACTGTTGCCGAAACGATTGAAAATGCGTAATCTCTGAAATCAGGGAAAACGACTTTTCGATTCGTTAGAATCCCGCTGGTACTCGGGGCCAACGTTTTATTTTACGGGAGCTGTCCCTGCGGCGGATAACGTTCTTTGTTTAGTTCGAAGTCCAGCCGTATTACGGCGCCCACCTATACAAAGCGGCCCACGCGACGCGTGTTGTCGATTCGACGGTCAGAGAGGTCTTTTCCCCGCGCTAAATCAAAGAAAGACGAAGAATGGATTATACTTTTCTGAAACAACAACTGCGGACAAAAGCCGTTCATAAACGTTCCGAAATCGCTTTGGATCATGCCCTGTGGTGCGCACAGGAAATCGTAACGCGGTTTCATGAACTGCCTTTGCCCGAACACCCCGTTGTTTCCGCCTACTGGCCGATGAAAACGGAATTGGACGTCCGCCCTTTAATGCATTCTTTGTTTAATAAGGATATTACGGTCTGTCTGCCCGTCGTTGTCGTTAAAACGGATCCGTTGTTGTTCAGACGCTGGGAACCCGGCGCAGAACTGGTAACGGGACCTTACGGAACGGAACAGCCCGATGAAAAATACGAAACGGTTTTGCCCGATGTTTTGTTGTTGCCTTTGCTGGCTTTTGACCGGCAGGGCGGCCGGTTGGGCTATGGCGGCGGTTTTTATGACAGAACCGTTGCCGATCTGCGTCGCAAAACAAATCCCGTCGTCGTCGGTGTTGCTTTTTCGGATCAGGAAATACCGGAAGTACCGCTGGAAAATACCGATGAAAAATTGAACTTTATCCTGACGGAAAAAGAAATCATAAAGGGTGTATAATGCGTGTCTTGTTTTTAGGGGACGTTGTCGGAAAATCGGGCCGCCGTCTGGTTGCCGGAACATTGCCTGATTTCCGGCGCAGGTATCATGTTGATTTCGTCGTCGTCAACGGTGATAACGCGGCGCACGGTTTCGGGTTAAGCCTCAGTGTCTGTCGTGAATTGTTTGATTGCGGCGCAGATGTGATTACGTCGGGTAATCACGGCTGGATCGTTAAGGAAATTCAGCCGCTTTTGGATACGGAAAACCGATTGTTGCGTCCGGCCAATTATCCGGCGGGAACGCCCGGTAAAGGGGCGGGGCTTTATCGGTTGCCCGACGGGCGCAAAGTCGGCGTTTTGCATGTTCAGGGGCGCGTTTATATGGATTCGATCGAAAACCCCTTTTCTGTTGCCGCGCAATGGGCCGATGCCGTTAGACTGGGAAGCGATGCGCAGGCGTTGATTGTGGACATTCATGCCGAAGCAACCAGCGAAAAAATGGCCATGGGGCAGTATCTGGACGGAAAGGTCAGTCTGGTCGTCGGAACGCATACGCATATTCCGACGGCGGACGCGCAGATTTTGCCCAACGGTACGGCTTATCTGACCGATGCCGGTATGTGCGGGTGCTTTGATTCCGTTATCGGCATGAACAAAGTCGAACCGGTGCGGCGGTTTATTACGAACAGGGCGTCCGAAAAATACAGTCCCGAAAAAGGGGACGCGACCGTTTGCGGCGTAATGATCGATACGAACGAGGCAACGGGGCTGGCTGAAAAAATTTATATGATTCGATACGGCGGCCGCTTACAGGAATCTTTACCGCCGGTTTAAATGGTGTTAAAAGAAAAGCGAAATCAGTTTTAACCTTAAAGAGTACAGGAGTGTCATGTCAGGTCATTCTCAATTTAAAAATATTATGCATCGCAAAGGAGCGCAGGATAAACTTCGTGCCCGTACTTTTTCCAAGCTGGCACGTGAAATTACGGTTGCCGCAAAATCGGGGCTGCCCGATCCGGCGTACAATCCGCGTCTGCGTGCCGCGATGGCGGCGGCTCGTGCCGAAAATATGCCGAAAGATAATATCAAGCGCGCGATTGAAAAAGCTTCTGCCGGCGATGCCGCTAATTATGAAGAAATCCGTTACGAAGGATTCGGTCCCGGCAATGTGGCCGTTATTGTCGAAGCGTTGACGGACAATCCCAAACGCACGGCGCCGATTGTTCGTTCGATTTTCGGCAAAGCCGGTTGTGTTATGGGTGAAACGGGATCCGTTGCGTTTAACTTTCAGCGGATCGGTTTGATTGAATATCCGGCTGCCGTTGCCGAACCGGACGCTATGTTTGAAGCCGCTTTGGAAGCGGGCGCGGACGATGTCGAATCCGATGAGGAAAACCATCGCATTATTTGCACGCCTGATGATCTGGGTGCCGTTCGCGAAGCTCTGGAAGCAAAATTCGATACCCCGACGATTTGCCGTTTCGACTGGAAACCTTTGGTCGAAGCCGAATTGACGGATGTCGAAACAGCTAAAAAGTTCTTTGATTTCGTTGAAACGTTAAATGACGAAGAAGACGTCCAACGTGTGGCTTCGAATGTTTCCGTTTCAGACGAAATAATGGCAAAACTGGAAGAGTAATTTGGGAAAAACCGTACGAATTTTAGGGCTTGATCCCGGATTGCGGCATACCGGCTGGGCTGTTGTCGACAGTTGCGATTCACGGCTGTCTTTTGTTGCGGCCGGTGTGGCGGATTCGACGGATACTCTGTCTTTGGCCGAACGTCTGGCGGAATTGCACGGACAAATTCGCACGGTTGTTTCCGATTTTGCTCCCGATGAAGCGGCGGTAGAGGAAACTTTCGTTAATAAAAATCCGAATTCGACACTGAAACTGGGACAAGCGCGCGGCGTTGTTCTGCTGGCGCCGGCTCAGGCAGGTATATCGGTGACGGAATATACGCCCAATCAGATTAAAAAAGCCGTTGTCGGCGCCGGGCATGCGGAAAAACGACAGGTGGATATGATGGTTCATACGCTGTTGCCCGCGGCAGGAAAGCTGCGTCCCGATGCGGCGGACGCTTTGGCGGCGGCGATTTGTCATTCTTATATGCGCGTGACGACGGAACGTATGAAACAATTGGCGGAGCTGATTAAATGATAGCAAAACTGCGCGGTATTCTTGATTCCGTCGGTGACGGTTTTCTGATTCTGGACGTTAACGGCGTCGGTTACAGGGTTTTTTGTTCGGCAAAAACGCAAATGAAAATGCCCGCAAAAGGGCAGGCTGCGGCACTTCTGATCGAAACGCAGGTGCGCGAAGATCATATTCATTTGTTCGGCTTTGCCGATGCGGCGGAAAAAGGGTGGTTTTCTTTGCTGACAACCGTGCAGGGCGTAGGGGCAAAAGTGGCTTTGGCAATTTTGTCCGTTTTAAGCGCCGATGAACTGTCTTTGGCAATTGCCTCCGGGGATTCAAAGGCTTTGACGCGTGCGCCGGGGGTCGGGCCGAAGTTGGCCGTGCGGATCGTAACGGAACTGAAGGGAAAAATCGGTACGGCATTCAGCGCAGCCGGGACAGACACGCCGGCCGGCGATATCGTTCAGGCGCAAAGCAGTGCCGTAAAT
This sequence comes from uncultured Alphaproteobacteria bacterium, assembly GCA_944393745.1. Lineage (GTDB taxonomy): Bacteria > Pseudomonadota > Alphaproteobacteria > CAAGCB01 > CAG-977 > UBA11549. The sequence goes on along the minus strand of CALYBD010000019.1, from coordinate 17,387 downwards.
GATGCGATTTCGGCACTGGTTAATCTGGGATATGCGCGTATGGACGCGTCCGTGGCCGTGGCAAAATCATTTAAGAAACGCGGCGAATCGGCAAAAGTTGACGAACTGATCCGCGATGCATTGAAGGAATTTGCGCCATGACCGAAGACAGGATCGTCAGTCCGGCCAAAAGAAGCGGCGATGAGGATTTTGCCAAAATGCGCCCGCAGTCTTTGGCTGATTTTACGGGGCAACGCACGGTATGTGATAATCTGAAAGTGTTTATTACTTCGGCGTTAACGCGCGGGGAATCGCTGGATCATATTTTGCTGTTCGGGCCGCCGGGACTGGGCAAGACGACTTTGGCGCAGATTGTTGCTCATGAACTGGGGGTCGGTTTCAGAGCTACGTCCGCCCCGATGATTTCCAAAGCCGGCGATTTGGCGGCTATTCTGACGAATCTGGAAAAAAACGATGTTCTTTTTATTGATGAAATTCATCGTTTAAATCCCGCGATTGAAGAAGTCCTGTACGCCGCGATGGAAGATTTTCAGCTGGATCTGATTATCGGCGAAGGGCCGGCAGCGCGTTCGGTGCGCATTGATTTGCAGCCGTTTACACTGATCGGCGCAACGACGCGTTCGGGACTGTTGACGCAGCCGTTGCGCGATCGTTTCGGGATTCCGCTGCGGCTGGACTTTTATGATCCGGCGGATCTGGAAAAGATCGTTGTCCGCGGGGCGGGTGTTTTAAAAACGGCGATAACGCCGGACGGCGCGCGAGAAATTGCCCGCCGGTCGCGCGGGACGCCGCGTGTGGCCGGACGTTTGTTAAAACGCGTACGGGATTTTGCCGCCTTTGAAGGTAAAAAAGAAATCGATATGCAAATAGCGGATAAAGCCTTAAAACGGCTGGACGTTGACAATCAGGGGCTGGATATGATGGATCGGCGTTATTTAATGTGTATTGCACAAAAATATGCGGGCGGGCCGGTCGGTGCCGACACTTTGGCGGCGGCTTTGTCCGAGGAACGCGATACGATCGAAGAAGTCATTGAACCTTATTTGTTACAGCAAGGATACTTGCAGCGCACGCCTCGCGGCAGAATGCTGACGGCGTTGGGATTTAAGCATTTGGGGCTGTCCGCGCCGACCGCCGTGACAGAAGATTTGTTTGCCGGAAATAACGGATAATGGTATAATTTTGCGAAATTTTTTGAAAAGGGCGCAAATATGGCTTTAGTGATCGAATCAAAACAGGGGCTTTCTCTGACGGATATTCAGGTGGCAACAAAAGTCGGCTTGTATCTGGCCGGCGCAGTTGAGGTGATGGGCAAAACGTCCTCAAAGCGTGCGGCTGTTCGGGCAGCAGATCAGTATCTGGCGGATCATTCTGTTAAAAATGCGGATAAACAGGCGACGCTGAAAGTTATCGGCACGATGGAAAAAGAACTGTCCGGTCAGGCAAAAGCAGCCGACTTTAAAACAAAGGTTCAATATGCTCTGGGCGGCAAAGAAGCGGCCAAAACCGTAATGCTGGGGGCGGCCGGCGTTGTGTCGGGCGTTATGGCGGCACAAGGGGTTGATCCGATGGCGGCTGTTTCCTTTACGTTGTTTGCCGGCGCTTTATCAACGGGGGTGTATGCTTTTTCCGAAGAAGCCAAAAAAGATAAAGCCGAAGCATTAAAGGCTTATACGGAAATCAAACATGCGCAGATTGCTTTGAAAAAGTTGAAAAACGCGCTGGATCCCAAGCCGTCTTATAAAGACGAAGTCCGCGCTTTGTATGCTTCGGGACTGGGCAATCCGGGCGGCATGATTACGGCATTGTCCTTAAAAAAGAACAACGGACGTTAATGTAACAAAGAAAGCAGACTGTGATGTCAAAATCGGTCAGTGAATTTTTTTCAAAACAGGGCATTAAAAAGTTTAAAAACGGCATAAAAACTTTTTCCGATCGTCATGCGACAAAAATGGCGGCGGCATCAATGATTTTGGCTTCGGCTTTTGCCGTTTCTTGCAGGTCGGTCAATGCGAACAATGTTGTTAAATCCGATGAAACCGTTACGGCTTATGCCGTCACGCAGGCCGGTGATACGCTTTGTTCTTATCAGACATTAAAACAGGACAGCGTTTCTTTTGCCCGTTTGCAAAAGTTGGTGAACAATGCCGTGAATACACCGACGGGACGCAATGTTTTGGAACAGATTTCGCAACAAGGGACGGTTCTTTATACGGGAAACGCCGGTCAGGGAGTCATCGGGTTCTTTGATCCGAATACAAATTCGATTTGTTTAAATTCCGTTTTTAAAGACGACGATCTGCAGTCCTGTCTGATTCATGAAGGCAAACACAGTGTTCAAAGCCATGCTTTAAATGAAAATGTAGACCTTTTTCATACATTCGGTTCGAATGTTATGACGACCCGCGTCATGGAAGCCGATGCCATGGCCACACAAACAAAGTTTTCTTATGAACTGGCGCAGACGGGGGACAGCCTGGCCTGGAAACAGTTGGTCAATACACATCGGGGCATTACCCGGGCTTTTGAGAACGGAGCCAAAAAACACGGCCAAAACAGCAACGAAACAATGAAAGAAACGATGTTGGCCTGGTATAAAAATAAATCATATGTGGCCTTGTATGATAAATCCATGATTGATTTTCATAAAAACGTGGTATTAAACGTTTCGAATAAAATGGCCAAAAAGGCCTTTACACAGACAATTTCGGCGGATTCGTTGATTAAATATGTCTGTACCGTTGACGGTAAACCTTATGCCGGAACGGACGGATCCGTTTTAAAGACGTCTTCAACGGCCTATTTGACCGAAGATTTCTGTAAAGCGGCCGAAACGATCGGGAACAGTGCCGCCCGACGCGGGAACAGAGATACCTCCGTTAATGATTTTTATGTGCTGAAAAACGGTTCTGTTTCGGATAAAACGTATGGAGAAATAAAGGCCGAAAAAGCAAAGACATCAACACAGAAAAAGGATCAAAAACTTAAAAATCAGTCTGCGGCATCTTTTAAAACGGCCGCGGTTTTGGATTACTCCGGACGATAAAGAAAGAAAAAAAATGAAAACATACACGCCGATTAATATCTGTTATGAAGACACGGACGCCGGTGGCGTTGTGTACCATTCCAAATATTTGGGATTTGCCGAACGAGCCCGTATGGATTTTTTGCATGAACACGGTATTTTTTGCAAAGAAATGGCCGCGGCGGAAAAGCCGTGCGGATTTATGGTTAAACACTGTGAACTGGATTTTCAAAAACCGGCGCGTCTGGAAGACGAACTGATTGTTGAAACGGAAATTCTGGAATTGCGCGGTGCCGGATTTGATTGCTTGCAGACGGTTAAACGCGGCGAAGAAACGCTGGTGGAAATAAAATTACAGATTGTTTGCGTGACGCCGACGGGAAAACCGACGCGTATTCCGCCGGATATCAGAACAAAATTGGCTGAAATTTCGTAATCTGTTAATGAATATACGCTAAGCTCTTCTTTAAAACGGAAATTTTTAAAGGAGAGCTTTTTAATGCCAGCGGGATCTTTAACGGCAGCCGCAACACATCTGTCAATGTTCGGATTGTTTCTGCAGGCTGATTTTGTTGTAAAAACGGTCATTATAGTTTTAGCTTTGGCTTCGGTCTGGTCATGGGCAATTATTTTTGAAAAAGTAATGCTGCTGCGTTCGGCGACCGAAGATGCCAAAAAGTTTGAGGCTCAATTCTGGTCGGGCGGTTCTTTGGACGAAATGTTTGATAAACTGGAAGCCAAGCCGTTCAGACTGGATCCGATGTCGGCGGTTTTTGTCGCGGCGATGCGCGAATGGCGCCGGTCTTCGGGTGCTTTGGGAACGGGCGGCGTACACGGTACCAGCTTGAATCAACGTATTGATCGCGTGATGCAGATTACAATGGATCGTGAAATGGACAGGGTCGAAAAACGTATGACATTTCTGGCTTCTACCGGGGCGGTGTCGCCGTTTATCGGGTTGTTCGGAACGGTTTGGGGGATTATGAACAGCTTCCATAATATCGGAGCCAGCTCGAATACTTCTTTGGCCGTTGTCGCGCCGGGCATTGCCGAAGCTTTGTTTGCAACGGCTTTGGGGCTGGTGGCGGCGATTCCGGCCGTTTTGGCTTATAACAAATTGTCCAGCGACATGAATCGCTATGCCAAAACATTGGAAAATTTCGCCGGCGAATTCAGCACGATTCTGTCGCGCCAGATTGACGATACGACCAGCCGCACTGAAAAACGGAGCGTTTAACATGGGTGCTTCTGTTAAATTTTCCACACGCGGCAAACGTCAAAGAGCGTCTTTTTCCGAAATTAATGTGACGCCGTTCGTTGACGTTATGTTGGTCCTTTTGGTTATTTTTATGGTGACCGCGCCGATGATGACAACGGGGATTTCTCTTGACCTGCCGCGCGGAGACGGGCAAACGATGGAAGAATCCGACCGTGCCGTTGATATCAGCATTGACGCGCATTCCAAAATTTATCTGGGCGATGAGGTCGTTCGGCCGGAAACGCTGGTTACTCGATTAAAGGCAATGCAGAAAAGCAATCCGGATTTAAAAATTGTTATCAGCGGCGATCGGGCGACGTCTTACGGGCAGGTGATCGAACTGATGAGCCTTCTGCGGTTGGCCGGTATTTCCAAAGTCGGCCTGAAAACCGGTGATTTGGTTGATACGGAACCCTTGAAAAAACAAACAACGGGTGAAAAGAAAAAATAAAGGAAACGGCAAGTGGGACTGCGCCTGAACTTTTTTATGCGTTTAAGACATTATCCGTTTTTATTTAAAACGGTTCAAAGCGCTTTTGACCATTTGCCGATGGTTATGTCGGTAACTTTGCACGCGGCCGTCGTCATTTTGCTGACATGCGATTTTGTTTCGGAAAAAAAAGAACATGCGCTTTCCGTTCCGGTTTTTGTCGTTGATTTATCGAAGGTTCAAATCGCCGAAATGACAAATCTGCCGCCAAAGCTGATGCAGACGAATCAGAAAAAAAAATCCAAAAGGACGGTTAATACTTCGGCTTACAGCAAGGCGTCTTCCGCCGGACGATCCGGATCGTCCGCGCGCGGCGGAAAAACAGGAAAATCAAAGACGCAAAAAACAGCCGGAGCCGTATTGGAAAAAGAACTGAACAGCTTGTTAAAAGATATTACGACGCCTAAGAAAAAAGATAAACCGTCCGCGGCGTCCAATTCGATCAAAAGCGGCGGAGCCGGCGCCGCAACGGAAGATCCGTTTAAAACATTGCTGGCTTCTGTCGACGGCATTAAAAACGGCATGGGCTATGCGGATATGAAAACGGTTGAAACGGATCCCGAAGAAATGACGACGGAAGGCATAGAAGGCGGCCAGGGCGGCAGCTATATGCAGGAATTGTCCGTTTCCGAAAAAGACATGATCGGCATAAAATTGCGCGAATGCTGGAATTTGGATCCCGGTGTGCGCGGCGTGCAGGATATGTTGATTGAAATTCGCGTTTTTCTGAACCGGGAAGGAACGGTGAAGGACGTGAAAATTTTAAATAAAGCCAGATACAATAAAGATACGGCTTTTCGCTCTGTTGCGGAAAGCGCCAGACGTGCCGTATATATCTGCGATAAAAAAAACGCGGAGTCTCCGTTTAAAATCTTTCCGGAACACTACGGACAATCTTACGATATGTGGCAGACGCTTCTTCTCAGGTTTAACCCGTTTGACGGCGGAGTGATGTAAAATGAAAAAAAGTTTTTTATGTGCTTTGTTTTTTGTCGTGTTGATGCCTTTTTCGCTGCGGGCGGAATTAAGCATTGACATTACGGGGGCTCATTCCGAACCGATGGCAACGGGGCTTCCTGTTTTTTCTGCCGGCGGAGAACAGGCCAAAGAAATGGCCGAAAAAATCAGCCAGGTGATCGAAAGCGATCTGGAAAGTTCCGGATTGTTCAGAATATTGGATCCGCTGGCTTATTTGCAGACGTTTAAAGGAATTGAAGATGCGCCTGTTTTTGTTGACTGGCAGGCGATTAAAGCCGAAGCGCTGATCCAGGGGCATATTGATTACCTGAGCGAAAAACAAATTCGTGTTTCCGTTCGGTTGTGGGACGTTTACGCGGCGCAGGAACTGTATTCGGCCACGTTGGAAATCGACAATAAAGGCTGGCGGCGTGCGGCACATATGATTGCCGATGCCGTTTATAAACGAATTACGGGCGAAGAAGGATATTTTGATACCCGTATTGTGTATATTGCCGAAACAGGAACGCCTTTAAACCGGATCAAGCGGCTGGCCATTATGGATCAGGACGGCGAAAATCATCAGTTTTTGACGGACGGGCTGAATTTGGTGCTGACCCCGCGTTTTTCGCCGAATATGCAACAGATTACATATTTGTCATTTTATAAGGATACGCCGCGGGTGTATTTGTTTGATATCGAAACAGGCAAACAACAGGTTGTCGGCGATTTCCCCGGTATGACTTTTGCGCCGCGTTTTTCGCCGGACGGGCACAAGCTGATCATGTCAATGGCGGAAAACGGCAATACGGATATTTTCGAATTGGATCTGGATACGCGTGCCGTTAAACAGTTGACGAATTCTGCGGCGATCGAAACATCGCCCAGTTATTCTCCGGACGGTAAAAAGATTGTGTTTAATTCGGATCGCAGCGGCGCACAGCAGTTGTATGTCATGGATTCAAACGGCAAGAACGTCAAACGAATCAGCTTTGGCAACGGCCGGTATGCCACACCGGTATGGTCACCGCGGGGCGATTATATTGCTTTTACCAAAATGGCCGGCGGGAAATTTTATATCGGGGTAATGTTCCCGGACGGCAAAGGCGAACGCCTGGTGGCGGAAGGCTATTTGGTCGAAGCACCGACCTGGTCGCCGAACGGACGTATTTTGATGTATTTCCGCCAGGAACCGCCAAATCGTTCGGGAATTCCCGGTGCGACAAAAATTTATGCCGTTGATATAACCGGCTATAACGAACGCCGGTTGATTACGCCGGTTGATGCGTCCGACCCTGCCTGGTCGCCGCTTTTATCTAATCATTAGTATAAAAGTGAAATAAAGGTTGCGTAACGGGCAGAATTTATTTAAATTCTATCAAGAGGATCAAGTTGTCTTTGTTTTTAGGAGTAATTTCATGAAAAAACATTTATTTGCCGCTTTGGCTGCCGTTGCTCTGGTTTCCGGCTGTGCTTCCACGACCCCTGTCGAAGAAGAAGACGTCATGGTTTCCGTTACGGTTGAAGAAGAAGCCGGACAGGACGAAGCTTTTGTTCAAAACGCAAAAGATCGCGTTTTCTTTGGCTTTGATAAATATGATCTGACGACGGATGCCGTTGCCGTTTTGAAAACACAGGCAGAATGGTTGAAGGCCAATCCTGAAAAGAATGTCGTTGTTGAAGGTCATACCGATGACCGCGGAACACGCGATTACAACCTGGCTTTGGGTGAACGCCGTGCCGTTACCGTTAAAAATTACCTGATTTCCCGCGGTGTTGATGCCGATCGTATCCGTGTAATTTCTTATGGTAAAGAACGTCCGGCCGTTGTCGGCGCCAACGAAGCCGCTTGGTCTCAGAATCGCCGTGCGGTTACAGTGGTTAAAGACTAATTATCATCTTATCCGATGATGAAAAGCACCCTACAATTTAGGGTGCTTTTTTTTACGGATTAAGGAGATATCAAATGAAAAAAACATTATTGGGTGCTTTTGGCGCTTTGTTGATGCTGACGGGTTGTGCTTCCGATGCGACAAAATGCGAGGCTTTTAAGGAAGTTTTCAAACAAAACGAAGTCTTTTTCGCTACCAATCAGGCGGTTTTGTCTCCCGAAAGCAAAGAAGTCCTGGATAAACAGATTGCCTGGCTGAAGGCCAATCCGACAAAGAAAATTATTATTCAGGGGTATGCCGATCCGCGCGGGACGGAAAAATATAATATGCAGCTGGGGCAGAAACGTGCCGATGCCGTTAAAAAATATTTCGTTCAGTCCGGGATCAGTCCGGATCGCGTGTCTGTTGTTTCTTTCGGATCCACCGAACTGGCGACAACGCAGAATACGGCAAAAGGCTGGGCAGAAGACCGCCGGACGGTCAGTGTGATCGTGACGGAATAAACTTTATAAAAAAATATTCGCATAAAAAAGAGAGTGCTTTATAATAAAGCATTCTCTTTATTTATTTGCGGAAATAAAAGTATGAAAAAAATCTTTTCAGTTTTGATAACCGGTATTGTTTTTTTTGCTGTCCCGGCGCGCGCAGTTACGATTAATATCGGCGAACTGGCCGAACGTTTGGACCGGATCGAAGACGCTTTGAAAGGTGTGCAGAAAAAACTGTCCAACAATTATGTCGGCAGTACGAAAAAGCCCGAAGATTCTTCGGGGGACAAGCTGGATACGATGTTGATGAAGCTGCAGGAAACGGAACAAACGTTGCGCCAGCTGACGGGCGAAGTCGAAACCGTAAAGTTTGCTCAGGACGGTTTGCAGGAACGGATAGACCGCATCAGCGCCGACATGTCGCTGCGTTTTGAGGAAATGGAAAAAAAACTGCAGGCCGCCGAAAAAAAGATAGCGCAGTTTGAATCTGAAAAAAATGCTGCGGAACAGGCGCAAAAAGAAGCGGCAAAAAAGAAAAAAGAACAAAAAGCCGCCGCCGCGCAATCGGCAAAACAAAAACAGCAGCAGGTTCAGGAAAAATACGGCAAGAAAAAGCCTAAAGAACTGTATGATGAGGCTTTTGCATCCATCAAGAAAAAACAATATAAGACGGCTCAGGCTCAGTTTGAGGCTTTTTTGATCTTGTTTCCCAAGGACGAATTGGCCGGAAATGCCCAGTATTGGTTGGGTGAATCGTTTTTTGCGCGTTCAATGTTTTCACAGGCAGCCGTTGCTTTTGCCGAAGGGTTTAAAAATTACCGCAGCAGCCAAAAAGCACCGGATAATCTGTTTAAACTGGGCGTAACAATGGCAAAATTAAACAAAAAAGAAGAAGCCTGCATTGCTTTTAAAAACTTTGCCAAAGAATACCCGAAAGTTTCCGATTCCATGAAAAAACGGCTGGAAAAGGAAATTCAAAAACTTTCATGTCCGTAACGCAGACCAGAGCCGTTTTTGAAAAGGCGATGAAGTCGTTTGGTTTTCCAAACGGCGAAAAAATTGCCGTCGCCGTTTCCGGCGGGGCAGACAGTATGGCTTTGTGCCTGTTGGCTGATCATTTTGTTCGTCAGTACGGCGGGGATTTGTTGGCGCTGATCGTGGATCATGGCCTACGGCCCTGTTCCGCACGCCAGGCGCGTCTGACGGCGGATCGGTTGGCGCAACGCGGAATTGACCGTCGGATTTTAACATGGACGGGCGAAAAACCGTTGCACGGTATTGAACAGGCGGCGCGCGATGCCAGATATCGCCTGTTGTCCGCAGCCTGCCGTCAGGAAGGGTGTCGGGCGCTTTTGCTGGGACACCACCGTCAGGATCAGGCCGAAACATTTTTAATTCGCCGGGCGAAAAACAGCGGGCCGGTCGGGTTGGCCGGTATGTCTGCCGTTCGTTTGACGGATTTCGGACGGATTTTAAGGCCGCTTCTGGGGGTTGCACCGGCAGATTTGCGGGCGTACAATCGTTTTTATTCTCAATCCTGGGTGGAAGACGAAACGAATCTGAGCAATGATTTTGACCGCGGCCGTCTGCGTCGGACTTTAACGCCGCGACAGATAGACGAAGCTTTTGAACAAACGCTGCGTTACGGTGCCGAACGGCGAAAGCTGGAAGAAAAGGCAGCTTCTTTTATTCAAAAAAACGTTGTCAAATCGGATAAAGGATATTTGTTGTTTCAACAAGGCGCTTTTCAGGAGCTGGATTTGGATACGGCGTTGTTTTGTCTGGGGGATTTTTTACGCTTTGTTGCCGACAGACCGTACGCGCCGCGTTCGGATTCGCTGGCGGCGCTGGCGGACAAAATATGTTCCGCTTCTTTTCGCGGGGCAACGCTGGGCGGGTGCCGCCTTGCTCCTTCGGTAAAGGGACAAATTCTGATCTGGAGGGAATTGCATGATTTGCCAAAGCCCGTAACGGTTATGAACGAACAGCGTTTTTCTTGGGACAGATTTTCGTTTTTTTTAGAAAAACCGCTGCCTTTTAAAATAACGGTCGGCCCGTTGGAACAGCGTTTGGCGGCAAAAAAATCTTTTCCCAAACGGGCTTTTTTTGTTTTACCGGCACTTTTTGACAACGAAGGGCTTTTTATTGTGCCGCATTTAGGGTATAAACGTACAACAACAACTTGTCAGGTCATGTTTACGCCGCATTCTTTGTTATGCGAAACGGCGCAGTGGACGTGCCCGGTTATATAGGATAAGGCGGTTAAGGTGAGTAAAAATATATTTGTTTGGCTGATTGTCGGTGTTTTGCTGTTTACGCTTTTTGACGCTTTTCAGGAAGTGTCTCCGTCCAAAAACCATGTGATGATGGCTTTTTCCGAATTTACCCGGCAGGTTGATGAAGGTAAAGTTCAGGAGGTCGTTTTACAGGGCAACAAAATTGCCGGTGTTTTGACCGACGGGCAGAAATTTGCCCTTTATGCGCCTGATGATTCGGGATTGGTTGACAGACTGCTGGATAAAGATGTTCGCGTGACGGCCGTACCGCCCGAAGGGGAAAGCTCTTCTTTTTGGAGCGGACTGTTTTATTGGCTGCCGTTTATTTTATTTATCGGAATCTGGATATTTTTTATGCGCCAGATGGCGGCCGGCAACGGCAAAGCGATGAGCTTCGGCAAGTCGCGCGCCCGTATGCTGGAAGGGCAGGGGAAAGTTACTTTTGACGATGTTGCCGGTATTGACGAAGCAAAAGACGATCTGGTCGAAATCGTTGATTTTTTAAAGGATCCGCCGCGTTTCCAGCGCTTGGGCGGTAAAATTCCCCGCGGCGTTTTGCTGGTCGGGCCTCCGGGGACGGGGAAAACCCTTTTGGCCAAAGCAATCGCGGGCGAAGCAAACGTGCCGTTCTTTACGATTTCGGGATCTGATTTCGTGGAAATGTTTGTCGGTGTCGGGGCGTCGCGTGTACGTGATATGTTTGAACAGGCCAAAAAGCATGCGCCGTGTCTGGTCTTTATTGACGAAATTGATGCGGTCGGTCGGCACCGCGGCGCCGGATTGGGCGGGGGCAACGATGAACGCGAACAGACATTGAACCAGTTGTTGGTCGAAATGGACGGATTTGATACGAACGAAGCCGTTATTCTGATTGCCGCGACCAACCGTCCCGACGTTTTGGATCCGGCTTTGCTGCGACCGGGACGTTTTGACAGACAGGTTGTCGTGCCGAATCCCGATCTGGCCGGCCGTGAAAAGATTTTGCGCGTTCATATGAAAAAAAGTCCGATGGGGCCTGACGTTGACGTGATGAAAATCGCGCGCGGAACGCCCGGTTTTTCCGGCGCGGATCTGGCTAATTTGGTCAATGAAGCGGCTTTGCTGGCCGCGCGGCGCAACAAGCGTGTCGTGACAATGGCGGAATTTGAATATGCCAAGGATAAAGTTATGATGGGGGCTGAACGCAAATCCCATATCATGACCGAAGAAGACAAAAAAATGACCGCGTATCACGAAGCCGGACACGCTTTGATGATTTTGGAATCGCCGCATTCCGATCCGCTGCACAAAGTAACGATTATTCCGCGCGGGCGGGCATTGGGCGTGACGATGTCTTTGCCGACGGACGACAAAGATTCGCGGTCTTATATTTATTTAAAGGAACGTATGGGGATTTGTTTCGGGGGACGTGTCGCCGAAGAAATGATTTTCGGCGCGGACAACATTTCAACCGGCGCGTCGCAGGATATTCGTGTGGCAACAAATATTGCGCGCAATATGGTCACGCAATGGGGCATGAATAAGGAAATCGGCCCGATCGCCATTGAAGAACCGGACGGCGAAGTCTTTTTGGGATATTCTTTGACGCAGCGCAAAAACGTATCCGAAGAATTGGCGGCAAAGGTTGATGCCGAAATTAAGTCTTTGGTCGAAGAAGCTTATGAAAGCTGCCGCCGGATTTTAAAGGAAAAGCGTGACGATCTGGAAAAGATTGCTCAGGGGCTTTTGGAATATGAAACGTTGACGGCGGAAGAGGTGAAAGCTCTGTTACGCGGGGAAGAAATTACGCGCGAAGAACCGGGGGTTCACGTTTCGGCGCGTTCAACGGTGCCGATTACGGATCCCGTTGTTGATCAAAAACCGGAAAATTCCGATGAAACGGAAAAAACGGATACGGACGATTCTTCAAAAACGGAATAAAACAATCGTATATTTTGTAACAGAAAGTGTATTGCACACCCTGCCGGATTTGGTAAAACATTTCCGACAGGCTTGAACCGTTGAAAAAATGTTTAAGGAGTTTGATATGGCGGTACGGAAACTATTCGGAACGGACGGGGTCAGAGGCAAAGCCAACCAGGAACCGATGACGGCGGAAATTGCTTTGCGTCTGGGGATTGCGGCCGGGTCTTTGTTTAAACGCGGCGATCACCGCAGACAGGTTGTGATCGGCAAAGATACTCGTTTGTCCGGATATATGATCGAATCCGCTTTGACGGCCGGATTTACGGCGGTCGGTATGGACGTTTTGCTGTTAGGGCCGATGCCGACGCCGGCGGTTGCCATGCTGACGCGTTCGATGCGCGCCGATCTAGGGGTTGTGATTTCCGCTTCACATAATCCGTACGAAGACAACGGCATTAAATTTTTCGGCCCCGACGGGTACAAGTTGTCCGATGAAATGGAACTGGAAATCGAAGAACGCGTTTTCGGCGATACGAAGGATTGCCTGTCGCCGTCTTCGCAGATCGGACAGGCAAAGCGTTTAGATGATGCTGTCGGACGTTATATCGAATATGTCAAAAATACTTTTCCGCGCGGTAAGCGGTTGGACGGATTGAAAGTCGTTCTGGATTGTGCAAACGGTGCGTCTTACCGCGTTGCGCCGACGGTGCTGTATGAATTGGGGGCGGAAGTCATTTCAATCGGCATTGATCCGGACGGGCGCAACATTAATGCCGGCTGCGGCGCGGTGCATACCGACCGTATGTGCAGCGAAGTTATTTTAAGCGGGGCGGATATCGGTATTGCTTTGGACGGAGATGCGGATCGTTTGATTGTCTGTGACGAAAAAGGTCAGGTTATTGACGGCGATCAGATTTTGGCGTTGATCAGCCGCGAATGGAAAAAATCCGGCATTCTGAAAGGCAACGGCGTTGTCACAACGGTGATGTCCAATCTGGGATTGGAAAGATACTTAAAAGCCAACGGCATGAAACATATTCGTACACAGGTCGGTGACCGGTATGTTGTTGAAAAAATGCGTGCGGACGGATATAACCTGGGCGGCGAACAATCCGGGCATTTGATTTTGGGCGAACATTCGACGACAGGGGACGGTCTGGTCGCCGCGCTGCAGGTCTGCGCCGCCGTCGTTGCGGAAAGAAAGGCCGTCAGCGAAGTCATGCATTTGTTTGAACCGGTGCCGCAGTTGTTAAAAAATGTTCGTTTGTCGGACCGTGCTTTGGCCAAAGCGGCTTTGGACAGTGATGCGGTTAAAATCGTCATTGATAAAACGGAACGATCTTTGGGGGACGACGGTCGTTTATTGATTCGTCCTTCCGGAACGGAACCGTTGATTCGCATTATGTTGGAAGGCGAAGACGAAGCGCGGATTTCCGCTATGGCCGAAGAGATAGCGCAGACGTTGATCGGCGAAGTCAAAGCGTTGGAAGCTCATTTATAAAAAAGGAAAAAAGAGATGATTCAAAAACCTGTTGAAAAGCCGGATTGTCCGCATTTTTCTTCCGGTCCGTGCGCCAAACGCCCGGGGTGGACGGCAGATGTTTTGGATACGACTGTTTTAGGACGTTCGCATCGTTCGGCTTTAGGGCGTTCACGGCTGAAGCTGGCAATTGATTTGATGAAGGAAGTTTTACAAGTGCCGAATACTTATCGCCTGGGGATTATGCCGGGATCGGATACCGGGGCGGTCGAGGCGGCTTTGTGGTCTTTGCTGGGGGCAAGGGGCGTTGATATGTTTTCTTGGGAATCGTTCGGCAAAGGCTGGGTCACGGACGTTGTCAAACAGTTAAAACTGACCGATGTGCGCGTATTTGATGCGCCTTACGGACAGCTGCCGGATTTAACGCAGGCTGATAAAGACCGGGATATTGTTTTTACTTGGAACGGGACGACTTCCGGTGTTTGCGTGCCGGACGGCAACTGGATTGCCGCAGACCGGACGGGGCTGACGATTTGTGATGCGACGTCCGCGGCGTTTGCCATGGATCTGCCGTGGGATAAGCTGGACGTTGTGACGTTTTCCTGGCAAAAAGCTCTGGGCGGAGAAGGGGCCCACGGTGTTTTAATTCTCAGCCCGCGGGCGGTGGAACGCTTGGAAAGCTATACACCGTCCTGGCCGATGCCGAAATTGTTCCGCATGACGGCGAACGGCAAATTAAACGAAGGCATTTTTATCGGCGATACGATCAATACGCCGTCCATGATGTGTGTGGAAGACGTGATTGACGCGCTGAACTGGGCAAAATCCGTCGGCGGTTTGAAAGGTATGATTGCGCGTTCAAAACAAAATTTTCAGGTTTTGCAGGATTTTGTTTCGAAATCGGATTGGGCGGCATTTTTGGCACAAGAGCCGGCATATCGGTCAAATACGTCCGTTTGCCTGTCGATCAAGGCCGATTGGTTTCAGAAAAAAACGGCCGAAGAACAAAAAGAAATTATAAAGAAAATGGTCAAACTGTTGGGCGATGAAGGGGTTGCTTTTGACTGCAATGCCTATAAAGACGCGCCGGCCGGACTGCGTTTTTGGTGCGGCACGACGGTTGAAACGGACGATGTACGCAAATTGTGCCCGTGGCTGGATTGGGCCTATGACCGGATAAAAGAAAAATAACCGATCAATAACAGATAAAGCGGAGACTTCTTCTCCGCTTTTTTTATGGGGCGGCAAAAAAAACAGCGGGGAATTTCCCCGCTGTTTGTCATTCGGTTAATGTAACGCCGGTGCATCTATTACGTTTGTTTGGAAACAAAGCGCATTCGGATCTGCCAGCTGGGCCGCAGTACAGCACCCGCGTCCCGGTACTTGCGTGCAAGTGCGGTCAATCGCTAACGCATAACAATTTCCGTTTTTCAGGTCATAGCCGGATTTACATGCGGAGCATTTTCCGGTTGATGTGTTACACGTCTGGCAGCCTACAGAACACACTTTGAGGCCCGTAGATTTACACATACCGTCGCTGCCCAAAGTATATCCGGCCTTACAGCTTGTGCAGTATCCTTTAGAGCACATATCGGCACAGTTGGCAGGACATACCTTCGCAACACATTTTTTCAGTGTCGGGTGGTAAACCTGCGCCGCCGAACACGTCGGCGTATCCGCTTCGCAGCAGCAGCCGGTAGAATTGGATACCGCTTTGTAACCGGATTTGCATGTTACGCCGGTGCAGTTGGCAACACACTTGCCGTTTTCCAACCTCTGCCCCGAAGGACAGGAAGTCGCTACGCAACAACAGCCGTTACTGGTCACTTCTGTCGTATATCCCGACTTGCACACAACATTATAACAGCTGTCTACGCATTTGAATGCGTGCGGCGTGTCCGGATCCGTGATACATTTTCTGCCGCCGCAGATACGAGCCATCGTCATGCCCGGTCGGGGCGTCGGTTGAGTACAAACGTCGACGCATTTATAACCCATGCACTTTTTGTCGCTGGGACATTCTTCGTTTGTTTCGCATTCTCCTTTTTTAAGCTGCGTATCGTTAGCGCCGGTGTTCAAGTTGGCATCGGCGGCAACGGAGTAAGCGTTTCCGCGTCCTAATTTAACGGCTTTGGCGTCAGCCTGGCCGTACGGAGCCAATATCATCAGCCCCGCCAATAAAAGCAGGTATTGTTTCATGATAGTGCTCCTTGTTAATTATTAAGGCAGCAACAGCCGTCCGCAGACTTCGTCATTCCGGAAGGACAGGACGATACCGTCGCCGTCGTTACAACCGGGGTCACGGGATCAAAGATAATCGGATCGCGCGGGAAAACCGGAACGACAGGATCAACGGGGTCGGGATTAACCGGAACGATTGGGTCAAGGATAGGTTTTTTTAAATTGCTACAGTCTTCTCTTCCGTCAACGGTTATTATGCAGTATTCTTTTTGAACGGTTTGTAATTTATCAAAATTATTATTGTTTGTCATAACCGCGGCGTTTGCCGTAGAAACGACGGTTAATGCTGTTGCAAAAGCAAGTGAACAGATAATTTTTTTCATGATAGTACCCTCCTGACTAAAAAAAGTTATCATTTTTATATTATCCGGCGAATAAAGAAGGCTTTTCTATAAAAACATGGAGGGGGGGGGCATATTTGTAACAAAAGTGTAACAATCTAATTTTTTAAAAACAAAATGAAAAAAGCTTTTTTGTTTAAAAAGATAAAGAAAAAGGTTGGGAAAGATGTACACGTAAAAGGGTATGTGTGTGGCGGTTATGACAGTGGCAGCGCCCGTACGCGGCCGGCGGTACTACCCGTACGGGGACAACGTCCTCCGGACAGGGTGGCAGCGCCACAGGCTTAACGTCCTCCCGACAGGGGATTAGGTCGTGCTAGCGGCAAGAACCCCAAAAAAACTGATGCCCGTACGGCCAGTACCCCGTACGGCCAGTACCCCCTGCGACCAGCAGCCCGTAGGGGGATCATGCCCTCCCGACGGGGCACTACCCGTGCGGGGATTACATCTTTTAGATACATGGATCAGATTGTGCCGGCGGCAAGAATCATAAAAAAACTGATGTCCGTACGACCAGTACTACCCGTAGGGGGAAAACGTCCTCCGGACAGGGTGGCGGCGCCACAGGCTTAACGTCCTCCGGACAGGGGTTGGGTCGTGCCAATGGCAAGAACCCCAAAAAACTGATGTCCGTACGACCAGTACAACGGCGGCGGATTAATCCGCCGCCGGCATGAAAAGTAAAGAGATTATATGATTTTGTCAAGTACAGCAGTACAGTAACACACTGCATACTTCAGATTGCTGTAATACGAACAGGAATTACCCGTCGGACAGCAGCAGTCTCCGCATTTTTGCTTGTTAGCTCCGGAGCAAGTGTTTGGTGTTACCGGATTTACCGGACCTACCGGATCCAGGCTAACTCCGCCCAGCGTACATTTTCCGGACCAAAGAGAGTATCCGGACTTGCAGGCTTTGCACTTCCCTGTTGTCGTGTCGCACCAAGAGCAGTTTGATCCGCACGATTTTTCTTTATAGCAAGATCCGCCGCTGAGGTAGTATCCGCTGGAGCAGCTCTTGCACTTCCCTGTTGT
>CALYBD010000018.1 GCA_944393745.1 uncultured Alphaproteobacteria bacterium | reverse complement strand
GGCGGCTTTCTGTCAAAGCAACAGATCATCTATATGTTCAGGCAGGTGTTTGATGCGGTCGGACTTGATAACCAGTATCGGTGCCATAGTTTAAGAGCGACCGTGTTAACCCGACTGATGGATGCCGGATACCCGTTGCCTTTAATTCAGCAGATATCCGGACATTCGTCAGTCAGTACCTTATCCGGTTACTACCGGTCAAATCCGAAAAACATTATTCAAGCCTTGCAGTCGATTGGGTGATTGTAACTAACAGAGAAATGCAATTATAAAAACATCAAAAAATCGGTTAGTTACTAACAACGGAAATCTGGCGACATAATGAGCATGCTCATTATGAAAGTTCTTATAAAAAAATCGTCAAGATGGCATAATGAGCACGCTCATTTTAAAAGCTGTTATCCAACAAAAAGTCGGCTACGTGCATTGTGCGGATCCCTTGATAGTTTCCCTTTGCAAAATCATCGGTTCTTAAAACGTATTTAGGATAGTTGTCCTGAATGTCCAACAATCGAGAGTATTCGCGCAATTCGGTTTCATGGTTGTTAATTTTCTGTGTTACCTGTACATAAATCTTTTCATTTTGCTTGGTCGCCACAAAATCAATTTCTCCCTTTAAAGTTTTTCCGACATATACGGAATATCCCCTTCTGCGAAGTTCTAAATAGATGATGTTTTCAAGCATGCCGGCCACGCTGTCCGGAGAATACCCCAAAACCGCATAACGCAAAGTAGGGTCAGCCACATAAAATTTTTCCTGTGTTTTCAGTATCTCTTTACCTTGCAAATCATAACGGGAGCATCTGAACAAAATAAAGGCTTTTTCGAGCTTTTCCAAATAACTGTAAATTGTTTCGTTATCAATTTTTCTGTTTTCCGATTTCAAGTATTTCGCAATGGAATAAGCTGAGAATGTCTGACCGATATTGCTGAATGTATAACGCACGACACGTTCTAACAAATCTGCTTTTCTGATCTGATTGCGTTTGACGATATCGGTGTAAATTGTTGAAGAATAAATATCCCGAACAATCGTATAGACTTCATCAGGGGTGTATTCCTTTAGACGTGTCGCCGGAAAACCGCCGCATTGAATATAATCAAGCAACTCCTGATGCGGGTCTTTAATCTGCGTGTATTGTTTTTTAAAGGTCAAAAATTCTGTAAAAGATAAAGGATACACTAAAAAAGAAACATACCTGCCGGTTAAGTATGTTGATATTTCAGACGATAACATTCGAGAGTTCGAACCGGTAACATAGATATCGACGTTTTCATTTTGCATTAAATCATTGACAATTTTCTCCCATGACGGGATTTCCTGAATTTCATCAAAAAACAAATACGTTTTACCGGTTTGCGCAAGTTCCGTTTTTACTCTGTCATAAAAGGCCTTTGCCGTTATATCCTCATACTCAATGTTATCAAGCTTGTACGTTATAATATTTTTCTCAGGAACACCGCGCCCCTTCAGTTCCTCAGCCAACATTTTTAATATGGTTGATTTTCCGGAACGTCGGATACCTGTCAGAATTTTAACAAACGGTGCGTCAATATACGGGGTTATTGCATTAATATAATCAGGTCTTAAAATCATATGTTCTTCTCCAAACCGCAAAAAGATAATACCGCAAAACACATCTTCAATCAAATGTTTTTACGACTATAACCGTAAAAACAAATACATTATAAACATTTTTTTGGTTAAATTCTTTTTTTAAGAGCTCATCTTAATTGATGCTTTTAAAAATTGACCATTTTATCACTGTATCGAAAAATCGTCGAAAAGCCGGCGCCGGTGCACATAAGATTGACCAATTTAATAGTTACCGGATACCCGTTGCCTCTAATTCAGCAGACATACAGTAATTCTTCCTTCTGCACCTTATCAATCGTGGGGGCATAATGAGCATGCTCATTATAGCTTTAATTCGGACAAAAAGGGAGAAGGAGTAGCTATTCTGTTTTTACGCAGGCAATTATTTAAGTGTGTAATATAAACTCCCTTAGAAGCTCGTGTGATTGCTTCTGCAAAAACCCTTCTTTCTTCCCGCATTTTCACCGCGCACTCTTTTTCACTCAATTTGTTCATGTTTGGAATACACGGGAAAAGACCGTCTTCGGCTCCTACGACAAAAACATATTTAAATTCCAATCCCTTTGCTTGATGAACTGTTGAAAAATAACAATTCACTTGCAAACAATTTTTATATTCCGTGCACATTTTTTTTACTCGAAATAATAAAGCAATATCCTTGTCGAGAATGCCTTTTTGACGCAACGCCTTTATCTTCTGTTTTATAAAAGAAATCTCTTCTTCTCCTTTAGAAAAGCTTAAGACCTTTATTATTCCATCAGCCTTTTTGGCAGAAGTTAAACTCTTCCTTAAAGGGTTTTGATTGTGCTTCAATAATTGATTTACCGCACAAACAATTTTTGTGGGCAAACGATAGCTTCGCGTCAAATTAAAAACTCTTAATTTTAATATCTTTATGGCGATTTCAACGTTTTTTTCGTCAATTCCATTCCAACCGTAAATGGATTGATCGGAATCTCCGACACAAAAGAGATGTGTTCGCTCGGATGTTAAACATTCTAACAGCTTCAATCTTTTCCTAGAAATGTCTTGAAACTCGTCAATATAAATGTGCGTGTACCGAGATTGAAGTTCTTTCAGAAAAACCTCATCTTTTTTTAAAACAAAAATAAGTTTCCGGATTAACTTCGCAAAATCAAATCGATGGGTTTCTTTTAAAAGAGAACCATACCTCTCATAAACAGTTCGATACTCAGGTTTAAATTTTTTTAAATATGAGGGATTCTCTCTCGCCGCCAAAACGGCTTGCACAAAATCTTCGCTTTTCCCCTTTGTTTTTGTTTCTTTCTTTGCACGAATAATCAACGCTTCCGTCTCTTCCGGAGAGAGCAGGTCTGGAACTTTTTGCATATATCGTTTTAATTCTTTCTTCGCAAACGCATGAAAGGTGCAGACAAGAACATTCCTCGGAACTTTTTTTTGAATTTCCTGCTGTATCTTTTTATTGTATGCCAAAACAAGAATATTGGAAGGTGGAACCGCCTCTTCAATCCGCTGAGCAATAGAGGTTAATATCGTACTGGTCTTACCGGTTCCTGCCCCCGCATTTATGTAAATGCGGGGTTTATTGCAAAACACGACATCGTTTTGTTCTTTAGTTAATTTATGCATTCTTCATCTCCTTACGAATTTCTTGTAAGAGACTAATACCCCTCCCTCCGGCGAAACAGTATGCGTCTATAGGGGTGTCTTTGAAGTTTTGAATAATGGTTATCAAGTCCTTCAATGTTAGAGGTGTTCTTTTGCGAACTTTTTTCCCCTTTTTCCCCTCAACGATTTCATAGTAATTCTTCCCGCCAAAAGGGCCCTTGAAAGCATAATGAACCGCATCAATCAGCCTGCTGTACTCTTTAATTTCAAAAGGCCTTAGAATGCAGTTTTCCTCCGAATCATTCTTGATTTTCCTGCTTATCTTTTCTTTGCCTCTTTTCTTTATTTCATCAAAAAAGATCCCGTGAATATGAGGAGACACACATGTCCCGCTATTGGCAAATTTTACATTGTTGAAAAAATCAAAAGCGACGGTTGCTATATAGTCATAGCCTTCTAACCACTCCTGAACCTGCCTTCTGAAATTTGCAATTTCCTTGGACTTCCTTTCAAGGTCATCTATTCCAAATAAAAGGTCTCCTATGATAATAGTAAACATATATGCCGAATTACATCCGTACTCGTTAAGTTTTGATGTTATTCTCTTAGCAAAAGGAGCTAGTGCCCTTGGCTGAATTAAAATCTTACTATTACCTGATATGCGTTTAAGAAGCTTTCCTGCTTCTCCTGCATTTTCTTCATATTCGGTTATAGCTTTGCTTAGCTTCTTTAATTGATATTTTGCATTTTTATCAAATTCTTCTGCAAACAGTACATGACGTCTTGTTTGTTTTGATCGGTTTTTTTTCTTTATTTTAGTAATTTGAACTTTCTTCATTACCATTCTCCATAAACAATTAAGTGTTCGTTTGATACACATTTGCACATATACACGAAACATAGCCTTACGCTTCTGTTCCCGCGTACAGCTACACAGGAGATGTTCGCTTGATACATCTTCACACCTCCATGACAGAACGTGCAATTATTCGCTTGATGCGTTTTATTCATGCATCAAGCGAACAGTCGTTAGATTTAAGAAGCGGCCTTCTCGTACGATTTTTTGGAAACCTGAACCATTATTTTGAAACCGTTTTCCTCAAAAGTTTCGACAAATTCTTTATCCTCATCCACAACTTTTTTGAAAAGTTTCGAATGTATGGAAAAGAGTTTGTCCTTATGAGTAAAGGTCGGATATTTTGTACGATCCTCTTTGTTTCTATCCGAATATTCTTTAGAATACAGCTCATATAATTTCCGAACGGATGTAATCCCGTCATCTTGAAGCTTCTCTTTTAAGTTAGAAAATGAAGAATCTTCATTTCCATATTTCCTGTCACAATACAGATATGCGTTGTAATAGGTCATCTTCTTTTGAGAAAACGCATTTGACGTCACACTCTCATTGTCATCGCGATAAAAACAGACATAGAAGAGCTTTAAAAAGAGGCTGTTACAAACCGGTTGTTTGCCGTTTTTTGTAACCCGCTTTATGATTTCATTTGCTCTTTCCTTTAGCTCCTTTTTAGCGGTGTCAGACTTTTTTATCTGAGCCGTTTTTTGACATAAAGAAACAAGCAAATCGATCCCCGTTTCCTGATGTTTTTTATAGGAATCTTCTTCCGTTTTAATATATCCCCGGATTTCGAGAATAGCCTTATCCACGATGCTTTCCGCTTGTGTTTGATTACTGTGATTATCACCGGTATTTAAATTAAACATGCTTTGACCTTTCAGCCTTTTGGGCACAAAATTACACTGTATTGGCAAACGCATTCGCCAATATTAACGAAGTTAAGATATAGATTTATAACGTGTGCAAAGAAGCAACATGTGTTAATGCGAAATAAACACATACACACATGAAGCCGTGCAACAGTTTTATCTATATAGTTATGATGCTGGATATTTTAGAATTATTGCCACTTTGCTCTCCTTTTTGGCGGGGTTAACAAAGTCCAATCAACAAGCTCCCGCAGTTTGAAAAAATATATTTGTTGATTACTTAATTATATTAGCAAAAAACTACAAAAAATGGAAGAAAAAAAGCATTTTTTACCCTAAAAAAGAATGCCAAAATTCTTTTTATTTTCAATGCGTTAAACCGATTAAAATCCCCAAAAAACAGGCTATCCTCAAAAATACTCATTAAGCCTGTTTTGGTCGTTATTTATTCATCTATAGGTTGCAAGTCTGTTGCGCTGTGAAAGCAAAAGCGATTCGCTAAAATGCCGCGTTTTTTTCCTTGCTATACGTACAAATGGCTTAAATCCAGACCGTCATACCGGACTTTTTCAACCATTGTCTTCTCAAGGACTTTCATGCTGATCGTCCCGTAATGGTCAGCCAAAGAAGAACCGCGCTCCCAACCGCCTAAGCGCAGAACGTGCTCATTGCTTGCATCGTTATTGCGCAGTTCGGTACGAAACGTGTGTCTAAAACTGTGGAACACATGACCTTTCCCCATTCGGTCTTTCGCCTTTAATGTCCGGTTGACGGTTTCTAAAAAACGACCGAACCAACGGGACATCTCGTCCGAATAGGCTCCTCGGGCATTAGGTTTCAGTTCCGGAAACAGTCGCTTTTCCCTTCTCATTTGCCGAACATAATCCAAAAAGCCCATCTTTATCAGCTCGGGGTGAACGGGGATTTCGCGAATGCCGGCTTTTGTCTTAACGTGTTTGTCGCCTTCATCGTTAATGCTGATAACCCAAACACCCTCCGTTTGATGAATGTCTGACGGCAATAACTGGCACAGTTCGTTACATCTGGCTCCGGTAAACAATCCTAACAACGGCACCCAAAATCGTGCGCGGCGGGGGTGAGCTTCTCCGACAATGTTATATCCCGATTTATCGTCGCGGCACCCCGTATATATCGGTGCGTGAAAAATTGCGTTTAATTGATTTAACGTAAAGGGAAGACGTTTAACGCCTTCGTCATCGTTTTTCGCAACCGGTATGTCAACGCAATCAAAAGGGTTTTCCTGCAGGTACTTGAAACGCACAGCCCAGGACAACAGTTTTTTCACAATGCTGATATATTCCCCCAATGTCTTGGAAGAAATGCGTTTTGAGGGGTGTTTCCGACCCTCTGCTATGTCGTGAAATACGTTGTAGTTTCCTTGATGTGTCCGCGCAAAGCCTTTGGTGATAAAGGGGATTTCCGCCACCGCTTTTTGCAGGTCGTCACTGGTAAGCGTGCGAATGGTCTTTTCTTTTCCGAGCAACTCTTGCCAAACGCGGGTTTTGGCTAAGATGCGCTCCTGTGAATCCTTTGTCGCATTTTTGCGGGATTCCAGGTTGTTATACGTTTCCGCCAACTGAACCAATGTCAGATCGGGTTTGAGCGGCTTAGCCGTTGTTGTCGTTATTCCTGATGCATAAGATCCGAACGTAATCGCCGCCGGAACACCGCTTAACAGACGTTCGGGGAAATTTTGGGTCTCCCCGGCGGCCATTTTCGCCATAAAAGAACAAAACTGCAAAACGGCACGCATAAAAGCTTCAAACAAAATATCGGCAGTGTCTTCCGAAGGAAACGGGTAGCCGTTGCGCAACAAAAACAAGCTGACCGTTTTTTCCATATCCGAATAATCCGCCAAAGAATACTTCGAACGCAACATGGCAAACTGTTGCATATAAGGTTCGGAAGTCAGCACCTTACCCGCTTGTTTGGCTTTTTCCTCATTGATGGCATTTAACAGCCATTCATAAGCGAAGGTTTCTGCCTGTTGCCTGTCAAAGTCCAAAGTATTGTCGTCTTTGTTGTAGCCCATTTTTTCACGTTTTTGATGTTTGCTTAACTCTTGATTTAAGATTTTCGATGCTACCACAATATAACGTTGCTGAGCTATTTTTTTGTCTGTCGTGCGCAAAGAAATCCAGACCTGTTTTTTACCGGAAGGGTGGCAGGCGTTTCGGGAAACACGCAGTATGGCATAATAAGAATAACCGCGATTGTACAATGTCATGACAACCGCCCGTGCTAACAAGGTTTGTTAGCAGTTTTGTTAGCACTGCTAACATTTCCCCGAGCACAAAAAAGCCAAGTTCGTTTGTTTTCAACGACTTGGCTCTCAAGGTGGCTGGGGAACCTGGACTCGAACCAAGACTAACGGAGTCAGAGTCCGCTGTTCTACCATTAAACTATTCCCCAACGAATAAAGTAGAACCTGTATAACGCTTTCGTTCTTTTTTGACAAGAGTTTTTTTTCATTATGACATCAAGCCGTAAATTCCGTCAATAATGAACTGTGAAGCCATTGCCCCCAGGATAATGCCCAGTAATTTTGAAATGACCGTGTTGATCGTCTGGCCGAACAGGCGGGCAAAGTGATTCGACAGCCGGAATAATACATAAGTAATCAGGCAAACCGCGATTAAAGAGCCAATGACGAACGCCTGTTGTCGCCAATCGCCGTGTCTTTCCGACATTAACAAAATAATTGAAGCAATG
Source organism: uncultured Alphaproteobacteria bacterium (assembly GCA_944393745.1). Classification (GTDB taxonomy): domain Bacteria; phylum Pseudomonadota; class Alphaproteobacteria; order CAAGCB01; family CAG-977; genus UBA11549. The sequence goes on along the minus strand of CALYBD010000018.1, from coordinate 38,543 downwards.
GAGCCCGGTCCGGCAATCAAAGGAACTGCCAACGGGAAAACGGACACATCATTTTCATAGGGGTGGTCTGAAGCTTCTTCGGCGGCTTTTTCCTTTTGTTCCTCAACAAAAATCATTTGCAAGGCGACAATGAACAGCATTATTCCGCCGGCAATGCGAAAGGCCGGTATTGATATCCCCAACAGATTTAAAAAGGCTTCTCCGGCATAAGCGAAAAAAAGCATAACGGAAAAACCGATCAGCACGGATCGTCTGGCCATTAACAGTCGGTATCCGGGGCGCGGGCTTTCCGTCAAGCTCATAAAAATAGGCATATTGCCGATCGGATCCATGGTCACAAACAGCATCGTAAAAGAGGGAAGAAACAAATCAAGAAATGCTGCCATACAAAGATCCTTTTTTTAAACTTTTTAACAGGATAACATAAATAAAATAAAAAATAAAAGAGCGGAAAAAAGATTTTGTTTGATCGAAACGCAGTTTCATATATGTTAGTGCCAGGTGCTTGTTGAGTATAGGGTGTTAATGACGGATTTATCTCATATTCGCAATTTTTCCATCGTGGCGCATATCGACCACGGCAAATCGACTTTGGCCGACCGGCTGATCCAAAGATGCGGCGGGTTGACCGAACGCGAAATGCGCGATCAAATCTTGGATTCCATGGATCTGGAACGTGAACGCGGGATTACGATTAAAGCGCAGACCGTTCGGCTGAACTATACAGCCAAAGACGGGCAGGAATATCAGCTGAACCTGATTGATACGCCGGGGCATGTCGATTTTACGTATGAAGTCAGCCGGTCTTTGGCTGCCTGTGAGGGATCTTTGCTGGTTGTCGATGCGTCTCAGGGAGTAGAAGCGCAGACGCTGGCAAATGTCTATAAGGCAATAGAAGCCAATCATGAACTGGTGACGGTTATTAATAAAATTGACTTGCCGGCGGCTCAGCCCGAAAGAGTTAAAGAACAAATCGAAGACGTTATCGGTATTGATACGTCAAATGCGGTTGAAACTTCCGCAAAGACAGGTATCGGCATTGATGACGTGCTGGAAAGCATTGTTACGCAGCTGCCCGCACCGCAAGGTGATGCGGACGCGCCGTTAAAGGCAATGTTGGTTGATTCCTGGTATGATCCGTATCTGGGGGTCATTATTTTGGTGCGCATTAAAGACGGCGTTTTAAAAAAAGGCATGAAAATCCGAATGATGGCAAACGGTACGACGCATGAAGTCGAACGTGTGGGCATCTTTACGCCTAAAATGAAAGATATTGATCGGCTGACGGCCGGAGAGCTGGGCTTTATCACCGCCGGTATCAAAACGGTCGGCGATACAAAAGTCGGCGATACGATTACGGACGATAAGCGTCCGGCCGCAGAGCCTCTGCCCGGATTTAAGCCGAGTGTGCCCGTTGTGTTTTGCTCTATGTTTCCTTTGGACACCAGTTACTATGAAAACCTGCGTGACGCTTTGGGCAAGCTCCAGTTAAACGATGCCAGCTTTGAATATAGTCCCGAAAAATCGGCTGCTTTAGGTCAAGGATTCCGTTGCGGTTTTTTGGGACTGCTTCATATGGAAATTATTGAAGAACGCTTGGAACGCGAATTTGATTTGGATTTAATCACGACGGCTCCGAGCGTCGTTTATAAAATGCACATGACGGACGGGACTTTAAAGGAATTGCACAATCCCGCCGATTTTCCGGAAGTAACGAAGATTGCCTCCATTGAAGAACCTTGGGTAAAGGCTTCGATTTTGGTTCCGGATGAATATTTGGGATCCGTTTTACAATTATGCACGGAACGTCGCGGGGTACAAAAGGATCTGACGTATGTCGGATCCCGCGCGATGTTGGTTTACGACCTTCCGTTGAACGAAATTGTTTTTGATTTCTATGATCGTTTAAAATCGATCACGCGGGGATACGCCAGCTTTGACTATGAGGTCGCCGGCTATCAAACCGGAGATCTGGTGAAAGTCACGATTTTGGTCAACGGAGAAACCGTGGACGCTTTATCTTTTTTGGCGCACAGATCCGATGCCGAACGGCGCGGCCGACAGATTTGCGAACGATTAAAGGTTCTGATCCCGCGTCATCAGTTTAAAATCCCGATTCAGGCGGCAATCGGCGGAAAAATCATTGCACGAGAGGATATTGCCGCTTTCCGCAAAGATGTTACGTCCAAGTGTTACGGCGGCGATATTACAAGAAAGCGCAAGCTGTTGGAAAAACAAAAGGAAGGCAAAAAAAGAATGCGGCAATTCGGCAAAGTCGAAATTCCGCAGTCGGCCTTTATTTCCGCATTGAGAATCGGGGACGAATAAATATCGCGGCAAAAAATGAGTGTCGTTATCTGTTTTTGGGGCGTGCGTTTATCGGTTTCCCGGCGGTGAACGGCAGACGGGGAACGATTTAACCGATCAATCTTGTTATAATAAAAATTAAAGCGTGTTATTTAGCCGAAAAGGAGTTTTTATATTTCTTTTTGCGGCACAGGAAAATCAAGGCCAGCCCTGTTAATCCGATGCTGGTCCATGCCGGCCACAGCAGCAATATACCGGCAAAAGAATTGTCCGGTTTCGGTGATATGCCGGTAATGATGGTTAAAACGTCAGAGGTTGCCAAACTGATATATTCGCCGGTATTCAGGGCGGCGACGGCTTCGGCCGATGCGGTAAACGCGGCTGATAAAAGAAAAATCCAACCTAAAAGGCGTCCTAGGAACATAATTGTTAAACCTACTGTTTATTTTTTTTCTTTATTCAACATACTAATGAATATTTTTAAAAAAGATTAAAAAGACAAGAAAAAAATGATATTTGAGAAGAAAAAATAAAAAAAATGTTGTTTTTGGACGTTAAATGGGGTATTTCTACCCCTGATCCATTAAGGAGAGATGTCCGAGAGGCCGAAGGAGCTTGATTGGAAATCAAGTATAGGTGTCAAAGCCTATCAAGGGTTCGAATCCCTTTCTCTCCGCCATTTAAAAGCGCCGGGAAGGCGCTTTTTTTATGGCGGGCGAAAGAGGAGAAGAAGCCTTGATAAAAGGGTTCGGTCACCGTCAGGTGACGACGCGCAGGACGGTAGTCCGAGCGGCCCCCTTGAGGGGTGAGCGTCAGCGAACAATCCCTTTCTTCGAAAATTTATTGTTTTAAGTACGGGCACCGGCGCTGATCGGTCAAAAAAAGATTTTTTTACTGGATAAAAAATAAAAATCCTTATACACCTGTTGACGGATACAGATAAAAAAGGAAAACAATGACGCAGACAAAACGACTTCAGCTCGGGACGGATCCGATCCCTCGGTTATTATGGACATTTGCTTTGCCGGCCGTTATCGGTCTGCTGATTAATGCTTCTTATAACCTGGTTGACCGTATTTTTATCGGTAACGGTATCGGTGCTTTGGGGTTGGCCGGTGTCGCCGTTTCCTATCCGACAACTGTTTTGCAAATGGCGTTCGGGTTAATGATCGGTATCGGAGGCAGTGTTAACTTTGCCGTCAGTCTGGGGCAAAAAAAGATTCCGCGTGCCGAAAGAATTTTTACAAACGCCGTTATGCTGATTGCCGTAATAGGCATTGTTTTTATTTTATTGCATTTTTTGTTTTTGGAACCGTTGCTGAAATTATACGGAGCCACGCCGACAATTATGCCTTATGCGAAAACGTATCTGAAAATTACGTTGCTCGGATCAATTTTTATGATGTCCGGCATGACCTTGAACAATTTTATCCGTGCCAGCGGTTTTCCGCATATTGCAATGTATGTTATGCTGGCCGGCGCCGTCACCAATACCGTTTTGGATCCGATTTTTATCTTTGTTTTTAAATGGGGAATCGCGGGGGCTGCTTATGCTACCGTTATTGCGCAGATTCTTTCTTTTGCCCTGTCGTTGTCCTTTTTCCTTTCCTCAAAAGCATTATATCGATTCCGAAAAAGATATGCGGTTTTTTCGTTAAAGATTTTGATGATGATTTGTTTTGTCGGAACGGCACCTTTTTTGATCCAGCTGACAAACGGATTAATGCAGGCCATTATTAACAAATCGCTGATTCTATACGGCGGAGATATCGCCGTTTCTGCCCTGGGAGCAACCGTTTCCGTGACGATTTTGCTGTTTATGCCGGTGATCGGTTTGTGTGAAGGCGCTCAGCCCGTTATCAGTTTTAATCTGGGCGCACAAAAATATGGCCGCCTGTTAAAAATTTATCGGCTGAATTTGTTGATCTCGACATTCTTTTTTATAATCAGCTGCTGCTTTTTACAGATTTTTTCCGTTCAGATTATTCAGATTTTTAATCGCAATGATCAGGAATTGATCTCGATCGGGTCAACGGCATTGAGGATTATCAGTTTATTATACCCCCTGATCGGACTGCCCGTTGCCACGAGTTTTCTTTTGCAGGCAACCAGATGTCCGCGTACGGCGGCCTTTCTGGCGCTCAGCCGTCAGCTGATTTTTATTATTCCGGGGCTGATTATTTTGCCGCGTTATTTCGGTCTGGACGGTGTTTTTTATACTTTTCCGGCAGCGGACTTTTTGGGCTTTTTAGTTTCAATTCCGATTGCCGTCCGGCAATTTAAAAAATACGGACGGTTGGAAAAAGAAAAACAGGCCGAAGAAGCTAAGCTGCTTTTTTTGCATCGGTTGCCGGAACAGGAGACGTTGTCGAATCCGAAGCGGTCGGCGTGACCGGCGTCGTTGTTTGTGGCGCCGGTTCATGGGGCGTTACCGCCGGTAAAGGCAATCCCATCGCCCGTAAAATTTTTTCAAACAAAGCCGTCTGCGGATAGCTGCCCATAAAGAAAAAAGCACCGTTACCGACTGCGGAAACGGGAATCGGCACGGCCGTCTGGCCGAACGTGGAATAACCGACGCCTGCGCGGCGCGCCAAAATTCGCATCGGTGCCATCTGCAAAGGATCATATTTCCCGTATTTGTTTAAATAAGCCTCTGTTTTCGGGCGCTTGGTCGTGTCCGTCATACTGTAACGGTAAGCTTCGCGCAATTCGGACAGTTCTGCGGCCGTTAAGTTCATGGCCAGTTTTTGTTTGGCGGCTTCATCTTCTTTCTTTGCCTGAGCCGTTAATTCTTTCTTTTGTTCTTTGGATAAGCGCAACAGTCCGAAATTTTTTTCAATCTGCGGCATGAAGTCTTCCAAAGAAGCGCCGACCTGGCGGCGTTTACGGAAACGATTGATAACGGTTTTAAAGGATTCGGCCGATGTTTTTTGATTTTTCAAAACATCAATATTTAAATCCGCCGAATTATTGATGCCCAGCGTCATGCCGCCCGTTTCCACGGTTCCCGCAACGACGATCAACGTTTCCTGCGGACGTTCCCGATAAAAATCATAGGCTTTTTTGACCGCCAGATCAAAGCTGTCCATTTCCCGCATCAAAGCTGCCGTATCATGCATTTGTGCCGCCTGATTCATTTTTCCGGCAATCGTAATCAGGACAAATCCTTTTTCCTGTCTGAATTTTTCAATGGCTTTTTCAACAAATAAAGCCAAAGACGGCGAACTTGCCTTTGCATCAATGGCAAAAGGAATTTTTCTGAAAGCCGTAATGACCTTCCCCGACGGCAGTTGTTCTTTTTGGGTGACGGAGGAAATTTGTTTGTATCCGCCGGCGCGCAAAACATCTTTCAGATCTTCTTTTTTAAAGGATTTCGGGCGTTTGAAAGCCTGTCCGATCATCAGGGATATGCCGCTGTCTTTAGCTTGAACGGCGATATCGTAATAATTTTGCTTTTTGGGCGAATGAGCGTAAAAAGAAGCCGCAACGGCATCGTCCAAAGCCGTGTCGGTCAAAATACCGACGGTATAGCCGTTTTGTGCCGCAACGGAAGTAATCAACGGAACGGCCGGCAGATCTTTTCCCAGCATGGATATCATGCTTTCTTCCACCTGTTTGCCGGAAGCCAAAGCACCGGCAGCGGCAGCATTGTCAGGCAAGTTTGACTGAACGGCGGCAGTCGTCATGCTGCCCTGAATCGGCAGTGTGTTGATAAACATCTTTTCCGCATTGGCCAATTCCGTCAGACGCCGCTGTGCATAAGAAGCGCCGTCGCCGATAAAAAAGAAAACATATTTCGCAAGTTTTTCTTCCTTACATGCGTTAAGAATAAGGCATAATGCGAAAAAAAAGCATAAAGATAACCCTCTTTTAAATGTTTTCGCCTTAAAGATAGAATGAAACATCGTTGACTCTTTGTAATGGAATAAGATAACGTTGACTTGGAGCGTATTTAAAAAATTTATGAAAACAATGTCAAACAAAAAGAACTTTCTTTTTCATTTTCGGCAAAAGAACGGGATAATGAAAAAATACTTTTTGCTTTTTTTGTTCTGTTCGGGATTTTATACACCCGCCGCGGCCGATCCGTTTGATGTTGAAAAAATCGTGCCTGTTTTGCCGACGGCTCCGGTCTGTTCCGGGGTAAACGTCAATACCGAAAAGCTGCGTTTGGCAGATGTTATCAATCTGGCTTTGTGTCAAAATCCGCAAACCCGTCAGTTGTATATGGGGGCTTTGGCCACTGCGGCGGAATACGGGCAGGCCAAATCCGATTACCTGCCGACGATTAATTTGACGGCCGGCATACGCCAGACGGATACGCACGTCCGTAACGGACGGGATTCAAATTCTTCTCCGTTGTCCGCAGGGCTTTCTTTGGACTGGTTGCTGTATGATTTCGGGGGACGCGAAGCTTCGACGGAAATTGTCAGGCAGTCCTTGAATGCCGCTTTGGCAACACGGTCCGATACGCTGCAAAGTCTGATCTTTGATGCGGCGGAGGCGTATTATTCGGTATTTGCCGCTCAGGAAGAATATAAAAATTCCAATGCAACGCTGGAATCCGCTCTGTCTGCATATGAAGCCGCCTCAAAACGTTACGAATTGGGGCTGGCGGCTTTGTCGGACAAACTGCAGGCAGAAACGTCTTATTCCGAAGCGCAGCTGGGTGTTACTCAGGCCGAAGAAACGTTGAAACTGGCCAAAGGTCGTCTGGCCGTTTTATTGAACTTTTCACCGGATCAGGACCTGAATTTGTATGAAGAAAAATACTCCATGGATTATTTTTCTTTGCCGCAGGATATAGAGGCTTTGTTCCGGACGGCGTTGAACAATCGATCCGATATCCTGGCGCAAAAGGCTGCCATTAAACAAGCCGAATCGACAATAGAACTGCAAAAAGCCCAAAACGCTCCTTCTTTTTCCGTGTCGGCCGGTTTGAATGCCGATGACGAATTAACGAATTCCGGGCCGCGATCGTATTCCAGCAGTATCGGTTTGTCGATGACGGTACCGCTGTTTACGGGATTTAGAAATCAATATCAGATTTCTCAGGCGCGCTATCAGCTGGAACAAAGAAAAGCCGAACTAAAACAAATGGAAAACGATATTCAGCATGAAGTCTGGACGACTTTCCAAAACTTTTTTACGGCCAAAAAAACGTATGAAATTTCTTTGACCATGTTTGCTTCCGCGGATCAAAACGCCAAAGTGGCTTTGGGCGCTTACAAGGCCGGAAAAGGAAGTATTTTAACGGTTTTGGACGCACAATCACGGCTGGCCGATGTCCGTTCGACCAGAAGCCGTTCTTTTTATGAACTGCTGATTGCCAAAACGAATATTATCAGAAAAATCGGGCTGATTGATCCCTTCAGGACGAAAAAAGGATTTTAACCTATGAAAAAAGTGCTTGTTATTCTTGTTATTTTGGCTTTGGCCGGTGCAGGCCTTTATTACAAACATTTCGGTAAAAAATCCGATATCGTTTATGATACGACAACCGTATCGCGCGGCCCGATCCGTGTCGATGTGACGGCGTCCGGTACCATTCAGCCGGTTAACGTTGTCAGCGTCGGTACGCAGGTTTCCGGCATTATTGAAAAAGTATTCGTTGATTATAACTCCGTCGTTAAAAAAGGAGACCTGATCGCTCAGCTGGAAACATTTACGCTGGCCGAAGATTTAAAAGAAGCTCAGGCCGCCGTGACGGATGCCAAGGCAAAGCTGGATTACGCAAAGCTTAACGCAAAACGCAACAAAGAACTTTATGAACAAAACTTTATCGCGCGCTATGAATGGGAAGAAGCCGATCTGGACGTTGTCAATGCGCAGGCGACTTATGACAAAGCCATCGCACAGGCCAAAAAAGCAAAGCGTAACCTGGGATACGCGGATATCGTTTCCCCCGTTAACGGTATTATCGTTACCAAAGAAGTCGAAGAAGGGCAAACCGTTGCGTCCAGTTTCCAGACGCCTGAATTGTTTACAATCGCCGAAGATCTGACAAAAATGCAAATTGAAGCCGAAATTTCCGAAGCCGATATCGGCCAGATCAAACCGGGGCTTTCAGTGGACTTTACGGTCGATACATTCCCGTCCAATGTTTTTAAAGGTACCGTAACACAGGTTCGTTTGCAGCCGACAGAGGATTCAAATGTCGTTATGTATACGGTCGTTATTTCCATATCAAACGATGATTTGCGCCTTTTGCCGGGCATGACGGCATACGTAACGATTACCGTGGAAGAAAAAGCCAGTGTGTTAAAACTGCAGAATATGGCGTTTCAATTCCGTCCGGCCAGTAAAGCCGTTCGGTCTACCCGAAGGATTTCCAACGCCGACCGTCAGCGTTTGATTCAGGAACGCAAGTCGTTAAAGCCCAATCAGGAAATTATCTATGTCCTGCAAAATAACAAACCGGTTGCCCGCAAAGTAACCAAAGGCATTTCCAATCTGTTGGAAACGGAAATTCTTGACGGATTGACCGAAGGCGAAAAAGTGATTTTAGAGGATTTGACGACAGTTGTTCCCTCTAAACGCGGAGGGCCTTGATGAGCAAAACTGTCATCGACATTAAGGACGTTTGTAAAACTTATTTTATGGGCGGCGGCATGAAACAGGACGTGTTGAAACACGTCAACATGTCCGTTGAAGAAGGCGAATTTGTCGCGATTATGGGACCTTCCGGCGCCGGGAAATCAACTTTTATGAATGTCTTGGGGTGTCTGGATCGTCCGACGTCCGGAACGTATATCCTGGGCGGTAAAGAAGTTTCCCGAATGAATGACAACGAACAGGCTTATATTCGCAACCGCATGATCGGTTTTGTGTTTCAGGGCTTTAACCTTTTGATGCGTCGGACTTTGACGGATAACGTGTCTTTGCCGTTAATTTATGCCAATGATACAACCAAAGAAGAACGAATTAAACGTGCCGAAGAAAAATTGGAACTGGTCGGATTAAAAGGCTTTACCAACCGTTATCCCAATCAAATTTCAGGGGGTATGCAACAGCGCGTCGCCATTGCTCGCGCTTTGATCAATAATCCGGAAATGATCCTGGCCGATGAACCGACCGGTAATCTGGACAGTAAAACCAGTGACGAAATCATGCTTTTTTTGCAGCAGCTGAACAAAGAACAAGGCATTACGATCGTTTTGGTAACGCACGAACCCGATATTGCCCAATATGCCCGCCGTTTGGTCAGAATAGTTGACGGAATGATTGCCTACGACGGCGATGTTAAAGCTTATATGGAACAGCAGAAATGATAAAATCCATTCTTCATGAAGCCTGCCTGTCCATGACAGGAAACAAATTGAGGTCGTTTTTAACAACGCTGGGCATTATTATCGGCGTCTGCGCGGTGGTGATGATGGTTGCCGCCGGCCAGACCGTTCAAAACATCATTCAGGAACGCTTTGTCGCCATGGGAGCCAATTTATTGATTATTCGGTCTCAACGTCCTAGAGCTGCCGTCAGAACGTCCGAACCCATGACGTCCATTACATTGGACGATGCGATCGCTTTGAAAAATTTGCGCGGACTGGAAGTCGTCGCGCCCGTTCTCAGTACCAGTGCTCAGGCAATTAACGGGCCGTATAACTGGAGCGTTTCAATTACCGGAACAACACCGGATTATATGAAAACGGCAAACTGGGAAATAGCACAGGGCCGCGGACTGGATCAGCAGGATATCCGTAAAGGAACGACAAATGTCGTTATCGGTCATGAAGTCATGACGGAATTGTATCCTTATGAAGATCCGGTCGGCAAAACAATCCGTATTAAAAATCAACCGTTCAATATTGTCGGTGTTTTAAAGGAAAAAGGATCAAGTACCGGCGGCGCCAATCAGGATTCGGCAATCATGATGCCGCTCTTGACGGTTCAGCGACGCTTTAACCGATATGCAAAATTAAATGCGGTTAATCATATCGCGGTTAAGTTTTCGGAAACGGAAAATTTAAACATTATTGAACAACGCATTACTCGTTTTCTGCGCGCCAGGCATAAAATCAAAGATGAAGATCCGGACGATTTTCGAATCTTTAATATTGCCGAATTCGTTGAAAACATTAAATTGATCGGAACGGTGTTGTCGATTTTATTGGCGGCCATTGCTTCTATTTCTCTTGTCGTCGGGGCCATCGGCATTGTCAACATGATGCTGGTTTCCGTTACGGAACGAACGCGTGAAATCGGAATCCGAAAAGCTTTGGGGGCACCGAATAACTGGATTATGTTGCAGTTTTTGTTTGAAGCCGTTTTGATTTCGATGATCGGCGGGACAATCGGGTTGATTTTGGGAATAGGGTTTTCGCAGTTAGGCGGGCATATTTACCAGGTTAATGTTCCGTTCAGTCTGTGGCCAGTCGTTTTGTCGTTTACGGTGGCTTTCGTCGTCGGGGTGGTTTCCGGCGTATTCCCGGCGTATAAGGCTATGAAACTGGACCCGATCGAGGCTCTGAGATATCAATAAACAAGGGAGACATTTCTCCCTTGTTAAACGGTTAACAACTTCTTCCAAGCGAAATATTCTCCTACCCCCAGGCAGCCGTATAAAATCAGATATGTTCCCAACATCAAAGAAATTGTAAATACACCGATCATCGGGTGACTGAGAATTAAAAATCCGAACAACACGCCGATAATGCCCGAGGCCAAAGTCCATTTCCAAAAAACCAGTCCGGAAGATCTGGCATCAATGCTGAAGGCAATCTGAATAACGCCGACGCACAAGACCCAAACGGCCAGTAAAACCGGCAGGGAAGAAACCGTTACGCCTAAATTCGTGATTAAAATGACACCGACAATAATATCCAACAGCCCTAATGCCAGAAGGCCGCCGGACGGATAGGCAAAAAACGCCGATAAATATCCGATCCCGCCCAACAAAAATACCGTTCCCAAGTAAAGCGCCATGGCCAGCAAAGCCGTATCAGGGTTAAGCCAGGTTAAAATACCGGCGATAATCATTAAAATTCCGAAAATCAGTCCGCCTTTACTGACTTTAATTGTTTTGTTTTCTGCTATCAGCATATTTTTTTCTCCTTTTTGTTTTTCAGTGTAACAAAAAAACAGGCCTGAATATGCTTGTCTTTAAGTCGATATCTTCTTGTGTTTTCACTTAAACAAGCCCTTTGATGAAATGCGTTTTGTCACTTTTAAGAAAAAATATCAGCCGATTATAATGAACCGTTCCGATCTAAGGAAGAAGAGTGTATATAATAAAAAAAACAGCACCTTGTTCAGGTGCTGTTTTCTTTGGATCGGCAATTTTTAAATACGTCTTTGATAAAAGTCGACAATTTTAGTAGTGAATAGTAAAGTGGGCTATTTATTCAGATTTTCCTTGAAAAATTGTTCCATTTTATCAAACGGAATCACGTCCGTTTTATAATACAAATCCGTATGGTTTGCATTCGGAATGATCATCAGCTCTTTATTATCACCTCTCAGCTGTTTAAAAGCGTCTTCCGAGAAATAGCGGCTGTGCGCTTTTTCCCCGTGAATCATCAGAACCGGATTTTTAATTGTGCCGCTGTAAGCTAAAATAGGCTGTGTGATCAAAGACAACGCGGACGTTGCATTCCAAGCGCCGTTTGAACCGATGGAACGTTTGTGAAAACCTAACGGTGTTTTATAGTAATTAACGTAATCTTTTAGAAATTGCGGTTCGTCACCGTTAAGTTTGTCAGGTAACGGCGCCGCTTTTGCATAAGTGCCGTTTTGAGCGTCCTGTGTGCGCTGATTATTCAGGTCTTCGCGCATTTTATAAAGGTCTTCGGCAGACATTGAATCGTTATAACCTTTCGCTGTTACGCGGGTCATATCATACATTGTTGAGGTAACCGTTGCTTTGATACGCGTATCCTGGGCCGCCGCATTCAACCCGAAACCGCCAAAGCCGCAAATGCCGATAATGCCGATTTTTTGCGCGTCAACTTCCGGCAACGTAGTCAAAAAATCAACCGCGGCGCTGAAATCGTCCGTATTAATATCGGGTGAGGCCACATCACGAACAGTACCGCCGCTTTCCCCCGTAAAGGACGGATCAAACGCCAATGTTACAAAGCCCCGTTCCGCCATTGTCTGAGCATACAAGCCGGACACTTGTTCTTTGACCGCGCCGAACGGACCGGAAACGGCAATCGCCGGCAGTTTTTCCGTCCCCTTTTCTTTGGGGATATACAAGTCACCGACCAAAGTTATGCCAAAACGGTTTTTAAAGGTTACTTTTCGCGTTTCGACTTTGTCGCTTTTTTGAAAAGTTTTATCCCATTCCTGCGTTAAAACCAAATGATCGCCGGTATTCTTTTTTCCCGGGCAAAAACAATAAAAAGCGCCGGCTGTTAACAATGCGCCAACAACGGCAGAACTGATCATCGGAAACACGTTCATTTTCTTTCCTCACTTAAATTTAAACAAGATAAGAACAGGGTAATTCTTAAAGTTAAGTTTAAGTCAAGAGCAAAAAATCATTCTGATCATTTTTTTCGGCGATCTTATTTCTTGCAAGGAAAATCCTTCGCCTTGTTCTTTCCTTAAAAAAGCCGTTCGGCCAAACGTTTTATGTGTCGTCACCTGCAATAACCGAGCTTGTTGTCCCAAAAACATCTGTTGCATGAAATGTTTTGCCGATAAAGTCTTTTTGTAACACGCAAGTTCGTTTTGACTTTTTTGATAAGTTTTAAAAACGCATAATAAAATTAAAACGATCCGCGAAAAATTTATGGTCGCCCGAAATTTAAGGCTTTCCGGTATTTTATCCCGTTATATCTCTGTATAGTCCGCTATACCCCGATTCCCTAAAAAAGATAAAACGATCTTTTGTCGTATAAATCCGGAACAAGTTATGCCTTTAAATATTAACCTGTTCTACTTTTGAACGATCAGGCAGGACTTTAATTCGGCCGCCAAGCGTTGGCAGATATTTTTCAAACGACTTTCCGTATCGGCAATAAATGTTCTGAAACGCATTTTTCCGTTCAGGCAGACTTCCCGATAAATCGGTGAATAAGCCGCCAATGTCGGATCTATGGCGATCAATTCCTGCCAATATGTTTGTGATTTTTCCAACTGTTCAAACGAAGATAATTGCAACAGCTTAAATCCGGCGGGAATGGCCTTATTTGTTTTTTGTGTTGCTTTTTGTACCGGCGGTTTCGGTCGAACCGAAGCAGGAACGGCTCCTTTTAATAAGATCGGATCATTTACGGCTCTTTGAGTTAACGGTGCTTCTTTTTTATCAACCCGGCGCAGACCTGACCATTCCAGCAACTTTGCACGTTGATCTTTACTTAACGCCGTCAGTTGTGCTCTGTCCGAAGGCGGACGATCATACGATACATCTTTAAACCCGCGCGGAGCATTTCGGGACAGATTATCTTCCAATGTTTCGGCAATAGATCTGATATTGGCCTGCGCGACAAAACGCGGTAAAGGATCAACGCCCAATGCCACGAACAGATTGCTTTCCGCCCCTTTATAATCGGCATAGGCAAAATCACGTTTTAAATGCGATACCAACCGATCCACGGCCGTAAATAAAGTGTCACGTCGTTCTTGAGCGGTTTTGTTTTTTTCAATAAAAGATTTCTGCCACAGGCTCTCATTTACTTTATCAAGGGACTCTGCGACCTCGAATCCTTCTGCAGCTTGCCGTAACTGCAGATACGCCACATTGACCTGCGACATTACCGCCATTGTCATGGCCAATCGGCGCAAACGTTCCAGTTCTTCCTGATTTTTCGCCCGGCGAATTGCCTGCGGCCGGGAAAATAACGTCATTAAATTCCACGTTATTCCCATACCGGCATCAGCCCAGTTTTTATTTTTCAAATAAGAATTGGAGTTATAATTAATGCCGGCGCTGAATTCAATGCCCGGGAACAGGCGCAGCATTTCTTTTTTGGCTTCCAATGCCGCGATCCGGGCTTCGTAATCATTGATACGCAATTCCGGCCGATTAACCAGCGCAAAATGTTCCAGATCGATTTGCCCCAGATCCTTAACGATTTTGGGCCGATCCATATCCGGCGGAATATCCAAAGAAAACTCTGTCTGAGGCGGCAAATTCATCAATGCGGCCAATTCGGCTTTGGCCGTCAGAATGTCATTGCGCAGATCCATCAAACTTTTCAAAGCCGTCAGCAGCTTTTTTTGTTCCTTCAGCTGATCAGTCGTTTTGTTTGACAGATCCGCCGCATTGATGCGCACCAGTTCATCTTGAACGGCCGCGATCAAAACCCCCATATCTTCAATAATTCTTTGCGCCGCCGCCGCTTTCCAAAAAGCCGTTCGTACCTCATGAACAATCTGCTGAACGGATTTGCGTCGAATTTCTTCGCTGACATAACGTTTGTCCGAAGCCTGTTTGGCTTTCACATAACTGATTCCGAAATCCAATACATTATATACGACCTGCAACTGTGCACCGCGAACCGATTTGTCTTCGATATAGGATTCTTCCAGTGTTTGTCGACCGGTTTCAACAGAATCGGCGGAAACGGCCAATTGGTTTGAACGCGTCGAAAAACCGCCGCTGGCCGCCAATTGCGGCAACAGATCAATTGATGACGCTTCGTCCGCAATACCGTAAGCCACCACCTGTTCCATTAACGCCACTTTTTGATCGGAGTTATATTTAATTGCTCTGGCAATGGCTTCATATAAAGTAATCGGTTTAATGATTTCTTCCTGACCGCCGAACAAAGCCGCCTTGTCAACCGAAGCGCGGGCAGCCCTTTCCCCCAGGGTTGTCGGTTCTGTCTGAATTGCGCAGGAAACCGTTAACAAAGAAAACAATACCGGACAAAGAAATACTTTATATCCCTGAAAACGCGGTTTAAAAAAAGACATCAAATACAATCCCTGGCTTGCGAAAGCGTTCATTATCAAAAAAGACGGATCTTTATTTTACTAAGATACAATATATTGAATCTCATTCAACAGATTTTTTTACACTTTTTTTACTTTTTTTGCCGAGTCGTTAAAAACAAAAAGATTTACAAACATAAAAACACACCACAAAATTCGGTAAGAGTGTATCAGATAAAAATTCTTTTTTTCACCGATTTTGCCCTGTTTTGCTTTTTTGCTAAAAATAAAAGCGGATTATTCTTGTTTTTTCCAAACGATCTTTTGTTGAGGCAAAAACGATCCGTATAAACCAGACCTCTTTTCCAAAAAAGCTCTTTAAAGAATAAAAAACAAAAAAGCGCCTGAACGACGCTTTTTTTTATTCCCTGTTTTCTCGGGCAGAATTTTTGCCGTAGGGGTGGTTCTTTCAAAAGCCCTTTTGCCTTATCTGCAGTTTATCTTATGACAATGATTTTCCGTGCTCTTGACGTGCCCCCTCGATATCTTCTTCAAGGGAGGCTTCTTGACAGTTTTTCGGATACCAAAATCCGCCCGCAATTAATCCTTCGGATATTTTTGCGTTTCTTTGCAACAGTGCGCAGCAGGAGAAATTTTATTCTTCCTCTCTGACATATTCTGTTCTAGGAGGTTCCGCCGCAGAAACAGCGCCGATTTCCAATCCGCAAAAATCGCAATGAAACTCTTCTTTTTCATTAAAATCATCACTTAAAAGAACATAGACTTTGTTTCTTTTATGGCAATGCGGGCAAATGACTTCATAAACAACTTCTTTCATTTTATTTCCCTTTGTTTTGTGTCATTTTTTTGTTAAAGATGCCTTGTTTCACGGCCTGTTCCGTTTGCTGCTGTTTTTCGTCTGCAGCTTTTGATGCAGAAGAGGCTTCCTGCCCGCAAATATTCTTATGCAGCGATGATTTTTTTTCGGGACGCCATGCTTTCCAATGATGATTTTCCGGATCTTTCAACAAAACGTTTTGCATAATATCGGCCATACCGTCCCGATCTTTGATCATTTTAACGAAATCTGCCGGTGTGGCAAATCCGTCCAGCGGTATGCCGACCAGACAGACATCGCGTCCGATACTGTTCGAAACGACGGTATCCCTTTTCCCGCTGTTGTAAACCGCGGGCCCCTGGTAAACCGCGATCGGTTTTCCCGTTGATGTTTTTTCGCCGGGGATATGTCCAGCCGGAATTTCCGGTTTCCCGTTGACGACTTTGATTTCGGATATATCAACATTCTGATGTCCCCAATCGTAATGCAAGTCCTGATAAAAAGCGTCCCGCAGACCGAATTGCGTTAAATTTCCGTCCCGGTCTTTTTTGATCAGCCAACATAAAGTATGTTCTTCCAGGTTGTGCATTTTTTGTGTTTCATCAACAAGATATTTTCCGTCTTCGGTCATTACGGGGGAATACAGTTTATCCACCATAATCGGTTTGCCGTCTTGATCTTTCAGTATGGTATAGTCCGTATCGTTATGCCATTTCTTTTTTTCTTCCTGATGCATTACGACCGGCATTCTGACTTCGACATCGGCCGTGCGCAGTTCCGTGTCCAGGATATCGAAAAACTTTTGTGCCTGCGGCCCTTTCGTATCAACGGTTTTTCCCTGCCATGCCGCATAATACATATCGCTCAGGCAATCGTTCATCTGCTGCTTTTGCCACATGTCAAACATAATTTGTTTAACCTGTGCATGATGACGGCAATCCCCCATTCCCAAAGCAAAAATGGCCGAGATATTTGTTCTGGTATCAACGTTTTTGTCTTTGTCTTTAATTTTTTTTCCGCAGGCGCGCAACACGGATTTAACCGTTGCGTCATAACGGGATTCGTATTCGATTTCATTTTTTCCGTTAAGAACTTTTTCTTTAGCCAGCGCATTATTTTCCATATGCAGATCGCTGCCGGCAAAATGTTCCGTTGTAAAAGTCTGACGGATAAATTTATCGGTCACGCACATAAACAGTTCGGGATCTTTAATATCCGTCAACGGTGAAGAAATCAGTCTGGCCATATCAACACCGGGAATCGGTTCTTTAAATTCAATTCCCAGATCTGCCGGAGTCATTTTAACCACTCCGGTAAACAGCCGCAGATCTTTTCTGGACACCGTATGATCCGGCAACTGTCCGCCGAACGCCATATTTCCGCCGACCCGGTTGGTACCGCGGAATGCCGATCCGCAACCGCGATAAGAATAGCTGTGATCCAAAACAGCCTGCAATTTGGGATCTTCCGTCATATAACGATCTTTGTTTAATTGGTGCGAGAAAACGATCGCGTCTGTTTTTCTGCCCTTTTCGTCTTCCTGAGGAATGGCTGTTTTTTTCAATCCTTCCAGACGGTTGCAGATTGCCGTAACCTGTTCGTTCGGCATAGATTGGGATATTCGGGCCATATCTCGGGAAATATCGTCCAGTTCCCACTGATAACGCAAGCTGTTTTCCAAACGATTGTACAAATGATCAATCACGTCTTTGTTTTCACCGGCGACGCAAGCTGCCTGCAAAGCCGCTGAAACACAGAAATAATCGTTTGATTCTTCTGCCCCGTCACGCAACGCCGCCAGATAAACGACTTTTGCCGTTTCTTTGGCTTTATCGGTATTTCCCAGAATAATGTTGCCGTGAACGGCCTGAATACCGACGGAAGATTCCAACGTCGCCATGAACCCCGATTCCAGCCGAGCAACAGAATCCGTCAGCAGTTCGGTTTTCCGGCGGCTTTCGGCTGATTTGTCTTTCATTTCCGTTTTTTCGGCGATATAGCGCAGACAACGGCCGATATTTTCATAAGACACACCGTTGCCGTACCCTTCATCAATCAATCCCAAGCAAAGGTTCATGGACTGATGATAATCCCACATTTTATCAATCAGTTTTGTCTGAGCCTTCGGATCTTTGCCGCGCGGTACTTTGCGATAAGCAACGGCCAGTTGTTCACGAACCATCGGCGCTTTTTTAAAATCTTCGTTTTCCGCATTCTGATACAAGGAGATCATTCTGTCAAAAGCGTTCAAGTCACGATAGGCCGAAAACAAAGCCATCATCTGACTGGAATCCAAATCCGCCTGGCCCTGAGAAACAATCTTGTCCAGTGCCGCGATTTTTTCTTCTTTTGTTCTGTAATCATCTTTGCCGTCTTTGCCGTGGTTCGGTCCGGTCAACGCCATTGCGGCATTAATCTGGACGGCAAAGTTCCGTTTTTGAGCGGTTCTGTTGGAATTTTCTTTAAAAGAGACCGGTAATTCGGAAAAACGCATTAAATGATCATGTTTCATAAAACAACCCCTTGTTCGTCATTACTATAAATACAATAACAAAGAAAATCCCCAAAAGTCAACAGTGTTTTAGACAAAATTTCCAAAAATTTTCTTTCTTTTTGATAATGTCTTTTTACTTGACTTTGATTAAAAAGACATCTTAATATCAACGTGTCCCATGAGGGAGTAGTTTGCACACACCGTGTGTGACAAGTCAACATCGTGGCCGTAATGCCGGCCTGGCTTGTCTTAAAGAACAAGACTCATGTACAGACTGAACTTTTTTCAGTTCGTACATGAGTCTTTTTTTTAAAACGTTAAAAGAGGTATTACTGATGGACGCTTTTACAAAGACTAAACAGCAGGTTTTAGACGATCTGGGCGTTTCGGAACAAAAAGGTTTATCCGAAGAACAGGCCGTTGACAATGCTGTGCGGTTCGGTATCAACCAACTTTCCCGCCCGCCTCAGGAATCTTTGTTAAAAAAGATATGGGACAACCTGACGGAACCGATGGTTTTGATGTTGGTTATTGCGGCGATTATCGCTTTCGGCGTCAATTACGCCCGCGGTCTGAGCGGTGAAGAAACGGAATACATTGAATGCGTCGGTATTATTGTCGCTATTTTCCTTTCGGTCGCCATTTCCCTGATTATGGAAGGAAAAAGCGCAAAAGCCTTTGAAGCCCTTAATAAAATGAAGGACGACATTCCCGCCAAAGTCCTCAGGAACGGAAAAATTCGCCTGATCGGCCAAAAAGACATCGTTGTCGGTGATATTGTCTGTCTGGCAACAGGGGCTAAAGTCCCTGCCGATGGCCGTTTGTTGGAAAGCATTGATTTGCGGGTGGAGGAAGCCTCTTTAACCGGTGAAAGCGAAGCCGTCAAAAAAGACGCCGATGCTGTTTTTTCAGACCCGCAAACACCGCTGGCCGATCGGACAAACATGCTTTATTCGGGGACATTTGTGACGGCCGGATCCGGCACGATGATCGTTACGGCTGTCGGTAACGAAACGGAATTCGGACAGATTGCAAAAGAGCTCTCGTCCACGGAAAAAAGCCTGACGCCGTTGCAGGAAAAACTGGCTCATTTGGGCAGTGTCATTGCCGTTTGGGGCATTTCGATGGCGGCATTGGCTTTTTTAATTCAGCTGGGAATGTTTATTTCCGCCGGAACGGCCGATCTTGGCAATATATCGGAAGCCTTTATCACCAGTATTGTTCTGATCGTTGCGGCCGTGCCTGAAGGATTGCCGACAACGGTAGCAATCTGCCTGGCAATCAATATCATTAAAATGTCCAAAGAAAATGCTTTGGTCAAAAAGATGATTGCCTGTGAAACAATCGGCTGCATCAACGTGATTTGTTCGGATAAAACGGGAACGCTGACGGAAAACAGAATGACCGTCCGCCAGGTTTGCGAACACGGCGAATTAAAGCTACCGCAGGACGTTACCGATAAAAATCTGTTGCAAAATTTCAGTTTAAATTCCACGGCGGACATTACGATCGAAAACAACAGTTATACTTTTATCGGCAATCCGACTGAATGCGCTTTGTTGGTGGCGGCGGACAAAGCCGGAAAAGATTACCTGCAAATTCGGAAATCTTTCGGCATCGCTCATGTTTATCCGTTTTCATCAGAAACAAAGAACATGACAACGATTGTGCGCAGCGACGACGGCTATACCGTTTATACCAAAGGAAGTCCCGAAAAAATCCTGTCCATGTGTTCCATGGCTGACGCCGAACGTCGGAAATACGAACAACAGATTACTTCTTTTCAGGAACAGGCATGCCGTGTTATCGGTTTTGCGCATAAAGAAATGGATTCCTGCCCAGATTTTGAAACCGGCAGGCAAACAGTTGAAAGCGATCTGACTTTTGACGGATTTACCGCTATTGCCGATCCGTTACGCAAAGAAGTTTTCGAAGCCGTCCGCAACTGCCGTAAAGCCGGCATTGATGTCAAGATGCTGACGGGTGACAACATTGTTACGGCAAAAGCAATTGCAAACGAACTCTCTTTGCTTGATGAAAATCATATTGCCTTGGAAGCAAAGGACATTGATGCTTTAAGCGAACAGGAATTATCCGATCTGCTGCCGAAGATACGTGTTATTGCCCGCAGCACGCCCGTTATTAAAATGCGCGTTGTAAAAGCATTAAAAGCAATGAAATGCGTAGTGGCCGTTACGGGGGACGGTATTAATGACGCTCCCGCGATTAAAAATGCGGATATCGGCTTGGCTATGGGAATATCGGGAACGGAAGTTTCCAAAGAAGCCAGCGATGTCGTTTTGCTGGACGATTCGTTTTCAACAATTGTCAAGGCCATTCAGTGGGGACGCGGTATTTATGAAAACTTCCAGCGTTTTCTTTTGTTCCAGCTGACCGTTAATCTGTCTTCGGTCATTGTGGTGCTGGTTTCTTTGCTGGCCGGTTTTCCGACACCGTTTACCGCGCTGCAATTGTTGTGGGTCAATTTAATCATGGACGGTCCTCCGGCTTTAACGCTCAGTCTGGAACCGATCCGCAGTTCGCTGATGGACAACAAGCCCACAGCCCGCGATGCAAGCATTGTTACAAAGGAAATGCTGGCGCGCATTATCTTCAGCGGCTTGTTTATTTCCGTTATTTTCATGCTGCAAACATCACATAATATTCTGGGCGGAACGCCGGAACAAAACAGAACAATTTTGTTTACGTTGTTTGTCATGTTCCAGCTGATGAACGCTTTTTCCTGCCGGGAACTGACACACGAAAGCATCTTCAGACATTTCTTTGACAACAAACTGATGCTGATTGCTTTTGTGGCGACATTCCTGCTGCAGTACGTGATCAGCCAGTACGGCGGTTATGTTTTCGGAACGGTTCCGTTACCGCCGGAAATGTGGTTGAAAATCATCGGCCTTTCCGCGACGGTCATCATAGCTTCGGAATTTTTCAAAATCGTTATGATTATCCGCCAAAAGCTAAAAGAAAAAAAATAAAAAGAAGGGGAAGACCGCTCCCCCTTCCTTTTTCAGGACCGACTGATTTTTGCCGAAATGAAAATGATAAAAGACACGGAAAAAACAACCAAAGCAAATAACAGCCGCTTTTATTATTACGCGGCGCGTTATCTGCGCGAAGAATTTGCGGAAAAAACGGAAACACTGAATGATGAAGAACTGAAAAACCTGATTGACGACGGCCTGCGGGCGGCACATGCAAATCATTTTGCAACACAGGCCGATGCGATGGCTTTTATAGATATCGACATGCGATTGGAAAACGTGTTATCCGATAATACGCCGCCTACATGGGCGCAAAAGATTCTAACAGACGCTTCTTTGACAAACGAACAAAAACTAAACTGTCTCAGAGATGCCTATTGTACATTTGAATGGCTGGAGCAAGCACATGACACAACAAAATAATCCTGTTTATTCAACGGCCGAACACCCGAATCTCGGCTTTGCCAAAATCCCGCACGAAAAGGGAATGAGCTATGAATTCGACCTGCGGACGGAAGTTTCTCCGTTGTTTGAAAAATTTGCCCGCAAATACCACAAAGCAGACTCTTTGCCGCCGGCACCGGGATTTGAGGCTCCGAAACGCGGCAAAATTTTTGATTTCTTTTATAATAACTCCGGTCATGTCTTTTTTAATCTGGCCGTCAAAAAAGACAATGAAACGGTCGGACAATGCCAGATCGGCTTTTCCGCAGATAAAACGCCGGATCCCGAAAAAGCCGCAAAAATTAAAATCGGCGTTCCGGGATATGTTTTTGATCAGGAAAAATCGGATCCGAGCTATCATTTTCATAAAACATATCAGTTAAGCCGCGAACAATTTGACAATGTCGTCAGATTTGTCGAAAACAGCATTCAAAATCCGCCGACTTATCACTGGCCTGTTGCCATGAACTGCGCACGCTTTGCCAAAAAAGCGGCACAGGCGGCCGGTATTCCGAACGCGTCTTTGACCAGTGTATTTAATTTGCCGGTAACGACACAGATTTACATGGGCGTATCCAAAGTCGCAGATAAAGTCGAAAAAGCCGCACAAAATATTAAAAAAATTTTTTCGGCCGATACAATGGCACCGATTCCCGAAAAAAAGCAAGAAACGGCTAAACAGCTGGCCGGATTTTTCAATCACAAACAAAACGAACGCTAAAAAAAGCCACCCTGAGGGTGGCTTTTTTATTACTGATATATCCGCCGTACCGCAAACGAACAGTAATGATCCAAACCGTTTGATCCGTCCTGTTTTGTAAATACCTCATCAAGCCGCTCGGGCCCGTCGGCATTGGAAGTCAGCAAGTAATAAATACCGTCAATCAGAACAATTGACTGTGTTCCGCCGCCACACGGAACCGAATAATCTCCGGTACCGTTGTTTTCCGGATAGACATCGCCGACTTTTCCCGTTGTTATCAATTTTGTATCCCGGACATCGGGATCATAAACACGCAGATAAGAATACCGACACTGCGGCGATTCATACGAAGTCTGCACAATATATTCCGAATTTTGATCATTATTATAATCTATTCTGCCGCCCGTCACGCCTCCTTTGGAGTTTTTTGCCAGCACATATTCTTCGCCGGGAATACGGTTAATACAAGCCTGCAGTTCAGCCTCGCCTTTACCGCTCTGCTTTGCGGAAACAGCGCACATTTGCTGATGAAACGCCGTATAGTCTGCTCCTATCACCGTATTCAGAGGAACAAAAGAAAACGGCGTATATTCTTTTTTGACAATTTTTTGGCAAACGGGCTCTGTCTGACCGAACACCGTTTCCAAATTTACCGAATTGGAAGAAATCGTACACACGTCCTTAAAAAAGTGATGTTCCGGTACAAATTCAAAAATAGAAAATTTTTTGGCTTCCGGATCACTGTCCGAAGCATATAATTTTCCGTTTAATTCGAAATAACCGATCCGTTCCATCTGCCATTTCGGAAAATAAACCGGCGTAACAACGGCGCTTTGAACAGGATCTTTTTCCTGTCTGACTTTCATTTCCGTTTCGGGCAGATTTTCCCAACCGCCGTAGAATGTCGTAAATTCAAAAACGGATCCTTTGCCGTCTTTAAAAACAATTTTGTCCTGTCTGTCCGCAAATTTATTGGATTCCAAAACGGCCCGGCAAGAATCCGAACCGGCGGCGGTTACGGGAGATTCCGTATATTCCCGACCGACGATTTCACGGATACACTCCGGGCAGATATTGCTCCGTTCGGTCAGATATTCCTGAAAAGCCGTGCTGTCCGCCACACCCGAAGCCCGTTTTCTTTTATATCCGGCCAACGCATCATTTAACATTTCGACGGACAGATCGTCTTTTCCGCTTTTTAACAGTTCATGCAAAAAAGTATCTTCACTGCGGATTTTGACTTTTTGGTCGTAATACGGATCATTTTTATCCGGCATTTCAAAAATGTTTAAAAGCTTTTCGGAAACATTTTTCCCGTTTTGCCGAACCGGTTGCGGCATTCCGGCTGTTTCGGGCGCCGCAGAAACAGTTTGCGCCGAAGTCGCGTAAATACCACAAATAAAAAAGGATATAAAATAAAAAACAAAACGATTAAACATATTATCCCCTCCTCCTTTGAAGTTGTTTAATTTATACCGACTGCATTAAAAAATCCATTTAAAACAGCCGTTTGTTTTTCTTTTTTTGAAAAGCATCTTGACCTTGCGTATATTCTTTTGCATATTTTAGGGCAGGAAGGGATAATTCAGATGCGGATCAAACAACAAAATTAATGCTGTTTTCCGGGAAACGGGGATTTATTTACCTTTTGGTCTCGATCTGTACCGGAAAATCAGCGTGCCTGCATCGTTGTTTTGGGTGATTGAATGAAAAAACAGATCAAGTACGTTGCAATCGGACTGACAGCCGCCGTAATTTTATTTGCTGCCGTAAAGGGAAGCCTCTTTTACAGGGATTATAAAATTGAAAAATCCCTGCTGAGCATTGACCGAGCCGAAAGTCCGTTCAGTTTTGAAAAATTGGCTTCAAAGGCCAAAGCTTTATCCGAACTGCCTTTTGCACCGCCGGGGAACAATCTGCCCAAAGAATTGCAGGACATTGATTACGACGGATACCGCTCAATCCGTTTTAAACGAGAAAAAGGCCCTTGGTACGGCACGCACAAACCCTTTGAAGTCCAATTCTTCCATGCCGGAGCTTTGTTCCAAAATTCCGTCAAAATCAACGAAGTCATCAATGGCAGATCTTATCCTTTAACCTATTCGCCCGATTTTTTTAATTTTGGTCACAACCGGTTAAACACCGCCAATCTGTCGGACATCGGGTACGCCGGGTTCAGACTGCATTACCCGTTGAACACGGACGATTATTTTGACGAATTGATTTCTTTTTTGGGAGCCAGCTATTTCCGCGCACTGGCCGAAGGACAAAAATACGGCATCTCCGCCCGCGGTCTGGCAATAGATACGGCAGTGTCAACGGGCGAAGAATTTCCCATTTTCAGGGAATTTTGGCTTCAGCGTCCCAGATGGTATGATAATTCGGCCGTTGTTTATGCTCTTTTGGACAGTCCGAGCATCACGGGCGCATATAAATTTACCATCATTCCGGGCGCCGATACGATTGTTAATGTCGAAGCGCGCCTGTTTGCCAGAAAAGACATCGGCAAACTGGGGGTAGCACCGTTAACGTCCATGTATTTGTTTGCGGAAAATACCAAAAACAAATTTGATGATTTTCGCCCCGAAGTCCATGACAGTGACGGCCTGTTGATATTAAATGCGAACGGCGAATGGCTGTGGCGGCCCTTGGATAATTCAAAGTATTTGCGTATCAGCAATTTTTCCGATGAAAATCCGAAAGGATTCGGTCTGCTGCAGCGCGACAGGGATCTTTCTCATTACCTGGATTTTGAAGCTCATTACGAACAACGCCCCAGCGTTTGGGTTGAACCGATCGGTGATTGGGGAAAGGGAGTTGTCGAATTGGTTGAAATTCCGTCGGATCAGGAAATACACGACAATGTTGTTGCTTATTGGGTTCCTGCCGAAAAAGTAACGGCCGGCAAAGAATTGACGTATTCCTATAATCTGCACTGGTTCACGGATCTTCCCGTTGAAAAAATTCCGGGGGATATTACAGCGACCAGAACGGGAATAGGCGGTGTTTCCGGACAGCTGGAAATAGAAAAGCGTAAATTTGTCATTGATTTTGACATCTTAAACATGCAGGAAGAAGTGGAAAAAGGCATCGCCGTATTGGAAGTTTCGGCCAGCGAAGGCGAAATTGTTCAACAGCAGCTGATCTATAACCCGACAACCGGCGGCTTAACGGCTTATATTGATTTCAAGCCCAACGGAAAGATTTCGGAGCTCAGGGCTTCCGTTGTAAAGAAAGGCCGGCATATTTCTGAAATTTGGAGTTACCAATGGCTGCCATAAAAATCCACAGTCTGCATGATGTCGCACGCGCTTATTTGCAGACGCTGGGATATCAGGCTGCTGATTTAAGCGAAGAAACGGTGTCGTTTTTTATATCGGCATTGGGCATACCGCCCGAAACGGCCGAAGAACTGGTATGTCGTGCAGATGATATTTTGTACGGCACCGCACTGAAAATTTTTAACGGCATTACTTTTGAACGCCGGCAGATTGTTGCGTGTTTTAAATTGTTCTTTTCTCTTTTGGACGGTGCCGAAAAATGTTCGGTTAAAGAACTGGCCAAAGGAAAAATACCCGCGGAACTGATGGAAAACATACGTCAGCACGCTGTCATGAGCGCCCCCGAATATCATTTTGAGGCAATGAAGCCCCAAACGATTGAAGAAGCCCACTGGTTCGGCAGATTTTTTGCCCGTTTAAAAAGAGGCGGCGTAAAATGAAACAGTATATCCCGATATCCAAAGAACAGGTCTTTCATCGCCGGACTTTTGTTTTCGGTTTATCGATTGTCAGCACGGTTCTTGCCACATTAAAATGGATAACGGTCATTCCCAGTGATTCGTATCTTTATACAAAGATTTTGATGATTTCTTTGTTCGCATTGACGTTCGGTTGGATTGCGCTGTTTTTCTGGTCCGGCCTGTTTGGTTTTTTTGAATTGCTGCGTCATAAAAAACCGATCGGATTAAAATGGGCGCCCGATGACGTTGTCCTGACCGGCAAAACAGCCGTATTGATGCCCATCCATAACGAAGAACCCGTCAAGGTTTACGCCAACCTGCTGGCAATGGCGCAGGAACTGGATCAGACAAGGCAGGGCGATCATTTTGATATTTTCGTCTTGAGCGATACGACAAATCCGAAAATCTGGATCAAAGAAGAAAAAATGTGGCTGGAAACACAGCGCCGACTGCCGCAAAACATACATTTGTACTATCGTCGCCGTGTTCAAAATACGGCGCGGAAAAGCGGAAATATCGAAGATTTCTGCAACAAGTGGGGGCGTTTGTACGATTTCATGATTGTTTTGGACGCAGACAGCCTTTTAGCCGGTCAGACCATGTTAAAAATGGCGCAACTGATGCAAGTTAATACGGATACGGGGATTATTCAGGCGCCTCCGATGTGTATTAACCGAAATTCTTTATTCGCCCGTATTCAACAGTTTGCGGGAAAAGTTTACGGCAGTGTCGTTGCCGCAGGATCGGCTTATTGGCAGGACGGGGAAAGCAATTATTGGGGGCATAATGCCATTATTCGCGTCAAAGCGTTTATGGATTGTTGCAAGCTGCCCGTTTTAAAAGGAAAAGCACCGTTTGGCGGTCATATTCTCAGCCATGACTTTGTCGAGGCCTCTTTAATTTGCCGCGGCGGGTGGCGGACCTGGCTTTTGCCCGAACTCAGCGGCAGTTATGAAGAATGCCCGCCCAGTATTATTGATTTTGCAATTCGGGACAGACGCTGGTGTCAGGGAAATCTGCAACATATTAAAGTACTGCTGTCCCGCAATTTAAATCCGATCAGCCGGATTCACTTTTTGATCGGGATTATGTCCTATGTTTCTTCGCCGCTTTGGCTGTGCTTTCTGCTGGTCGGCATTGCTGCGGCATTGGGCAAAGCTTTAATCCCGACGAATTATTTTCCCGTAGGCTATTCTTTGTTCCCGACATGGCCCGTGTTTGACAAAGTCGGCACGATCAGCCTGTTTTTGCTGTCTATGTTTATGTTGATTTTTCCGAAGTTTTTGGGGCTGGCCGTTTATCTTTCTCAGAACCGCGGAAAAGAAATCGGCAGCGTTTTCGGCGCAATTAAAAGTGTTCTGGCCGAAATTTTATTCAGTGTGCTGACGGCTCCCGTCATGATGATGTTTCAAAGCAAATTTGTCTTTGACATTTTATTCGGTTCGTCCGTCGGCTGGAATCCGCAAAACAGAGACGAGACAGGAACATCTTGGAAAACAGCGGCAAAAGTTCATTTTTGGCACACGCTGCTGGGTATATTGGCTACGGTTGTTGTATGGAAATACGTGTCTGTTTTGTTTTGGTGGATTTTACCGGTAACGATCGGCTTGGCGCTTTCCATTCCGGTTTCGGTCTTTTCTTCACGCGAACAAACGGGACTGCGTGCAAAAAATCATAATTATTTTATTATTCCCGAAGAAATAAACGTCCCGCCCGTATTGCAAAAAGCGCGCGAAAATCTGTCCGAGCTGCGGCAATATGCCGTTTATGAACACGGCGTTATGGACGTCATCAGGGATTCGGACCTAAACGCATTGCATATTATGATGCTGCCGGTGAACGGTCCGGCACCGGAAATTGATGAAACGGTATTAAAACAGGGACAAATCAAATTGGAAAATTTCATCAATTACGGTATCAATGCCGAATTTACCAAAGATGAAGAAATCGCTTTATTATATTCTGCCGACTTTTTGGAAACAGCGCGATTGTCTTATCTGTTAAATGCTGCTTAAAAAAAGGTGTTTTTGCAGCCGATGAAGGTGAATCTTTTTTTAAACCATGATTTTTGATTTAACAATTCGGCTGACTGTTTTACGACGTTGGCTGGCAGACGGATATCATCGGTTCGTATACGGGCTGAACGGTTTTTTTCTGGCAGAAAAAGAACGTGTTGCCTTATGGTATCCCGTTATTTTCGCAACGGGTATCGGTCTGTATTTTTCTTTACCGTCGGAACCGCTGATAACGACAACGTTTTGCCTTTTTCTTTTTTCCTGTTTTTTGACGTGGGATTGCCGCAAACAGACCGTACGTCTTCTTGCCTGCGGATTTTTTTTATTATTTTGCGGCGGTATTTTTTTAACGCAGTTGCGCGTTTTTATTCTCAGCGAACCGCGGATTAAGACGCGCACAGGACTTGTCACCGTCACGGGAACCGTTCAGGAATCTCTGATCTATCCTGAAGGAGGCAGCCGTATTATTTTAAAAAATGTCCGAATTGATTCCTTTGCCGACTGGAAAACGCCCGCAAAAATATGGCTGACTTTACCGCCCGAAATACAAACGCCGCAAACAGGAGATCTGATTAAAACCGAAGCTTTTCTGCAGCCTCCGTATCCGGCCGGTACGCCGACAGGATTTGATTTCAGCCGTTTGCTTTATTTTCAAAAAACCGGCGCGATCGGATTTGCCCGCCACGATTTCAAAATATTAAAAGCTTCGGAACAATCAACGCTGCGCAGCGCGATCAATCAGAAAATCGATGCCGTTATGCCCGTTGATACGGCCGGCGTGGCCAAAGCGTTGGTGACCGGCAACGCAAAAGGTATTCCCCTAAAAACGGTTCAAGATTACCGAGACGCCGGAATCGCCCACGTTTTGTCGGTTTCAGGTCTGCATATGTCTTTGCTGGCCGGCTTGGTTTTTGCAGTGATCAGGACGTTGCTGGCCTTAATTCCGGCGGCGGCATTGTACTGGAATACCAAGAAAATTGCAGCGACCGCCGCATTGATTGTCTGCTTTTTCTATTTGCATATTTCCGGATTTTCCTATCCGGCACAGCGGGCTTTTATCATGCTGGCCTTTGCTTTAACGGCGGTTTTGTTTAACCGTCGGGCCTTGTCTGTCGTTTCTTTGGCCTGGGCGGCATTTTTTATTTTGCTTTTTTTCCCCGAATCACTCTGTACGGCAGGATTTCAACTTTCTTTTGCCGCCGTAACAGCCTTGATTTGCGCCTATGAAGCGGGAATCGGGAAATACACCCGCCTGCTGGAAAAAAAAGAAAGCTTCCTCTTTTACTGTTTATCCTGCCTGGCTGCCGTTGCCTTAACAACACTGATCGCTTCTTTTGCCACGGCTCCTTTTACCGTTTTTCATTTCAAACGCCTGCCGGTTTATTCATTAATCGGCAATCTGCTCAGTTCTTCGGTAACGGGGATCTGGGTTATGCCGGCACTGACGGCAGGAACGCTGATGATGCCGTTCGGTTTGGAAAAACCTTTTTTGACATTGGCTTCTTTCGGTATTTCGCTGATTAACAAATCCGCAGAAATTACGGCGAGTTTGCCGTTCAGTGTTTATTTGTTTCCGCCGATGCCTTTTTGGGGATTAATGTTGGCCGTATTCGGCGGATTATGGCTTTGTTTATGGCAGGGACGTCATCGTTTTTGGGGACTGGCCGTTTTTTGTTTCAGCCTGATCACGCCTTTTTTCACGGTTTTGCCGGACATGTACGTTTCTTCCGGCACTGCGGCCTTCAGAAACAAAGAAAATACGCTGATATTCAAAGAAGGATCCGGCAATTATATGATGAAAAAAGCCTGGCTGGAAGAAAGCGGACAAGAGCAGGAAAAAACGACGATTTGCCCTTACGGTCTGTGTTTATATGAAAAAAACGGTTTTAAGATCGGATACGCCCACACCAAAATCGGGGCTTACGACGCCTGTCAGATGACGGATCTGGACGTCTTGTTTATTACCGTTGATTTTGATGAAAAATGCCCGGTAGGACATCTGTATTCCCGCAACGATATATCAAGCGCCGGCGTTTATACTTTGTTTGTTCGTCCGGACGGCCTGAAAATAACCTCAACGGCACGGGAAAAAGGGTTCAGACCATGGACGATTTCTTATCCTTTAATCAGCCTTTCGGGTGAATTGCACGACATAATACGGCCGGCAAAATATAAAATAAAAGCAAAAATAATTAACGAACCTAATCGGCTTTAGCGCACAGATTATCGCGCAGATATTCCCATGCTTCTTTGTTCGGGGCAGAGATTAAATGATTCGCGCTGATCAAAGGCGTATAAGACGATCCGTTTACATACGACGTATACCCGCCGGCTTCGGCGTGCAACATGACACCGGCCGCATGATCCCAGGGTTTGATAATTTTTGTACGATAAGCGGAATAATGTGTTCCGCCGGAAATAATCATCATATATCCGAACGATGCGCTGCCCCACCAGACCGGTTTTGGCAGACGTTCGTCTTTAAAGGCAACCCGGCGCCCGACGACGCCTGTCATTTTATGCAGATCTTTGACTTCGGCCACTTTTAATTTTTTGTCTTCATACCAGGCACCACTGCCCTTTTCGCCCATAATCATGCGCTGATAGACCGGATTAAACAACCAGCCGGCAACGGTTTCACCTTTATGCACCAAAGCGACAACAACGCCGATTTCGCTGCGTCCGTAGGCAAAATTCATTGTGCCGTCGATCGGATCAATCACCCAGACGGGACGATCTTCTTTTAGATAATCCAGAACGGACGGATCTTTAAAAGCGGCTTCTTCTCCGACAACCAGAGAACCGGGCAACAAAGCCGTCAGTTCTTTTGTCAGGCGTTTTTCCGTTTCGGTATCTGCGGTTGTTACGAAATCTTCCGAAGAATTTTTGGTATCGATATCCGACACGGACAGATGTTTAAAGCGGGGCAGAACCTCTTCTTGCGAGATCACCGTAATAATTTCAGCAACTTGTTTAGGATCAGGACAGTGCATAAATCACCTGCGGATAAGAATGTTTAAATTTTTGAATGTCGGCTTGATCCAGACGAACGCGGACATGACAGACCTGATCGCCGTCCTTTCTGTCCAACACTTCTCCGACCCGATATAGATACGCCAAAGCCGCGCCGTTGGCAACCGGAATATCGGCTGTCATTTCCGACCGACCGGCGGCCAGAGAATTTTCAATAACGGACAACAGATCTTCAATCCCCGTTCCCGTAACGGCGGAAACGGGAATTTGATTTTTATTGCGCCCGGCCGCAACTGACAAAGCCGAATAATCGGATTCGTTTAACAAATCCGTTTTGTTTAAAACTTCTATCAGCCCGCGGTCAACCCGGTTTTCCAATCCCAAAGCCTTTAAAACATTTTCGACATCTGTTTTTTGGGCCGCCGCATCGGGGTGGGAAATATCGCGCACGTGTAAAATCAAAGACGCTTCCGCCACTTCTTCAAGCGTCGCCCTGAACGCCGCGACCAGTTCCGTCGGCAGATTTGAAATAAAACCGACCGTGTCCGACAAAATTATCCGGCGCCCGGACGGCAGTTTTAACAGCCGCATTGTCGGATCCAACGTCGCAAACAGCATATCTTTGGCAAAAACATCGGCATTTGTCAGACGATTAAACAGCGTTGATTTTCCGGCATTGGTATATCCGACCAATGCGACGATCGGATACGGCACGCGCCGGCGTGCTTCACGGTGCAGATGACGCGTGCGTTTGACTTCTTCCAGCTCTTTTTTTAATTTGGCAATATTGTCCGTAATAACGCGCCGGTCCAGTTCGATCTGCGTTTCCCCCGGTCCGCCCAAGAATCCTCGTCCGCCGCGCTGACGTTCCAGATGCGTCCATCCGCGCACCAACCGGGAACGCTGATAACTCAAATGCGCCAGCTCAACCTGCAGCACGCCTTCTTTTGTCCGGGCGCGTTCGCCGAAAATTTCCAGGATCAAAGCCGTTCTGTCAATGACCTTGCAATTCCACAACTTTTCCAGATTACGCTGCTGAATCGGAGACAAAGCGCAATCAACAACAGCCAGTGTTATTTCGTTTTCTTTGATTTTTTCGGCAATTCGTTCCGCCGCCCCTTTTCCGATGAACAAGGACGCGTTTGTTTTTTTTAATTCAACGGATTCGGCTGCGGTAATCGTCAGATTAATCGCCGCTGTCAGATTTTTTATTTCTTCCAACCCTGCCTGAACGGATCGCCCCGTGTCGGCGGCATTTTTCAAAACAGGATGCAGAACGAACGTCTTTTCAGACAAAAGAAAAATCCTTATTC
This sequence comes from uncultured Alphaproteobacteria bacterium, assembly GCA_944393745.1. Taxonomy (GTDB): domain Bacteria; phylum Pseudomonadota; class Alphaproteobacteria; order CAAGCB01; family CAG-977; genus UBA11549. Next base: position 5,893 of record CALYBD010000018.1, on the reverse strand, counting down.
GGCATTTATTGACGCGGGGGATTCTTCATCATCAAACAAAGAAACGGGAACGGCCGGCATAATTGTTGACACGGCGTGCTTATAAACCAGCTGTGTATGGCCGTCACGGCGCAAAAGCATTGAAAAATTATCGAACCAGGTAATAATGCCCTGAAGCTTGACACCGCAAATCAGATAAACGGTAACGGGCGTTTTTGTTTTACGAATATGATTTAAAAAAACGTCTTGTACATTTTGATTTTTATCAACCATTATCAGATCCTCTTATTAAACAAAGACAGCTGCTGTTCTTATTAAATCATTTATCCGTAAGAGTAAAGAACAGACAACAGTTCAGCGCAATTTTTTACTCTCAGCACATTTTCGCCGTCTTTATCAACCCCGGCCATACGCACGGGCAGACAACCTGCGGCAACGGCGCACTGAATATCGGCGTCTCCGTCACCGACGAACCAGACCGGTTCGGACAGCCGGCCGTTTTTATAAACAATGCCCGTTCCTTCCAACGCTTTAAAGACCGGATCCGGTGCGGGTTTGTCTTTCGGTGCGTCACCGGCGCCGACGACGGCAAAAAAGTAATCTTGCCAGCCCAGATAATTAATTTCTTCCTGCAGGATAAAGCCCGTTTTATTGCTGACAACACCGGCCTTGCCGATTTTATCATGCACGAAAGCGACCGCTTCACGCGCCTGATCAAACGGCGTCAGCATGGTTAAATGATTTTCCTGATAAGCGTCCAGATAAATTTTTTTGGCTTCTTCCCATTTATCGCCGAACAGATCCGGAAATGTTTCGCGCAAAGACAGCCCTGTTCTGGCCTGATATTCTTCCATGGAATAATCCGGCAGATCATAGTGTTTGCGCATCACGCAGAACGCTTTATATAACACCGGCGTCGTATCCATCAGCGTATTATCCCAATCAAACAAAACAACGGCAGGAAAAGGATATTTAAACGACATTAAAAGAACTCCAGTCCGACAGAAAACATTTTTTCAACCTGTTTAACCGATTCCGCATCGGCAAACAAGACCAGGCGGTCGCCGCTTTCGATCACGGTATCCCCGCGCAAAGGCAAAGATTCGGCATCACGCACAATCGCACCGATAATCACGCCGGCGGGCAGGCGCACGTCGCGCAAAGCCTTTCCCGTGTATTCAAACGTATCAAACGCGTCGGCTTCCAATACTTCGCACAGGCCGGACCGAATGGAATAAGCGGCATAAATTTTTCCGCGCCGGATATGCTGCAGAATTGTGGAAACCATAATATCTTTCGGATCAATAATCACATCTATGCCCAGATTAACGACCAACTGAGAATACAGTTGTTTTTCAATCACCGAGATTGTCTGCTCTACGCCGTATTTTTTTGCCATCAAAGAGGCCAGAATATTATCTTCGTCTTTTGAACTGACGGCGATGACCGTTTCAACAACATCGATATCGGCTTCTTCCAGCAAAGCCGTATTTAAAAAATCGCCCTGAATAACGGTTGTCTGGGACAACGTTTCTGCCAAAAATTTTGCCCGTTCTTCTTCTTCTTCAATCAGGGTCACCTGCATATGGGACGCTTTTTCCAGATAACGCGCCAAATTCAGTCCGATATTGTTTCCGCCCAGGATTAAAACGCTTTGTGCTCTTTCCTGATCCCGCCCGAATAAAGTTAAAATCCGGCGCACGGATTCGGAAGGCACAATGACATAAACGTCATCGCCGGCCAGAATACGCGTATTGCTGTCGGCAATAATCAGCTTTGAATCACGTACCAAAGCCGCCACGACCGCATTGACGTCCGGGAATAATTCGGTCAGCTGACGCAACGGCGTGTTAATCATCGGACAGACTTCGTCACAGTGAATCCCCAGCAAATAAACCTTGTCCATAGCCAACGGAATGACTTCAAACGCGCCGGGAAAAGAAATATTGCGCCGGATCGACCGCGCGATTTCGACTTCTGGCGAAATGACGACGTCAATCGGCAAAGCGTCATGCGTATAGAATTTACGCCATTTTTGATTGGTGTATTCATTTGATCGCAGCCGGGCAATTTTTGTCGGTACTTTAAACAAAGAATTTGCCGCCTGACATGTCACCATATTGACTTCGTCCGATGCCGTCACGGCGATCAGCATGTCCGTATTTTGCGCGTCCGCCTGTTCCAAAACGGACGGATACGAAGCAAAGCCGACAACCGGTCGCACGTCCATGGAGGACGTCAGATCCATCAGACGTTCTTCGTTTGTATCGATTAAAACGACATCATTGCCGTCTTCGGCCAGATAGCGTGCGATTGTCGAACCGACCCGGCCTGCACCGCAAACAATTATTCTCATTTTCCTGTCTGCCTTTTATACAGAGATTGTTTTTTTGTATTTTTTTCGATTAATTTATCGTCCAGGTTAAACCGGCGCATTTTTTTTAACAAGGTGTTACGGTTTAATCCCAGAATTTTTGCCGTTTTCAAGCGATTTCCGTTAGCGACGTCCAACGTCACCGCGATCAGTCGCCGTTCGACTTCTTCCATAACGAATTCATAAACATTTGCCTGTTCGGCGATTTCGGCGGCATCTGCATAAAAACGGCGCAGATATTTTTCCACCACAGCCCCCAGTCCTTCATTTTGATATTTCATGTGATCCGCCGAAAAATTCCCGAATTAAAGAAAGCAACTCCGCTTCCCGCACCGTGTTGTTGACTTTTTCGCGAAAAGCGGCCCCGCCCTTTATTCCCAAAGAATACCAGGCAATATGCTTTCGCGCGATAAAAATCGCCTTATGCCCATAATATTTTGTCATTTTATCAAAATGGTCAAGCACAACTCGACACACATCAGGCGGATCAGGGACTTCGCGCCCTTCCAAAACCGCGGCGCATTGCGATAAAATCCACGGTTTTCCCAACAATCCCCGCCCGATCATCACCGCATCCGCCCCCGTTTCGCTTAAAACTTTTTCAGCGTCGTCCGGCACACGTATGTCACCGTTGGCAATAACGGGAACGCTTAAAATTTTTTTTAATTCTCCGACGGCTGCCCGGTCCGCCGCCCCGCCGTAAAACTGCCGCCGCGTTCTGGCATGCAAAGTCACGGCCGCCGCCCCCGCGTCCTGCATGCGCAGAGCAAAATCCCGATAATTCAAATGGTTTTCGTCCCAGCCCAGACGAAATTTCACGGTCACGGGCAACCTGACGGCCGAAACGACCGCCTTGACGATTTTTTCCGCCCGTTCGGGATCGTTCATCAGCGCCGCTCCGCCGCCCGATTTGACGATTTTTGGCACGGGACACCCCATATTGATATCAATCAGAACGGCCCGCCCGTTTTCTTCAATAATCCGCGCCGCCCGCGCCATAACTTCGGGATCCGTCCCTTCGATCTGCACACCGACGGGATCGTCCGTTTCACAGCAAAGCGCCATTTTGCGCGTTTGTTTGTGCGCATGCACCAGCGAAGCGGCCAGAATCATTTCCGTAAACAATAATTCGCCGCCAAACCCGCGGATTACGCGGCGCATCGGTTCGTCGGTCACACCGGCCATCGGCGCGCCGACAACGGCAGGAACGCAAGCCGAACCGATTTTTAAAGGCGCAAAAGACATCTTCTTCTTTTCTAAAATAAAAATCTGTTTTAATCTCTTGGTTAAAAATTTAAAGGGAGAATGATTTATGGTCAAGTGCGCCGTTTTAATTGTTGCCGCCGGCAGAGGCCACCGCTTCGGCGGCGAAATGCCCAAACAATACAGAACGATCGGTTCACAGATGGTGCTGCGCCGTTCTTTGTCTTTGTTTTGCGCCCACCCTGCCGTTTCCGCCGTGCGCGCCGTTATTCACCCCGACGATTTGCCTTTGTATCAATGCGCGGCGGAAAACCTGCCCGTTCTGCCGCCGGCGTTCGGCGGACCGACGCGGCAGGATTCCGTCCGTCTGGGACTGGAAAGCTTAGAACAGGAAAACCCGGACATTGTTTTAATTCACGACGGCGCGCGCCCTTTTGTTGATTTCGGCGTGATCAACCGCGTGATTGCCGCCGTCAAAGAACGCTGCGGCGCCATTCCCGCCCTGCCCGTAACGGACACGATCAAAGCCGGCGCGGATAAAAACGGCCAAACCGTCATCACCCGCACGGTTGACCGATCCGGCCTGTACCGCGTTCAAACGCCGCAAGGATTTCCCTACGCCGAGATTCTGGCCGCGCACGAATCCGTCAAAGGACAGGAACTGACCGACGACGCCTGCGTTGCCGAACAGGCCGGCATGACCGTCGTTTTAACCAAAGGCAGCGAAGAAAACTTCAAGATCACGACGCAGGAAGACCTGACGCGCGCCGAAATCCTTTTAAAGGGCAAAGGCAACGATATCCGCACGGCGACGGGCTTTGACGTGCATAAATTTACGGACGGCGCTTTTGTTACGCTGTGCGGCGTTCGGGTGCCGCATGACAAAGGACTGGAGGGCCATTCGGACGCGGACGTCGGCCTGCACGCTTTAACGGACGCTTTGCTGGGCGCGATCGGATCAGGGGATATCGGATTGCATTTTCCGCCGTCGGATATGAAATGGAAAGGCGCGGATTCGACTGTTTTTCTGAAATACGCCGTTAATTTAATTCACGGCCTGGGCGGCCAAATTTTAAACGCGGACGTTACCTTTATCTGCGAACGCCCGAAAATCGGCGCATACCGACTGGAAATGTCGGAAAAGCTGGCCGCGTTAATGACTATTTCCGCCTCGCGCGTCAGCATCAAAGCCACCACGACCGAACAGTTGGGCTTTACGGGCCGCAAAGAAGGCATTGCGGCGCAGGCCTGCGTCAGCGTTAAACTATAAGGAAACTTATTATGTCTAAAAAATATGAAGTTATTTTTAGTATCGGATCCGCATGTCTTTGTTCCCAAATGTTGCGCCGTTCCGGATTACAGTTTTGCTCTTATCCGTTTGACTGGTTATTCGGCTGTGATTTTTCCGGACGGATCGATATTCTCATTTCCGGTTTTAAAGATTTTTTAAACAAGGAAGATCTTCATTTTACGGGAAAATGCAACTCAGACGAACGCAATCCTTGTGATGTTTATCGAAATGACAAAACGGGAATTACTTTTAACCACGATTTTGCGCAAGGAGTCCCTTTTGATGTTGCATATCCTGCCATCAAGGCAAAATATGACCGCCGTATTAATCGACTGTTGAATAATATTGATAATCATAAAGATATTTTGATTGTTTTTACCGAAACCCCTTCTCAGGATCATACTACAGACGTTATAAGTGATGACGTTTTAATATCCGGCTATGACAAAATTATTCAACGCTTTCCGAACAAAAATATTGATCTGCTTTATATCGCTTGCACTCCGGAACGATCAGAAAAACAAATTGGTGAACATATTTTTAAACTGACCTTTAATTACAGAAGTCTTCACGGTACACCGTTACATGATGCGCGTATACTGCGAACAGCCGTTAAGAATTACCGTTTAAAACGTTCTGTACCGCAGAGAATAAAAAATGCTTTTTTCAGGCTAAAAAAACATCTGAAAAAAGGGCGTTTTTAATATAGTTTCTTTTTATGAAACGGGTCAGTATTGCTCACGGTTTTCGAACATCTTCCCGTCCTCCTTTCCCGCCGCCCGCTCTTCTTTTCGCCCTGCCCCTCCCAGAAAAAGGTTCGGGCGGGTTTCTTTGCTTGTGAAAACAAATCCGGTCTGATATCCTGAAACGGAAGTTTAGATTTATTAAACTTCAGGGCGTCGAAAACCCTTAAGAAATAGTCGTTTTACGCATAGCGACTGAAAATATTTATGCCGACTTCTGTCCCACCGGGCGGATCAACCCAGTTAAAAAGTATCATTTTTAAGATCGTCTTTTAATCGAGCATTTAAACGTATAATGAATTT
>CALYBD010000017.1 GCA_944393745.1 uncultured Alphaproteobacteria bacterium | reverse complement strand
AGCAGCTCCGGCTGTTGAACCGGCTGCTCCGAGCGTTGAACAAGCTCCTCCGGCTGTTGAACCGGCTGCTCCGAGCGTCGAACAAGCCGCTCCGGCTGTCGAACAAGCAGCCCCTGCTGTTGAATCGGCTGCTCCGAGCGTTGAACAAGCTGCCCCTGCTGTTGAACCGGCTGCTCCGAGCGTTGAACAAGCAGCCCCTGCTGTCGAACCGGCTGCTCCGAGCGTTGAACAAGCTGCCCCTGCTGTTGAACCGGCTGCTCCGAGCGTTGAACAAGCAGCTCCGGCTGTCGAACCGGTTGCTCCGAGCGTTGAACAAGCCGCTCCGGCTGTTGAACCGGCTAATTCCGGCATTGATCAGGCTGCGGCAGATTTAGTCGGCGGAAACGAATATTCAACATTCGGTGACAGAAATATGCTGATCCAATCCGCAGACGGCAACAACACACTTTTGTTCGGTGACGGGACACAACGGATCAGTTATCAATTTTCCGACGGACGTTTAAGCATCTCGGCTCAGGGTTTTTCCGTTGATTCTTTGACGGAACAAGATGCGGCAACATACAACGAGCTGTTAAATCAGGCACGTATGAACGGAACGCCTTATCCCGCACTTGATGCTCAGCACGCTTTTCATAAAATCAAGATTGCCGAAGCGATCAAGGCGCAATACGCGGCCAATCCGACACCTGAACTGGAACAACAGTTTGAATCTCTGTCCATGATGCATCGTCTGGGTATGGAACGTTTGGATTTAGGCGATATTACGGATAATCCGGCACAGTTGAACGTTATTTCGAACAGCGAAATGCAGGCTTCGGCCGCAGAATATTTGCAGCAAAACAACAGTTTGGATTCTGCTGCCCCGACTCCCGTTAATGCACCTTTAAAGGATCAGCCGACAGCTGCTGTTTCCAACTTTAATTTGCGAGATCAGACGGCAAGCGGGACGTTGCATCATGAAAACGGATCGGACACCCTTTTAAACACGAACCGTTCCAACACAACCATAACGCATCGTGACGGCGATTCTTATCATCAGATCAATGTCGGACGGGACGGATCGCTGGACATGAGAGGCAATATCCGTCAGGAAATTGATCCGACGAAAGAAGGGATCACGGCGACGCAAATCCATTATGATACGGCGCAAAGATCCGGCGGTGTCGTTCTGACCGACAATCAGACGGGCAACAGTATGGATATCAGCCATAACAGTTCCGGCGAACATGTCGGTCTGTATGACAAGACAGGCAGCAAGAACATTAAGTTCACTCATGATTCGCAAGGCTTTAATGTCAAAGGACATGCTTTTGAAACGCAGATCGGTGATACGGAAGTAACCAATACCAATTTTAATTTTCGGGATCAGACGGCAAGCGGGACGTTGCATCATGAAAACGGATCGGAAACTCTTTTAAACACGAACCGTTCCAACACGACCATAACGCATCGCGACGGCGATTCTTATCATCAGGCAAATGTCGGACGGGACGGACAAGTCGGACTGCAGGGAAGAATCAGTCGTATGGCGGATCCGACGAAAGAAGGGATCACGGCGACGCAAATCCATTATGATACGGCGCAAAGATCTGGCGGTGTCGTTCTGACCGACAATCAGACGGGCAACAATATGGATATCAGCCGTAACAGTTCCGGTGAACAGGTCGGCCTGTATAACAAAACAGGCAGCAAGAACATTAAGTTCACTCATGATTCGCAAGGCTTTAATGTCAAAGGACATGCTTTTGAAACGCAGATCGGTGATACGGAAGTAACCAATACCAATTTTAATTTTCGGGATCAGACGGCAAGCGGGACGTTGCATCATGAAAACGGATCGGAAACTCTTTTAAACACGAACCGTTCCAACACGACCATAACGCATCGCGACGGCGATTCTTATCATCAGGCAAATGTCGGACGGGACGGACAAGTCGGACTGCAGGGAAGAATCAGTCGTATGGCGGATCCGGAAAAAGAAGGAGTTACCGTAACAGATTTTAATTATAATACGCATCAAGGATCAGTAGAAACAGTCATTACCGACAATAAAAGCGGTCGAAATGTTTCTATTTCACGGGACAGAAACGGTATTGATATCAGTACCGGTGACGGTGTTCAAACAAACACGACCGTTTCGATTGACCGCAGCGGTATAAATATCCGCGGTAAAAACGGACGGAGCGTCAATGTCGGAAAGGTTATCGGTTTTATCAAAGGATTAACTCGCTGATCTGTTTTTACACATAAAAAAAAACGGCAGTTCTGACAAAAGACACTGCCGTTTTTTATATCTTTTTATTTAATCATATAGATCAAGTGTTGAAATAAAAACAAAAGCGCATTAACTTTAAAAGTGTTCAAAAACAAAGGGAAAGAAAGATGAATATCATCAGACGAGTTGAAAATGGCGTCCTTATCCTTGAATTATCGGGCAAACTTTATACGCCGACAGCATCTTTGCTGCAAAAAGAAATCCAAACTTCTTTAAAAGAAACAAAAAACATCGTATTGGATTTCCGTAATGTCGAATTTTTGGCGTCTTCCGGATTAATGGCGCTGTTGAACGCGCAAAAAGCCGTTTCACAGGCAGAAGGGAAAATGGTGATAAAGAATGTGAATTACTCTGTCATGAATGTTTTGACGATTACCGGATTTGCCTCGTTCCTGACAATAGAAAAAGAATGAAGAAAAAACTTCAAAAATGGTTGTTATTATTCTTTCTGATTTCATTTTGCGCAACGTCCGCATTGACATACGTTGCCCAGACAAAACTGGCGGAAAGAACAGCCGTTTTAACCATAAAAACCAGGATAAACTATCTGCGCTACCAAATAGAAGCGCATGAAAAAAGCGTTCTGTCTTTATCAAAAAAAATCAAGGAAATCTTAAAAGAAAAAGCCGCAAACCTGGCCTTAAACCTGAAAAGTAATCCCGAATTAGCCAAAGACGAGACATTCTTAAATACCTGGAAAAGCAATAATGATTTAGAAGAAATACAGATCTTTTTTCCGGATTCGCCCAAACCGATTCCCGATATAAAAATACCGTCGGATCAAAAGAAAAAAAGCGCCGGCGAAACTGTTTTTCTGACAGAAGCCCCCTGTGAAAACAAAGACAGTCAAAAGCTTAGTGCTTATGCCCCCTGGGGATCGGACAACCGATTAATCCGCGTTTCTTTTTCCTGCAATAAGTATCAGGATTTTATGGAAGATCTGTCCATTGAACATCTTTCCGCAAACTTAAAACTGGATAATTACGGCCGCGGTTCAATGATGATTGCCCGCAACGGCAAGCTGATCAGTGACGGCAATCTGGCGTTGACAAAACAGGATCTGCACGATTCCGGCGTTTTGCGTAAAATGTACAAAGATGATGAATTCCACCGAATCTGGAACAAAAAAAGCGGTACCTATCATGCGCAAATACACGGGAAAAAAGTGTTCTTTTATTTCGAACCTTATAAAAACTATATGTTTTTAGGGATTTATTTCGAAAAAGATCTGTACAGAAACAGAAATAAAGTCCTGTTGTTTAATATCACTTTTTTGTTGATTTTATTTCTGGTCGTATACGTGCTAATGGCCGTTGTTCTGGACCGAATGGTGATTTCGGGGATAAAGAAAATAAACGATTCTTTGAAAAAAATCACAAACGGAGATTTAAACGAAAAAGTCCGCGTCACAACGAACGATGAATTTATTTCGTTGTCCGACAGCATTAATTCAATGGTTGACGGATTGCAGCAGGCGCATCAGGAATCTTTGCAGCGAATAAACCATGAATTGCAACTGGCCTATAAGATACAAACTTCTCAACAGCCGGCTGTTTTTCCGGCTTTTCCGGATCAAAACAAAATAGATTTGTTTGCCCTTTCCCGTCCGGCAAAAGAAGTCAGCGGCGATTTTTATGACTTTTTCATGTTGGACGGCGACCCGTCCCGATTGGCTTTCACAATTGCCGATGTTTCGGAAAAAGGAATTCCGGCTGCTTTGTTCGTCATGACAACCAGAGCTTTGCTGAAAAATTTAACCAATATGGGATATTCTCCTGCCGAAATATTTAACCGTATTAATCGCCAATTAAAAGAAGATAATAAAATCAATATGTTCGTCACAGCCTTTATGGGCATTTTAAACATTGACACCGGAAAACTGGTTTATGTCAACGCGGGACATATGCCGCCTTATATCTGTCGACACAACGGGAAATTTCAACAACTTGAAGTTGATCCGGAATTTGTTCTGGGCGCTATTGATCATGATTATCAGCAGCATGAAATTCAGTTAAACTACAATGACACTTTATTTTTGTACACCGACGGCATTACGGAAGCCGAAGACCGCAATCAAACTTTATTTTCACAGGAACGGCTGGAAAAATTAATTAACGAAAATCCTGCCGATTCCGTTCAGGACACTATTTTCAAAATCAAATCGGCCGTTGAGGAATATGAAAAAGGTTGCGAACAATCCGATGATTTCACAATGCTTGCCTTGCGTTATTTAAAAAATCGGCTCTATCTTCCGGCCAGAATGGATAAAATTGACGAAGCCATGACTTTTGTTGAATCCATGTTGCAAAACCATTCCTCGGCACATACGTATGACGTGCTGATTGCCGTTGAAGAAATTTTCAGCAATATTGCAAAGTATGCCTATCCCGACCGAACAGAAGGCGGTTTTGTCGACATTTCCTGCGCCATTGGCGGAGATCCCGTTTTTATCAGCATCACCTTTACCGATTCGGGTATTCCGTTTAATCCTTTGGACCGTCCCGATCCTGACATTACCCTGCCCCTGATGCAACGGGAACCGGGTAAAATGGGACTGTTCATGGTCAAAAAAATGATGGATTCCGTTACTTATACTTACCAAAACGCACAAAACGTCCTGACGATTCGAAAACAACTGTAAACCCATGTTTTCGTCCTTGAATTTTTAACCTTTTTCAGGGTACAAAAAAGAAAGAAACGAAAGCAAAAACATGACTGATTCTGATTTTATTTTTAGCCGGCTGAACCCCGAACAAAAACAGGCCGTTCAAACAACGGAAGGCCCTGTTTTGGTGCTTTCCGGTGCGGGAACGGGAAAAACAACCGTCCTGACGGCCAGATTGGCTTATATCATTCGGGAACACAAAGCTTTGCCGTTTCAATGCCTGGCCGTGACATTTACGAACAAGGCGGCCGCCGAAATGCAGGAACGCCTGAACGCGATTATCGGAGAAGACAGCCGGGCTTTGTGGTTGGGCACTTTTCACAGTATCGGACTGCGTATTTTACGCAACCACCCTGAAAAAGTCGGATTGTCAGCAGGATTCGGCATATTGGACAGCGCCGATCAAGAACGATTGTTAAAACAGGTTATGCTGGATCAACATATTGATTTAAAAGAAAATCCGCCGCAAATGATCTTAAATCAAATCCAGCGGCTGAAAGACCAGGGATTAACACCGGAAAAAGCAGAACAGTCCCCTCTTCCCGTCGGTCCGCTGCTGAAAAGGCTGTACGAAGCATATCAGGATCGGCTGCAGGCAATGAATGCCGCGGATTTCGGTGACTTGCTGTTGTATTGTCTGGAATTGTTCAACCGTTATCCCGAAATTTTAAACGCTTTTCGCAAACAGTTTAAGTATATTCTGGTGGACGAATATCAGGATACGAACGTCATTCAATATTTGTGGCTGCGCATGCTGGCCTGCGGGCATAACAATATCTGTTGCGTCGGCGACGATGATCAGTCGATTTATTCCTGGCGCGGCGCCGAAATCGGTAATATCCTGCGTTTTGAAGAAGACTTTCCGGACGCAACCCTGATCCGGCTGGAAAGCAATTACCGTTCCACGGCTCATATTTTGGCCGGTGCTTCCGGATTGATTTCCCACAATAAAAACAGATTGGGAAAAACGCTGCACCCTGCCCCGGGACGCGAAAATCTGACCGGGGAAAAAATTAATATTTCCGGCGTTTGGAACGGCGAAGACGAAGCGCGAAAAATCTGTGAACAAATCGAACGAGAACAAAGACACAGCACGAAACTATCCGATATGGCCGTTCTGGTTCGCGCCAGTTTTCAGATGCGCGCGATTGAAGATGCTTTGTTGCAACACGGTATTTCTTATAAAGTCATCGGCGGCATGCGCTTTTATGAACGCGAAGAAATCCGCGATGCGACGGCTTATATTCGTTTGCTGGTGCAGCCCAAAAACGACATGGCTTTTATGCGTATTGCCAACAAACCGCGCCGCGGCATCGGTGATACGGCCTTGCAGACTATTCACCAAAAAGCAAAAGAAAACCGCATTTCCATGTACGAGGCCGCAAAGCTGTTAATTCAGGAAAAAGCCATAAAAGGAACGGCCAAGACAGGATTAGAACATTTTTTTGCCCTGTATGATTCTTGGCAGGAAAAAAACAAGAATACATCGCCGGACGAAATGCTGCGTCAAATGTTGGAAGACAGCGGCTATATGGAAATGCGCCGTACGGAAAAAACGCCGGAAGCCGAAGGACGCATTGAAAACCTGCGTGAACTGATCGGCGAATTCAAAGGAAAATACGACACTTTTGAAGACTATCTGGAATATATCAGTCTGATCATGGACAACGATGCCGATGCCGCAACGGGTGATTATGTTTCCGTTATGACGCTGCACGCGGCCAAAGGATTGGAATTTGACGTTGTTTTTCTGCCCGGGTGGGAAGAAGAAATTTTCCCAAACAAAAAATCAACGGACGAAGGAAATACCGAAGAAGAACGTCGTCTGGCTTATGTCGGTATAACGCGGGCAAAAAAACGCGTTTATATTAGCTTTGCGGGATCGCGCCGAATATTTAATCAATGGCAAAACAATCTGCCGTCCCGTTTTATTGATGAAATCCCCGCGGAACACATTGAAATGACGAACGTTTCCGTTGGCGGCGGTTATAGTGACCATGCTTATAACGATTGGAACGGCACGCAGGGATTCTTTTACAGAAAAGAAAAAAAGGGGTCTTATTTCGGCAATATGCAAAAACCTGTTTTTCAAATCGGAACAGAGGTTTATCATAGCCGGTACGGATACGGAAAAGTCGTTGCGGCAGACCGTGACAACACACAGGTTTTGTTTGAAGACGGCAGTACGAAAAACATCAAGGCAGATTATTTGGAAATCGCATAATGGACACACAACCCGCAAGTAATTGGCAAGTTTCTTTTATTTTATCCCCTGACGCCGTTCCTTTTTTTGAACGCGCGCTGGACGGGGACAACACGGCGTTACTGGCTTCGGAAATCGAAACCGGACCGAATAAAGGTAAATGGCAGCTGGACGCCATTTTCCAGGACAGACCGGACGAATCTTTGTTAAACGCATCATTGTCTTTGGCAGCCGCGGCAGCCGGCATTTCTTTGCCGGCGTACAGTCTGAACGAACTGGCACAAAGAGACTGGCTGAAAGAAAACCTGATCAGCTTTGCTCCCGTTTCCGTCGGACGGTACTATATTTACGGTTCACACATTCAGGATCCGCCGCCGAAAACAAAATTGTCCTTAAAAATCGACGCGGCTACCGCTTTCGGATCCGGCGAACATTTTACGACCAAAGGCTGCTTAATGGCCATGGAAGAAATATCCCGTTTCAAACGGCCGAAAAATATTCTGGATATGGGCTGCGGTTCGGGCATTTTGGGGCTGGCTGCCGCGTTGACGTTCAGAACAAACGTTTTAGCGGCGGATATTGATCCGGAATCTGTCCGCGTTACAAAAGAAAACGCCAAAATCAACCGGCTGTCGCGTTATATCACGGCACGTGCCGGCAACGGATACAAACCGATAATTATCCGGTCCAAGGCGCCGTATGACCTTGTTTTTTCAAACATACTGGCTCGCCCGCTGACTCTGATGGCCAAAGACCTGGCTGCGGTTTTGGCACCCGACGGGCTGGCGGTTTTATCCGGAATGCTCTGCCGGCAGGAAGCCTGGGTTTTGGACGCCCACCGCCGTGTCGGGCTGCAGCTGAAAAAACGCTACCGCCTGGAAGGGTGGAGCACTGTGGTTGTTGGCCGATAAAAAGGAAAAAAACGATGAACAAACTGACCGCGTTAAGAGAATGGATGCTGAAAAACGGTTTTTTCGGACTGTTGGTTCCGAACGCCGACGAATATCAGGGGGAATACGTTGCTCCGTCGGCCAGACGTCTGGAATGGCTGACCGGATTTTCCGGATCGGCCGGAGAAGCCGTTATTCTGTTGGATCGGGCTTTTTTATTTGTTGACGGCCGATATATCCTGCAGGCACAAAAAGAAACGGATGCGACACAAATCACGGTCATTCAAACGCCCGACGCCCGCGCGGGAGATTGGCTGTTTGCCGCTTTGCCCGCCGGCGCACGCATCGGATATGATTCCTGGCTGCACACGCCGAACGAAATCAAAAAAATGGCGGCGGCCTGTGCCAAAAACGGCGCAAAGATTGTTCCTTTACCTTATAATCCGATAGATACGCTATGGACGGACAAACCGATATCCGATACGGAACGGGCCGTTTTTTTGCCCGAAATTTATACCGGAATGGACAGCACGACAAAAATCGCCGAGATTACGGCAGATCTCGGCATTGATCAGGACGATGCTTTGGTTTTTTCATCGCCGGAATCCGTTGCCTGGCTATTGAATGTCCGCGGCCGGGATATTCCTTATATCCCCATTGTTCAGTCCTTTGCGGTTTTATATAAAAACGGAACCGTTGACTGGTTTGTTGATCCTGCCAAGATAACAGATCTTCTGCGTTCACAGCTCAGCCCTTTGGTTGAAATCAAGTCGCCCGATCTGTTGGCCGCGATATTGGACGCGCTCGGCATACAAAAAGCGCGCGTACAGCTGGACATGGCTTTGGCGCCCGCATGGATTTATGAACGCCTGTCCGCTGCCGGTGCGACCGTTCATGCCAAAGAAGACCCGTGCCTGATCCGCAAGGCCTGTAAAAATATTACCGAACGCGACGGAGCCGTCAACGCCCATATCAAAGACGGCATTGCCATGTGCCGTTTTCTGCGTTGGTTTGACGAAGAAGCCCCCAAAGGCCGTCTGACAGAAATAGACGCCGTGCGCAAAATTGCCGAATTTCGTGACGATAATCCGCTGTATCGCGGCGAAAGCTTTGCCACGATTGCAGCCTGCGGTCAAAATGCGGCCTATATTCATTATCACACAAGCGAAAAAAACAATGCGCCGATAAAAAAAGATTCTTTGTTTTTGATTGATACCGGCGCGCAGTATCTGGACGGAACAACGGATATTACGCGGACAATCGCCGTCGGCAACGTTTCCGCTTTGGAAAAGAAACGCTACACGCAAGTATTAAAGGGGCATATTGCCATTGCGACCATTGCCTTTCCGGAAGGAACGACAGGATCGCAGTTGGATATTCTGGCGCGCCAGTTTTTATGGCGCGACGGCGTGGATTTTGCCCACGGAACCGGACACGGCATCGGCAGTTATTTAAGCGTGCACGAAGGCCCGCAAAGAATTGCCCGCGGATCCAGCCGAATTGCCCTGATGCCGGGAATGCTGATTTCCAACGAACCCGGATATTATAAACCGGGGGCTTTCGGTATTCGTCTGGAAAATGTTGTCATGGTGGAACCTTTACCGCCGACAGAGGGATCCGAAATGAAAATACTGGGATTATCGACGCTCAGCCTGGCGCCGTTTGACAGACGACTGATTGACAAAGCGCAATTAACGCCGCGTGAAAAAGCATGGCTGGACGGCTATCATGCCCGGATCCGCCGGATTATATCGCCGCTGGTTGATCCGCAGACAGCCAAATGGCTGGCAGAAGCCTGCGCTCCGTTATAGGTTGTTTTTTTATGAGAACCGGCATTACCTTTTTTATTTCCGGATGTATCCTGATTGTTTTCGGAACAACAATGATCATTCCGGGACTGTTGGATTTTTCCGACGGAAATATTAATTCTGCAAAATCTTTCTGGCAGGCGGCAGGGATTACCTTTTTTTTCGGCGCCCTGTTCGTGGCCACTTTTTATGATAAATACGAAAAGCTGACTGTCCGGGAAATGTATTTGACAACATCTTTGGTTTGGTTGCTGGTGTGTTCTTTTTCAGCTTTGCCGTTTTTCTTTACCCCGAATTCACTGACTTATACGGATTCTTTTTTCGAAGCCATGTCCGGATTGACAACCATGGGTGCAACGGTCATTCAGGATCTGTCCGTCCACCCTAGGGGAATCCTGTTGTGGAGAGCCATGTTGCAATGGTTCGGCGGTGTAGGAATTATCGTTATTGCCCTGGGGATTCTGCCTTTGTTAAGAATTGGCGGAATGCAGTTATATGCAACAGAATCTTCGGACAAATCGGATAAATCAATGCCGAAAACATCACAGGTGATCGCAACCATTATGATTGTCTATACTCTGTTAACCGTATTGTGTGCCATATTATTATATTGTTCGGAATTAAATTTATTCGAATCTTTGACATTCAGCATGGCAACCATTCCCACCGGCGGTTTTGCGCCCCGAAATTCTTCCGCCATGGAATTATCCGCCTTTTCCCAATGGATTCTGATCCTGTTTATGTTTATCAGCGGAATGCCCTTGCTGGCCAGCTATTTCCTGTTTAAAAAAAATTGGAACCATCTGCGCCATGATATGCAGATTAAAACTTACACCTGTTTTTTTATATTCAGCGTTCTGATTTTATCCGTCTACCTGATTTCACGGTGCAAAATTCCTTTATTTGACAGCCTGCGGCTGGCGGCTTTTAATTTTATTTCGATCGTGACTTCTTCCGGATTTGTAAACAGCGACATTGAATCTTGGGGCAATTTCGCCATTATGTTTTTTACGCTGTTGCTGCCGATCGGCGCGTGCAGCGGATCAACCTCCGGCGGCATAAAAATATTCAGATTTAATATTATGTATTTGGCGTCCATGCAGTATTTACGCCGTAAAATTCTGCCCCACGGCATTTTTATTGCAAAATATAACGGCAAACCGTTAACCGAAGAAATTTCTTCCGGTGTTTTTGTTTTTATGGTGATTTTTTTATTGTCTTTTTTGATCTCTTCTTTGTTGTTATCGCTGATCGGGCTGGACTTTATCACGGCCAGCAGCGCTTCGCTGTCCAGCCTGGGCAACACGGGCATTGCTTTTGGTCCTTTAATCGGATCTCAAGGCAGTTTTGCCAACCTGCCCGACAGCGCCAAATGGATCTTATCCGGCAATATGATTTTGGGACGACTGGAATATATGACAGTCTTTGTGTTATTGCTGCCTTTGGCCTGGCGCAAGGAAAAGAAAACCGTCAGTTCGCAGATGTTTTAGCTTCTTCGGTCGGTGCGGCAGCAACGGGAGAAGGCATAGCAGCAGCACCGGCAGCAGTTGCCGGCGGCGGAGTTAAAGACGTTAAATTTTTCCTGTTCAAAAAAGCCGTTTTAATATCCGTTTCAATAATTTCTTCACCCCATTTGGCAACCAATTTAACCTGCAGTTCGCGCAAATGTGCCACGCGGCGCTGGTCGTTCATTTCCAGAAAGCTCAGAACAACGGGAGGAATGCAGCGATAAAAAACCCAACCGACAGCCGCTGCCAGATAAATAACAATAAAAGCAACATTGCCCAAAAATAAATTCAATGCGCCGTCCGGTGTATTGCTGCCGAACCACAATTTAAACAAAAACGGCAAAGCGCCGGCAAAATTCAACCCGCCGACACACAGCCATTTATATTTAAATTTTACTTTTGAACTGGTATCAACAATCAACGCGATAAATGTCGGCAACATACTGAGAAATAAAAACACCACTGTCGGAAGCATTAAAAACAGCATCGGGCACAAGATCAAAAAAGACAATCCCGTTGTCAGGATTGAACTGATTTTTTTTCTTTTTGTTTCTTTTCCCTTCATGAATTACCCCCGCAAAAACTGAGTAATCAGCAAAAAGAACATTGTCAGCACCGCTATTCCGAAAGAAATAATGGCAGCAATCTGATTGCCCAGCAGCAGCCCTTCTTTTTCGCGCCGTTCACGATTACCGTCCAGAAAATCAATTTCTTCGGATAATTTTGCGTATTCTTTTTTTGCCTGTTCAAAATAATTCATATCCAGCAAGCGTTCCTGTTTATTATCCAAAAAGCTCAGGATATCCGGCAAAGACCCTTTGCGAATAAACTTCGGCAGATTTTTTTCCAGATGCTGCCGTTTTTCCAAACTATGGTAACTGTTGATAATCGGCAACAGCAAAGCACCGATCCAGCTGCAAAAAGCATAGAGCTTTTCCGGACCGAACGTCTGCTGCAAGGTCGCAAAAATATTCAGCATGCCCTGAACCGAAACGTTTTCTTTCGGCGAATTCAGCAAAGCAATCTGATCAGATAATTTCGTGCCGAATTTGACCGCAATAAACGCCGCCAGATGCCGATCCATCGGTTCCGATTTCGGATCCGTTTTTTTTGCCACCTCTTCCAAAGCGGGCATTAAATCTTTGATATCATCAACGTAATCCCTGATAATCAAGGGGCTTTGACACGGCAATCCTTCATTTAAATCATACATCAGCCGTTCAATTCCCATGCCCAATTCGGGTTTTTGCAAAATAATCTGCAGACTTTTTACCTGTTGTTCCGCCACTCTGTCACGATGGAATTCATACCAGCTTTCCAGATATCCCGTTGCAATCAACCCGATCAGCGTTTTAATCATTCTTTCATCAGCGGCATAAGTAGCCAGCATTTGTCCCAAAGCATCAGGCATAAACGCGCATTCACGTACCCGCAACGGAGCAGACGGATCCAACAGCATACATGTCCTGGCGACATAAAAATCATCTTGTTTTTCTTTGGTTGAAAAACGAACCAAAGCCATATCAATTGATTTTGCTATTGCGGCAGCAACTTCTTTATCGTCAAATCCGCGAATCAGCCAAGTCTGCAGTTTTTCCGAACGAATGGCTTCCGCAGCCATTTCCCAGTTTTTGGAAAAAGCATATGCTAATGTCCGATAAGAAAAATATTCAACATTATTAAACAAAAACGGCCGTTGAGAAGCCTTAATCGCCTTTGCCTGCACCGGTGTCAGGCGCCGCCCGTCCGCCCACAACTGCGTTGAAGAAATATCCCAGCGCTGGGATATATTATCAGCCAGCAGCCCGCGCAGTAACTCGATCAATCCCAAAGACACGCGTTCTTCGCCGATCAAAGTTGCATATGACCCTTTATAAATTTTCAATTCCAGCAATTCGTCGGCAGACAGACTTTCGACCGGATTATACCCCAATCCCAGACAAATCAGGGTCGCGCCGAAAGCATACAAATCGTCCGCCGTCAATCCGTTTCCCCGCCCCGCCGGAGAACACATCGAAGATTCAATCGTTTCAAATGTCGGCGGCTGGTCAAACCCCGGCGGCGAAGAAATGCAATCCCCCCAGACGACTTTTGTTTTTTCCGCGTCCAAATAAAACAAATTATCCGGCCGGATTTCCCTGTGTGTCAATCCGCGCAAAGATAAATTGTTGATCCCCATCAGCAACGGTCTGATCCAGCGGGTGATTTTTTCTGCTTCTTCTTCGGGCAGAATTTTATCGTATGTTTTTGAATGAACGACCCGGCCGCCCAAGGGCTTTTCATACAACAGTACCATTGTTTTGCGCCCGATCGGTTGCCACAAAGCCACTCCGGCGTCCACCAAAGGCAATATACCTTCCATTTTCAGGCCGCTGCGCGCCTTGATATGATCCTTTCTGACCGGCAGTTCCGGATTGCAAACCAAAGCAAAAATTTTATGATCCGGCGAAGAAATTTCCTCTGCCTGATAAGCTTTGGCATTCGGCATATCCAGCAAAGGCAGAGGCAGATCGGGATAAACCCTGAATTTACCCTTGACAATCGTATAAACCCCTTTGCGCGACAAAAAAGACCCGAGCGCAGAAGAGTGAACCTGTGTTTTTGTTGTATTCGTTTCGGTCATCATTTCCTTCTGGTCACAAAAAACAAGGGAGAAAAGCTTTCTGCTTATCCCCCTATTTTACATGATTTATATTAAATAAAAAGTTTTTTATTATTTTTCATACGGATCAAAACGAATAACCGTATCTTCGCGTTCCGGACTGGTTGAAATCATACCGATTTTTACGCCCAGCAACTCTTCCAGTCTGATGATATACTTTTTCGCATTTTCCGGCAGTTTGTCGTATTCACGAATACCGTAAGTCGATGATTTCCATCCCGGCAGCGTTTCATAAATCGGTTTTACCGCCGCCTGCGCGTTCATCTGCATCGGATAATAATCCAGCTTTTGCCCGTTGTATTCATATCCGACGCAAACCTTGATTTCATCAAACTGATCCAGAATATCCAACTTCATCACCGCCAGATTCTGCACGCCGTTGACGATAATCGCCTGACGCACCAGCACCGCATCAAACCAGCCGCAACGGCGCGGACGCCCCGTCACCGTTCCGAATTCGCGGCCGACTTCGCGGATACGGTCACCGTCTGCGTCAAACAGTTCCGTCGGAAACGGCCCCGACCCGACACGCGTGGTATAGGCCTTGACAACGCCGATCACTTTGTCAATGTCTTTCATGCCGACACCCGATCCGACAGCCGCCTGACCGGCAATCGTATTCGAAGACGTCACAAACGGATATGTCCCGAAATCATTGTCCAACATCGTTGCCTGAGCCCCTTCAAACAACAGCTGTTTGCCGTTTTTAATCTGTTCGGACAAAATTTTCCACGCCGGCACGGCAAACGGCAGAATAAATCCGGCTATTTCGTCAAGCTTTTGCATCAGATCGGCCTTATCGACTTCCGGCTGTCCCCACCCTTTGCGCAACGCATTATGAAACGACAGCAGCGCATCCACTTTTTGCGGCAAGGATTCCTTTTCCGCCAGATCCCCGACACGAATTGCGCGGCGAGCAACCTTATCCTGATACGCCGGGCCGATCCCGCGTCCCGTCGTACCGATTTTTCCTTTTCCGGCGGCAGCTTCGCTCATCTGATCCAATTCGCGGTGCAACGGCAGGATCAACGTTGCCTGATCCGAAATTTTCAAAACATCGGGCGTCACCGCCGTTCCCAATGCACCGACACGATCAATTTCGTCACGCAGCGCCCACGGATCAACAACAACGCCGTTGCCGATTACCGACAGTTTTTTGCGAACGATCCCGGACGGCAGCAAAGACAGTTTATACGTCACGCCGTTAACCACCAGCGTATGGCCGGCATTGTTTCCCCCCTGAAAACGAACAACAACATCGGCTTTTTCACTCATCAAATCGACAATTTTTCCTTTACCTTCATCGCCCCACTGAGCACCGATGATTACGATATTGGTCATATTTCTGCTCCCTGAAAAAATTAAGCTAAAGCGGCTGCACTTTACCGCCCGTATAAATACAGCTGCATTGCAGCCGCCGTGCTTCTTCGCGTCCGCCGGGTCTGACCCCGCAGACGGTAATATATCCTTTGGCGCGCAAATCCGCCGCCTGAGAAAAAGACACCTCAACCGGCACATAAACGCGCGGCTTTGTTTCCTTGTTTTCCGAAAGGGCCAGTATATCAGCCATCAGCAACGTCACGCCGACGGCCGGTTCGGATAAAGCGCCGTCCATGCCGGCGATATAGCGTCCTCCGCGTCCCAGTTCGTGCCCGCTTTGTTTGGAAAAGATCGAAAAGCCGATACCGCAATGATACTCAAATCCTCTGTTTTCCAAAACATCGGCCGTCAAAGAAAGATTTTGTTTTTCTGTTTTCAGCAAAGCGGCCACTTCCGCCAGCCGGGCGCGTTCCGCCGCGGCTTCTTCGGGCAAAGGCAGAGGCTGCAGAATTTCCAGCACGCGGTCACAATCCCCGAAAGCCTGAAACAAAGAAACAAAGACAGACTTTGCGGCGCGCGCTTTGCCGTTCGTCGATTCCAAAACGGCCAAAGCAGCGGCAAAATCTTTTTGATTCAGACACACCGACATTTTTTCCCGATCGTCCTTATCAATGCCGTACGCCGCGCACAACGCCGGAAACAAAGTCGGCAGATTCAAATCGAAGACAAACGAAGGGACGCCCAGCTTTTCCAGTGTTTCGGCCGCCAACAGAATAATTTCGGCATCGGCTTTGGCACAGTCCGGACCGATCAGTTCCGCCCCGACCTGCAGGATCTGTCGCGCGGGATCCAGCTGAGTCGGAAACATACGCACGACCTGACCAGCATACGCCAGGCGCAAAGGACGCGGTTCGTTTTGCAGCCGCGTTACGGCGATCCGACTGATCTGCGGCGTCATATCGGCGCGCAACCCCATAATCCGACCGGATACGGCATCGGTCAAGCGAAATGTCTGCGTTGACAGATCACGATATTTTTCGGATAACAACGTTTCTTCAAATTCCAACAACGGCGGCGCCACACGCTGATAACCGCAGCTTTGAAAAACGGCCGCTGCTTTTTCGACAGCGGCGGCCTGTGCATCGACAAAAGGAGGCAAAACATCCGTCATTCCAACAGGCAACAGCCCGCAACTGGCAGATTCTTTCATTTTAAAATCAAATCCGTTGGTAAAAACATACCTTTTGTTTTACATTGAATCCGTTTTAAAAGAAACAAAAAAATTATATTTTCTTTTTTGACTTTTTCCGTCCGCCCGATTCTTTCCAATGCACAAAAGTCTGATAAGCTTTTTCCAGCCGGCGGGTGTACGAAGTCGTTTCGATATTTAATAAAAAATCATAAATACCGTCCGCAACGTCTTCCAGCATCATTTCCCGTTCATAAAAAGAAACGCGGCATGTTCGGTTCCACGCCAGGCGATGTCCTTCGGCGTCCGTAATAAAAATATCCGTATAGTCACCTGTTTTCGAAACAGGAACAGACCCGTTGTGCAAAGGACGTTTAAAATGTTCATTTAAACATAAAAAAGCGAGGGATTTTGCCATTTTTTTTGCAACAATCCGTTCATCAACAGCCATACGTTTCTCCTTATCCCGCTGTTTAAACCGATGTTACTGTAGCATACGGCGGCCGTCAAAAAACATTCAGACATTCGGCCAGATCCGTTTAAAAAGCTTACTTTTTGCTGTATTTCACTTCTTTTTACACGCAAAAAATAAAGTGTCGGCTGTGCTTATTCTTCGTGCAGTTTAAGGCGTATTTCCTCTAACGTAAAGCGCTGTTCTTTTAATTCTTTCAAACGTTTAATCCTCGGCAGGATTTCCGAAGAATACAGCGTGTAATCCGCCGAAGTCTTGCCGGCGGTTTCCAACAATCCCAAAGTTGTCCAATAACGCAGCGTGGAAACACGTTCGCCGGTTTCTTTGGCCAGCTGTCCGATGCGCAGAAAATAAGGATCTCGGTCCAGATCTTCAGCCACATGATGGCGGGAAGCCTGAATATATATCTCCAGCCCGCGATTGACGGCCCGGCTGATCAGCTTATCATATCCGGCGCGGTCGTTTTTAAAAACGGCCTTTTCCAAAGTATCCCAGTATTCTTTTTTTTCGCGCCGGGCAAAAACGACCGGCGGATAATCATGACGCATTAAAATCAGATTCATCAAAAACCGTGCCGTACAGGCATTTCCCGTTGCGAACGGCTGAATGGACATCAGCCGCAGATGCGCTTCGGCCGCCAGCGCCGCAGGGTGCAAAGTACGCGCGGCAAACAGCCACATACCGAAATCGTCCATCATACGCTGAACGCGTACGGAATCGGGCATTTCATGCGTTCCGACAGGAAAGTTCTGTTTAAATCCGCGGTATATGCCGCCGTTTTTATCGTCCAGATTGCGTACGACAATCCGGTGTATGTTTTTTACATCGCCGTCATCAACCTGATGATTAACTTTTGCAGCCACTTCGGAAATCATTTCAAACACTTTGGCGGCGTTTAACGCCTGAATATGTTCGGTCAAAGAATGATTTTCAACCGTTTTATCTTCATATAAAATCCGTTCCGTTTCCTTGCGCGTCAGGGTTGATCCGTCAAAAAAGCAACTGACATAAGCAATTTCCAGTTCAATTGTCTTTCTTAAATCGTCCTGCTTTTCCGCGGACAAAGCCGGCAGCTTATCCAGTTCGTTTTTTTTGGCGATCAGATTTTCGTAAATCATGCAGGTCTCCTTAATTTTCTTCGCCGTGACGCAAATCAAGAGGAATAAAAGGCGTTTCAACGGGGCCCTGATACAACTGACGCGGACGGGCCAGTCGGCGCGTTCCTTCATTGCCTTCACGCCAATGCGCAATCCAGCCCGGCACGCGCCCGATCGCGAACATGACCGTATACATATTCAGCGGAATCCGCAGCGCGCGCAAAATCATGCCCGAATAAAAATCAACGTTCGGATACAAATGACGTTCCCTGAAATAATCGTCATTCAAAGCCGTTTCTTCCAGTTTCAAAGCGATATTTATCAACGGATCATTGATCCGTTCGGTTTCCAACAGATCAAACACGGCTTTTTTCAAAATTTTTGCCCGCGGATCAAACGTTTTATACACTCTGTGTCCGAACCCCATCAGCCGCGCCTGTTTTTTCCTGACCCTTTCGATAAAAGAATTAATATCTTCGTCGCCTTTTGCCAAACGCAAAAGCATTTCAAACACGGCAACGTTCGCCCCGCCGTGCAGTTTTCCCCACAACGCGCAAATCCCGGAAGCTACCGAAGAAAACAAATTCGTTTCCGCCGATCCGACAATCCGAACCGTTGACGTCGAACAATTTTGTTCGTGATCCGCATGCAGCATTAAAAACAGATTCAGCGCTTTGACCGCTTCCGGTGTCGGTTGATGAGGCTTATGCGGAATGGAAAACATCATGTGCAGAAAATTTTCACAGTAACTGCGTGCCGGATCGGGATAAACAAACGGCAACCCCATGGCTTTGCGATAAGAAAACGCCGCGATTGTACGGACTTTTGAAATAATCGCCGCAACCGCGTTGCGCATGGCTTCTTCGTCCGTCGTATCCATAATTTCCGGAGAATAGCAAATCAACGAATTAACGACGGCCGATAAAATCGACATCGGCTGTCCGTTGGGCGGAAAAGCATCAAAATGGTGAAGCAATCCTTCGTGCAGCAATTCGTTGTTTGTCAGACGCGTACTGAATGCCTTCATTTCTGCCATAGTCGGCAGACGCCCGTAAATCAGCAGCCATGCCGTTTCGACAAACGTCATCTTTTCGGCCACCGTTTCAATCGGAATACCGCGGTAACGCAGGATTCCCTGTTCTCCGTTGACATAAGTAATCTTACTGACGCACGAAGCCGTATTGCCAAACCCCGGATCCAAAGTCGTCAATCCTGTTTGAGAGCGCAATTCGGAAATATCTATGCACCCTTCTCCCGTCGTCGAGTATAAAACAGGCAGTTCCAGTTCTTTGCCGTCGTATTCCAGTTTTACCGTTTTTGTTCTCATCTGATTTCCCTTAATATCCGGTGCAGTTCCGATGTTTGTATCGCCGCTTCTTCTTTTAATCCCAAAAGTGTTAACAATTCTACCCTTACGGCTTTAATAAAAGAAGCCGTATCAACGCCTGTTTTTTGTTTTGATTTCAGTTTCGGCGCCAAATCCGGCGGAGCAATGCCGTTTTTTAAAACATTCAGATAAGCTTTGTGCAAAGCCGAAGCATATTGTTCCAACAACTTATTTTCCGGTTCTTTCAAAGCGGCCTGAGCAAACCCTATGGCCAGGCCTTCAATAATCGGAATCGGATCATAACGCAGGAATCCTTCTTTTTTGGATAATTCCATTAAATCCGGCGCCGTCCCCGCACCGCCCATTTCCGGCCAGACGCGTCCGTCTGCCAACAAAATCACCGAATTGACCGAAGCAATGCTGGCCCCCAAATCCATTGCATCCGAAACAATGTCACCCCATAAATTGTCATAAGCATAACATGTCCCGCCGGGCAAAGGCGCCGTAAACATCATTACCGCCGCCGCATCGGGTTTCATGATCAGGAAATCTTCTCCTTCGACTTTTTTTAATTTTAACGCTTCGTTTCTGACGGCTTTGATCACGGGGACATCATACGGATCCGATTCGTCAAAAGCAAAAACAACCCTTTTATACTGTTTTGCCGCCGCCTGACAAAACACCTGCGCCACATAACGCGCCGCATCGGCATAATCGTAATGCATTTCTTCAAACATATCGCCGGCTTTGATCGGGAATCGAAATTCCTTTGCGCCGACATACAAGCGGTATTCTCCGTCTTCTTTAGCAACCTGATTCAATCCGCCGTATTCGCTTTTGCCCGCGGAAAAGCGGCAGACGGAAAACTCTCCGACGGGCTTTTTAACCCCGCAGGCATAAACCGCGTTTAAGACGGCCGCGATTTTCGGGCCGTAAGACGGATCCGGCACCAAAACCGTTGTTTCCCGTTCGACGGGACGCGTCAGCAAACGGGCAAAAGCCGCGTCCACAATATCGCCCTGATTGCCCTCTAATCTTTGTAATCCGTGTTTTTCGCGCCGGTCGTTATAGATTTTTTTCTTTTCGCCGTCCAATTCGGGACGCACCGTATATTTCGACATAAAGACAATATCATTATTTTTTTCAATCGCCCGATCGCATAACGCGATAACGTCCGCACGACGGGTAATTTTGGCATAAACCGCCGAGCCTGCAGACAATTTTTCCGTTTCTCTTACCGTTTTACGATTAAAGTCAACCCGTACATCGGCATCGTTTTCCGGAACATAAAAAACGCCGTCTTTTTCCCGACCGCCTTCCAAAAACAAAACATCGATTTTTGCCGCCCGGTCATAAACCGGCAAAGCAGAATCCAGCAAATCCGACAGCCCCGGATTTTCATAACGTTCCAGATTCCCTTTAACCAGCCAGTGGCCGCGCATATATCCGTTCGGCGTACCGGTTACCAGCTTGCTTAAGTCTTCCGGCTTGCGTGAATCGTGCAGCGAATCCAAAACAGTCTGCGTCTGTTCTTTTGTCGGGGTAATACCGGGCCCTTTGACCAAAACGGCGTTTTTATCGCCGCCGGCCAAAGCAATCGTTTCGCGAATGACCTCACCGTCGGTTTGAATTCGCCCTTTTAAACTCCAGTCATGTTCGCGCAGACGCTTTTCCCCGATAAAATCCGAAAAAGGATCTATCAGTTCTTTTTTGACAATCTGATAAGCCGCACCGGCCGCTTCTTCGGGCAGAACCACATCAATAAACGCTTTAACCATTTTTTACCGCCTTAAAATATTCTTCAACCGTCGGGAAACGCTTCAAAACCGCCGCGACAGCCTCCAATTGCGCCGAAACCAGATAAACGGAAGCTTCATCGCCCATACGCGCTTTAAAATTACGCGTCGACGTGGTTAAGACATTCTTTTTCCCTTTGACCCGTTCCTGATTGCCCATACATAAAGAACACCCCGGAATTTCAATCCGCGCGCCCCTGTCCGCCAAAGATTTTAAAACGCCGGCCGTTTCCAGATCACGCGCGATCATTCGGGTCGGCGCGGCAAGCCATGTTTCAACATTCAGACGTTCAACGCCGCGCGTGATACGCTCAAAAGCCTCAAAATCTTTTTTACCCGACATACACGACCCGATAAAACAAAATTCCGCCGGCGTTCCGGCGATTTCGGACAAAGGTCGGACATTATCCGGCGTATGCGGGCAGGCAATATACGGCTGTTTGATTTCAGCCAAGTCAATATCCAGCACATACGCATAATCCGCCCCTTCGTCCGCCTTAAACGCCTGCGGATTTTCAAGGTAATCCAGCAGCGCCTTACGTCTGTTTTCCAAAACGCCGCCCTGATCGTATCCGCCGGCAATCATCTGTTCAATAACAGGCAAAGAATGCGTACGCACATACGCCGCAACCGTTTCGGCCGGCTGTTCGAAATAAGCCGCCGCCGCGGAACGTTCCGCCGAAGCATTCGTCATTTTAAACACGTCAATCATATCAAACGGACGACCAAAACGCTTAAACTCGATCATCGTTCCTTCAAAGATGTTTTTGCCGAACTGCTTTTGCGCTTTGTACGGTATATAGTTGACCAGATCACGCACGGTAACGCCGTCGTTAAATTCTCCGTTCAGGCAAACCAGAACGCTGTCCGGGACGGTTATTTCCGTTACCCCCGTCGCCGCGGCTTCGGCAATGCCGCCGGATCCCAGCGGAAAGCTTAACGCCGTCGGCGTGCGCGTATGCGAATCTCCGCCGACGACAACCGTATTCGGCACGATCAGTTCGTTTAACCAGGAATGAATAATGCCGTCGCCCATATTCAACGCGATACCGCCGATTTCTTTGACAAAATCCGTCAGCTTTTTATTCGCTGCCACAACAGCCGGCGTGCGAAATCCCAGCGCGGCATTATGGCATTGCGATTGTAAAAACAAAGGCACGGCCAATTTCATCGCGGCCAAAGTCCCCTGCAGTTCCTGAACGGTCATGCCGCCCGTTGTATCCTGCGAAGCAACGGTATCAACCTTGGCATAGACGCTTTGTCCCGGTCTGACACTTTTTAAGCCGGCGGCTTTGGCAATGATTTTCTGTGCCGCCGTCATCGGCCGCACCGTCAGATCCGGCTGTTCTGCCGCATACGGCAGTTTAAAGCTTTTTCCCAGAATTTCGGACGCGGCCGCCGTTAAAATCTTTCCCATACGGAACAACGTCGCTCCGCCCGCGCGCAGATAATCCAGTTCGCTTTGATCCAGCGGTTTGAACGAAGCGATTTCCGCCCCCGTTTCGGATAGGATTTTTCCCGTCCGCCAAACGGCACGGACACGATCCCCCGTATGCAGCAGATCCGTATTCGTCCGGACGATAATCGATCCCATATCCTGTGCCGTCTTGGCAAAAATCGGCCCCAGAACACGTCCCGCGAAAATCACGGCACGCGTTTTTTTATCCGGCTGAAACCGCGTATCTTCGTTTTCAATGCCGATATTCCATTCAACGTTGTTCATGCCTGACTTGCGCGAAGAACTTGTCCCGATTTTATCGGCCGCCAACGCAACGGGAATATCCGGATTCGCCGCTTTCAAAGCGTCCAAAGCCGCCAATGAAGGCGCGTTCATAAAATAATGCCGCCCGTGAAAAGGGATATCCGTGCGCGTATGACCGCCTTTGGAATGGGACAAAAAATCAGTTGAGGCTTCTATTTCATCGGGGATTTTGAAAACAACCAGCCGCGTTTCGTCCTCCAACGGCTTGCGGTGCGCAAACCAGTCTGCGCGCGCCCAGGCTTCCAACAACGCCTGCGCGTATTTATTGCCGGATTCGTACAAAGCGGCAACATCATTCACGGCCTGATGAATCAAAACCAGTTCGGACAACACGCCGACGGCTTCGGGAGCCGTGATATCGTTTTTCAACAAAGAAATCAAAACGGGGACGTTATGCCCGCCGCGCATATATCCCAGTTGAAGGACAGCCTGTTTCGCCGTCAGTCCCGGCACAACCGTTTTCCCCAAAGCAACACTGCCCAGAAAAGCGGCTTTAACGGCTGCCGCCTCCCCTGTTCCCGACGGAACGCGGTTTAACAGCAGATCCAGCATTTCTTCCGAACGGTCTTTTTTTTCCAAAAGAGCGATACAGGCTTTTACCTGTTCCGCGTTTAAAGGCAAAGGCGGCAACCCGTCCTGTTTTCTGGACAAAGTACCGTCTTCGGGGTGTTTCGGGTCAAAAGCACGCGGCGAATCATACGCCGCGAAATAGTCCCGTAAAATTTCTTCGGCAGTCATCGGGTAATCCTTCTTTGTTTTTTTAAGGAACGATCAATCCGTATAATCCCGGATCAGGCATATTAATCAGTTTTAGTCCGTTATCGTCTTTGACAAACGTCAAGACGGTTTCACCGCTTTGATTATCCACGCCGTAACGCGGTGATCTGGCAGAACGGAAAAAATATACCGAGGATTTATAAATGCCGGTCTGCGGATCAATTAACGTCTGAAAAACCGACGTCCTGTAATCCACATCGGAAAAACCGGCAAAATCATTTTCAACCGCCAACCGCAACTGATCGCGCTTTCCTTCGTAACGGGGGCTGATAAACAACATAAAACGTTCGATATCTTTGTCCTTATAAGCCTGATTCATCTGATTCAGCGTCCGGCTGACTTCGGCGGACGGATCAATGATGGCGCAGCCGGCCAGCAAAGCAAAAATCAAAAAAAAGACTTTTTTCATGCTTTTTCCTTCAGGCTGCCGATACCGTTATTTGGCAACCGGTGTTTTCTGCGCTTCGGCAAAATTGTGCAATGCGACAAAAACCGTCCGTGTAAAAACAGGGTGTTTTTTATTAATCTGCGCCTGTTTTGATTTCGGATACGTATAACGGATACGCACATACGTCATCAGGTCCTTGTTCATTCCGAGAACCAGCAACGACTTTTTGGGTTCTTCGCGCTGAGAAAACTGAACATCGGCCTCCAGCACCTGATAATTAACGCCGCGCCAACGGAAAGTACGCGTTTTTTTCGTTCCCGTTTTTACATCGGTATACAAGCCGGAATCCTGCATCGCCTGAATTTCCTGCAGATGTTTGTCCATCAGTGATTCCATATCCGGATTGATTTCCGCCGGAATACCGAAATTTTGATTATTGTAAATAAAAACGGTTGCCACGATGTCTTCTGCCGTATAGGCACGCGTAAAACCTGCCCCGCGCTGGTTTTGTTCGCGATCGGCCACCGGTTCGACGGATTTCAGTCCGGCGATTTCATCAGGCAGGGATTCCGTAACGCTTCTTTGAGTTTCGACAACTTGCGCCTGAATGCGATCTGTCAACGACATTTTCAAAGATGCCTGTTTTCCGTTCCCGGAAACACCCGCACAGGAAGCCAGCAGAAGTGTTAAAGAAAAAATTTTAAAAGCCGTATTCATCAGATTCCCTCATTCTTTTCAGCCTGCGTGCATTTTACCAAAAGCCGCAGAAAAATCAAAACGCTTATTTCACCTTTTTGGCTTTGCGCGTGCAACACTAAAGACGGGCAGATCCGCCGAACCGATTTTTCCGAAAAAAGATTTCGGAATAAAAATACTTTGTCCGACCCGCCCGGGTGACAAAACAGTAGCTTCTTTTTTTGAAAAACCGTCAATGACTTTGGACACAACCACATCGACAGGGGCAAAAGACGCCGGCGGCAAAAACGACAACGTATCGCCCTGTTCGATTTTCTGATAAATAATGACGTCCGCCCCTTTGTCGGTCCATTGCGCGATCATGCCGGCATTGCGCCAATCGCTCAGACTCTGCACCGTTTCGTAATTCTGCGCCGAACCGTCCGGCACGCCGTCGAAAAATCCCGTTGTATAGCCGCGATTCTGCAATGTGTCCAGTTCGGCCTGATACGGTTCGAACCGCCATTGTTCCGGATTGTCAAACCAATCGTCAATTGCTTTGCGATAAGCTCTGGCCGTTTGCGCGACATAATACGGCGTTTTGTTGCGTCCTTCGATTTTCAACAAATCAATACCGGCGTTTAAAATTAAATCCAGCTTCGGCATCAGGCATAAATCCTTGGAATTCATGATATAAGTGCCGCGACAGTCTTCTTCGATCGGCAGAAATTCGCCGGGACGCTGTTCTTCTTCCAGATACAGTTTATATTTCCAGCGGCAGGCATGCGCGCATTTGCCGCGATTGGCGCTGCGTCCCGTCATAAACGCGGATAAAAGGCAGCGCCCGGAATAGCTCATGCACATAGCGCCGTGAACGAACATTTCGATTTTCATATCCGGCACCTGCCGTTTGATTTCGCAGATTTCCTCAAAAGACGTTTCGCGCGACAAAACGCAGACCTTTGCCCCCAGCGACTGCCAGAATTTAACGGTCAGCGCCGAACCGACGTTTGCCTGTGTTGATACGTGCAAAGGCGTCTGCGGCGCGTGTTCTTTCATAAACATAAACACGCCCGGATCCGACACGATCAGCCCATCGGGCCGCAGCCGATTGACCGTATCGGCAAAGCCGGCCAGTTTGTCAACGTCGTCATTTTTGGAAAACAGGTTCAGCGTCAGATAGATTTTCTTATTTTTTTCATGCGCCTGACGGATTGCCTGTTCCACCGTATCAACCGTAAATCCCTGATTGGCGCGCAAAGACAACGACGGCAGGCCCGCATAAACGGCGTCCGCCCCGTACAGAAACGCCGTTTGTAACGCTTCCGGCGATCCGGCAGGTAAAAGCAATTCCGGTTTTTTCATCTCATTTCCTTTTCATCGAACCGTCAAACGGCGTTCGGAAAGCGAAACCTTTTCGCCGTTGTTTAAAATAATTTCCGCCCGTACTGTATGACTTCCTTTTTCCGGACGCCACAAAAAAGTCTCTTCCCGTATCGGCGGCATAGCTTTTTCATCAACGACCCAGACAACGCACGCGCCTTCGGGCAAAAAGGAAACGGAGAACGGATAGCGCTGATATTGTTCCGGCACGCGCGGATCGACGGCCAGCATAACGCCGTCGGCCGGCGATAAAATAACGGGCGTTTCCGGTTCAAAAAACGATGTTTCAACGACATCGGGATCAAAGTATTCCGTCTTACCTTCCACGATTTTTTGCTCCAGACGATCGGACAAATAAAGCGGCCCGGAATTTTTAATTTTGTTTAATTCCGTAAAAACCGAACGCAGCAGCAAAGCGGGCCCGGACGCGCCGGTGACGTCCAGCATCGGTTCGTATGTCAGGTTGCCCAGCCATACGCCGGCGACGAAATCGGCGTTGTATCCCATCGCCCAGGCGTCCCGGTAATCCGTTGACGTTCCGGTTTTTACCGCCGTCTGCACCGGAAAATTCAAAATGCTGTCCGCGCCGAATTCCAACCGGCGGGCCAAAGGATCCGACAGAATATTGCCGATCAGCGTTGCCGCCGTTTCGGGCAGCACGCGTTTTTCCGTTTCACATTCCTGCCCTTTAAAAGCGCGCAGAGGCTTTAAAATACCGCCGTTGGCCAGCATCAGATAAGCGCGGGACAATTCCGGCAGAGTCACTTCCGCATTTCCCAGCGCCAATCCTTCGCGATAGAAATCGGCGTTTTTTTCAAAATGAGAAAATCCGATCTGCCGCAAAAAATCAAAATAAGTTTTAATTCCGACGAACTCGATCGTTTTCAAAGCCGGAATATTCAGCGAATTGCCCAAAGCCTGACGCACGGTCACATCGCCGTAATAAGTGCGGCTGTAGTTTTTAAAGTGATGCACGCCCGAACCGACCGCGCGGGAAAACGGCGCGTCTTTGATTTCAGTCGCGGCCGTCATGCCCTTTGTCAACGCCAGAGCATACAGCAGCGGCTTTTGCGCGGAAGCCGGCTGACGCGGCGCCAAAACCGCGTTCACGGCTGCCGTATCCTTGTCGGAGCTTTCCACCACCCAGGCCAGAATATTGCCCGTCGCGCGCTCGATTACCAAAACGGCGGCATTTGATACATGGCGGTACTGCAAATCCTTTAAACGCTGACGGGTTAAAGCGGCGACTTTCTTTTGCAAAAAAGCGTCCAGAGTCGTTTCGACCGCCCGTCCCGCAGGCAGATCAAGCGAGCGGACATATTCCAGAAAATGCGGTGCGGCAACAGTTAATTCCGGCGAAGACAGACTGATTTTTTCATCTAAAGCCGCCTGCAGTTCCGCTTTGGAAATAATCCCTTGTTGTTCAAAGGCTTTTAGCTGCCGATCAATCAATCCGTTGATTTTATCCGGATCGGCATAAAGGTCAAAAGAGCTCGGCGCACGCACCAAAACGACCAAAGCCGCCGTTTCGCGCACGCTTAAACGATCGGGAGTCTTTGAAAAATAAAACAAAGCCGCCTGTTTTACTCCGCGGCGATTGGCGGCATACGGCACTTGATTTAAATAAAATTCCAGAATGTCGTTTTTTGAAAACCGACGTTCCAGACGAACGGCGTCAATTCCTTCGATAATTTTTGAAAAAACCGTGCGCGGCCGGGGAATGATCATACGAACGACCTGTTCGCTTAAAGAACTGGCGCCGCGAACGATTTTTCCCGCTTTTATATTTTGAAACAACGCCGCCGCTCTGGCCGACCAGTCAACCCCGGAATGAGAATAAAAATTCTTGTCTTCGGCAGCGACGAACATCTTCACCAGCAAAGGCGGCATATCGTACAGCCGCAACGTATCATGCACGTTCCAATAATTCAGATACGACGTATTTAACGGAATACCGGAACGATCCAGAAACTGGATTTTGTCCGCCCGTGCGGTCAGCCGGTCAAACGATTCGGGCAATTCGCCGGCAAAAGCAAAAACGACGGCGACGGCGGCAAGCATAACGCCGGCCGCCGCCAACACGATTTTTTTCAGATTACGGCGCAACTTTGACCACATTCGCCGCCGTCAATCCGAATACGTCCGGCGTATACATCGCTTCGGCTTTTGCGGGAAAAGCGGCAAACACACCGTCGGCGACAACTTGCGCCGCATAAGAAACCCGATGCGTTCCCGCCGGCAGATATTCCGCATAGAAACCGACAAAAGCATGGCCAGTATCCTTGAACCCGAAAGCACCGTCCGACGAAACTTCGCCCAAATCCGCCGCCGACGCCGTCGCCAGAAGAGAATTGACCGGTTCAAAAGCCCCCGCCACCGGATCACGCAGCGCGACAAAGTACTGCGCGACAGGATTAATGACCGTCAATTCGACTTTCACCGGTTCGCCGCGTTTTAAAACGACAGAGGCGTCAACGGGAACGAAAGCGTCGCCGCGCCGAACAAAGAATCGGCGTTCGACGGCCAATCCGGCATTGACGGACTGCGCGACGTCCGACGGATAAGACAAGGCCGCCGAATAATAATACCGTCCCTGCCCCGACGCTTTAAAATCAACCGCGGTTTTCCGCCCGGCCTGATCTTCGCCCAGCCGAACCGCCGCCGCTGCGGCAGGATCTGATTTTTCCGTAAACGACGCGGACAAAATTTCCTTTTGTTCAAACATCGCGCGGATATTCAGATCGACCGGTCCCGACTGCATGCCGGCATACGTTTGCAGTCCCATCATGCAAAAAGCATTGGCCTGCGTATTTACCCATGTACCGTCCCCGCGGCGCAGCGTATACGCCCCGCGCATTAACGCTTCGGCTTTGTCCGGATCGGTTTCGGAAACGGCCGCCAGCGCCATGCACGTCGTTTTGGCCGGCGAAGACAGCAGATCATAATTTTTGTTTCCGGCCTCTTTAAAAATCAGGCTGCCGGACGTTTGATAAGACTCATTCATCAAATCGTTGAAAACAACCTGATGATCCGGAACCAGCCGTAAATACAAAGCCTTATCAAACGCGCTCATCAACGGAACAAAACGGTCGAATACGGCAATATCGGCGTCGCCGATCAATCCTTTTTGTTTCAGAAAAGCCGCAGACAGCAGACGTGTCGTCAACAATGTTGCGGGCTCTATTGCCTGATCCGTACGCTTAAACAGCCCCAGCAGATAATCTGCCAGCTTTTCCTGTGTCTGACGCGGAATTTCATAGCCGGCCCGTTCCAGATAATCAAAAACGTAGGCCGTATAAGCGGACAAATACGGGCTGACAAATCTGTTTTCAGCAATAAAGTAAGCCATGCCTCCGTTCTGCGCCTGATAGGACGGCGCCTGCTTTAATGTCAGGCGGACGAAATCGGCGGCGTCGGGCCACAGATCGTCCGGCCAGACCGCCTTTTTTTCCGCCGCATAAACGGCTGCCGCAACGGCCCGGCTGATTTTTTGTTCCCAGCACGGGTGCGGATAATCGCGCATGGCCTCCACCGCCGGTTTTAATCCGGTCAGGAAACCGGGAGCGGCGGAAACCGACAGACTGCCGCCGTAAGCTTTCACGCCTGCCGGTATATCCAAAGGAAGGGAAACGTCCGTCCCCGCGGCGCTGCCGTATAAAGCCGCCGTTTCAAACGTCGTTAAATTCAAAACGGACAGCGTTTGTTTCAATCCGTCCCGATTTGTCCCGTCATCGGCCGTAAACGTCAAAACGATCTCACCGGCCGGATCCGACGGGTTTAACCGCGCTTTTACATCATCAAAAAACACGCTTTGCCGTTCAAAGGGTTTTAATACAATCTGTTTTTGCGCCGACACCGCTTTATCCAGCGCGCCGGAAACCTTAAGCGATACCGAAACGGCCGCCTGTTGTGCCGTCCTGTTCAGAACGGACGCGCCGGGAGAAAACGTATCGCCGGTACGCAGCTGATTAGGCAGCAGCGCCCGAATTTCCAGCGGCTGGGTTACATTGACGCGCGCCTGTCCCATGCCCGCAAATTCTTCGGGCGTCACGGCCAGGACAATAATCCGCCACCCGGTCAGATTGTCGGGCAGTTTCATGTCAAACGTTGCACGGCCGTTTTTATCCAGCAGTAATGACGGGTTGAAATAGGCGACAAACTTAAACACGTCGCGCATCGCGAAATCCGATCCGCCGTCACCGCCCTGATTGGCGCCTTTCTTTTCGATTTTCTGGCGTCCGATCAGCTGTTCGATCAGACTGTACGTGCGCACGTCCAGATCTCCCAACCGGTTTAATCCCCGGTACGGATCAAAGCTTTCGGCTCCTTTGGGCAGCAAGGACAAAACGGCTTCGTCCACAACGATCACCGCGGCTTCAACCGGCTGTTTTTCTTTTCCGGGCAATACGGCCGAAATCTGCGCGGTCATCGTCTGACCGGGCCGATAATCTTGCTTTTGCGGCGTAACTTTAACCTCGATCTGACGCGATTCGTCCAAAACGGGAATTTTCACATATCCCGTCCACTGCGCCGGTTTGCCCAAATCGACTTCGCCGTCGGCCGGTTTGTCCACGCGCGGAGAAAAAGCCGCGACGGAAACATATATGCCGGGGAAGAAATCGTCTTCGACCGGAATTTCGATCTTTTCAACCGACCGATCAAACGGCTGCACAAAAGAATCCAAAACGCCGTAACGTTCAACCGTTACCAGCGCCAAAGCGCCGGGGACGGGATTTTCAACCGTTAAAACAATTTTATCGCCGATTTTATAGTTTTTCTTATCGGGAACGATTTTCAAACGGTTTTCCGCCGACGCCCAGGGCACATAATCCGCACCGTTAACATAAAAATTCAGTCGGGAGGTATGCCCGTTAATCGACGCGACGGCTTTATACATACCGCTTTGATCCGGCGTAAAGGAACATTTTTGCGTTTTTACGGCACTCATGCCCATGCATTCGCCGACTTTTTCTTCCTGCGATACATATTTCATCAGGTAAGCGTTGCCTGCCGATTTTTCACGCACAAGTTTATTAACAGTTCTGAAAAAAGTAATTTTAACCGGAATGCCCGCAACCGGATTGCGTTCCGTATCGACAACGACATATTCGACGCCGGCCGATTTTCCCGCCGTAAAATCATCACTGGCGCGACGCAAACCGACCAGACGATCGGTTGAAAAATAATCCGCCGAAGCAAACGAAGAAACCGCGCGCCCCGAATCATCAAACACTTTTGTTTCAAATCTGATTTTGCCGTACGGCTTGGTTGATTTCGGCAAAACGAACGTTTTTTGCAGCATTCCTTTTTCATCGGCCAGACCGTCCTGATCAAACAGTGTTTCGGGCGCGTAATCCTTATCCGTTAAATCGGCATTGAAACCAAATGCTTCCCCGTCTGTTCTCACGGTAAACGGCGCAAAAGACAAAACGGCGCTCTGACGCATTTTAGCGCCGGCATACGCCCCGCCGGAAAACAAAGAAGCCTGCGAATCAAACCGTACTTTGCCATCGGCTTTAAAAATACTGCCGTTGACTTCGGTCGAAGACTTAAACGCCGAAGCGGAAAAATCGGAAACCAGGAAACGCATCGGATATAAACCGGCGTCCCCGTGTTTCAGCGTCACGTCATACCACCCGGAAACGGCCTGCGGCGATAAAGTAAAGTTGCCGTTTAAGGCGCCGAACGGTGACAAAGACAATCCTTTTTGTTCAAACACCGTCTGTCCCATGGAATCGGAAATTGTCAGTTCATAACCGTTTTTTGGCGCTTTTTCCGATTTTTTACCACCAGTTTTGCGGACATAGATTTTAAAATCAACCGTATCCCCCGGACGGTAAATTCCCTGCGGTGTAAAACCGAACGCGCGCAGATACAAATACGGCGCGGGGAAATAAACGCCGGAAATATCCCAGTCGCTTAACGCGCCGGCAGACAGGGAAAAAGAATTTTTTAACGGCAGAACGGCTGTTTCTTTGCCTTTGGACACCTGAACGAACAAAGAATCCTTATTGACGTCCCACTGGTTTAAATACGCCGCTTTCGGATCCAGCTTTTGATATCCGGGCAATTCGGCGCGCCCGGTCTTGTCCGTTTTATCTTCAGCCAAGACATTTTTTTTCTGCGGAGCCGACAAAGGTCCGGCATACAGTTCGACTTTTGCCGAAGAAACCGGCTTTCCCGTTTTAAAATCGACGACCCAGACCAAAGAAGAATCCCAGCCGATTTTGGCAACGACCTGCCACGGCGAAACCGAAGCCGTAAAGAAATAACTGCCCGACAGTGCGGGAACAGTCTTAAAATTCCCGGCGATAAAACCGGACATACCGCCCAGCATGGCGCGCACACCGTAATCAAACGGATAAGACACATTTCTGATCGAAGGAAGAATTTCGGGGATACGGTGAACTCCTTTGACCTTTTTGCGGGCGGTAAATCCCGTGAAAGAAACTTCCGCCTGATTTAAGTTCGTCGCATATCCGACAGCCTGCGTTTTTTCATTGTCTTCCAAAACGACGGAAGAATACGGCAGATTTAATTCCGCGCGACGGTCGCTTGTGCGAAAATAGAACGTTTCAGGCTTTTCAAGTGCCGATCCCCAAACATCTTTTAAAGAATCCGATACGTTTAACGTATATAGTTCTCCGGCTTTCGGAGCAAAGACCGAAATAACGTTCGATACCGCAGGCCGTTCGTTGACGGAAACGGCCGGCTGCCCCTTTACAAAATCGGAAACGTTTTCCAATACCGTTTTATCGGACAGAACAATACTGACGGGAAAATCAAACTGACATTCCGGAATGTTCAGGCGCGTTTCTTCGGCACTGTATGATTTTATCGAAAAATCCTTATCCTGACAGCGCAGCTCTTTGACTTGAAAAACAGGCAGCGTTTTTCCTTTGCCGGCGACTCCTTGCTTTTCGGATTTCAGATCACCGCCGTCCAAAGCCTTAAACCCCGGTTCATAAACCAGCTGATACGGTTCGTCCGTCCCTAAATCTTTGATCGGAAACACATAATATTGCGCCTGACAGTTCGTTTCCCATTCCCGGCATTCAATCGGAGCGACGTCAGCTTTGATTTTTTGTTGTGTTGTTTTAAAAAACATATTCGAACGAACGGATTTCATTTGTGTGTCCGTTTCAAAAACCACGCGCCACCGGGGACGTTCGGGCGTAATAAAATCCACAAATCGGGTACGGGCAAAATTAATCTCGGGGCGCACCGTTTCCAAAACAAACGACTGTCCTTTTTCCATTTCTTCCCCGGATAAAGCCCGAAATTCCGGCTTTACCCTGATTTTATACAATTCCGCGGCGGCCAAACGGTCTTTTTCCCCCAGAATACAGGCCAAAGACGTCTGATTCAGCCAACGCCACCGACAGTTCAAAGCCGGCTTTATTTCAATCGGGATCTGATCCGCGCCGCGTTCCATTTCCCCCAAAGCGACAACGGGACGGTTAAATTCAAAAACAATCTTATCCGTTTGTCTTATTCCCTTTCCTTCGGGAACCATGCGCCGAACGAACAAAGACGAATCGCCGCCGGACGCCTGAAATGAAAAACAAAGAAAAAATAAAAAAAATAAAATTCTTTTTGACATACAAAGGCTCCCCGTGTTCTGATCCCCGTAAAGTTTGTATGTTAATCAAAATCCCTGTAAATGACCAGATTAAAACACAGATTAACCGTTCTGATTAAATATGTTATTCTTTTGGCGTTCGGACTTTACGGCGGGACCGCATTAAAAGGATATCAAACCGTTGTAGACGGCGATACTTTGAAAATAGGCCGACAGACCGTTCGCATGAACGGGATTGACGCCCCGGAACTTAAACAAAACTGCCTGTGCAAAGGCAAAACCGTCCGATGCGGTCTGGCAGCCAGAAAAGAATTGCACCGTCTCATCGGATCCGAAACGGTTTTTTGCGAAACAAGCGGACGCGATCTTTACGGACGGCTGTTGGCCGAATGTTTCATTTGGAAAAATCACGAAAAAATCAACCTGAACGAACTGATGATCAAGCACGGACTGGCCATGGCAAAATATTCGAATCGTTTTTTATTGCCGGAATCCGAAGCCATCAGCAACCGACGCGGATTTTGGGATTGCGAAGGATTTGAAGACCCTTCTTTTTTCCGGAAAACAGATTAAAAAAAGCTTCAGACGATTCGTTGTGCCACGGGTTGAATCCGGTTTTTCTGGCTAAAGACGGAATCCGTATTGCGGGCGGAAAAAACATAACAGCCGAACACAACGACAACAGCCGTCATCAGCATCAGACGCACCCCGGATCCGCGCGAAGAAACCGGCAGTGCCCCCGCCATAACCATAACGGCCGATTCGGCCAGCGAAACAGAAAATCCGTCCATGTGACTGGCTGAAATAAAAACCAGAAAAGAACAGATCAGCATAAACACCGGAAAAGCGATATCATTCCAGATTTCCTGTGCCGTTCTGCCCGGTTGCGCGGGACGACAACATAAAGCGGCCAGAACAAATCCCGGATAAATCAACAAAGAATACGGCAAAAAAGCAACCGCGCCGCCGAACGCTCCGGCACCGCAGACAGTCAGAACAAAAGACATATTATTTTTAAAAATTTTTCGGCCTTTTCCTCCCTGACAAAGGCATACGACAGTCAAGACTAACACCGCGAACAGTTGTGCGGGCATCATCTGTCCGGGTTGAAAAGACAAGATAAACGAAGCGGCAAAAACAACGGCGGCCAGCGGCTGAATTTTCAAAGCCGTTTCCGAAACGGTTTTACGAATCCGGGAAACAAACAAACAGATAATGCCGGCGATCAGACCGGCGGCCAAAACGATAAAACCGACTTTTTCTTCTTTTAAAAAGGTTACTGCGAACGAGGCGTTTAAACCAAAAGCGATAAAAACGGAAAAAAAAGTCTGTATCTTTTGCTTAATCATTTTATTTCTTTCATAAAAAATTCGAAACGGCATTAATTTTAACGTCCTTTTATTTTTTTTGTCTTAAAAACAGATAAAAAACAACAGGACGCCAAAGAATGCCTTTTTCAGTCAATTACCCGACACACTGCGAAACCGGCGGATATAATGAAATGGTTGATCCCGACGGAAATATCCGTCCGCACTGGCGGGATTTTTTCAATTCCGTCCGCCAAAACGGAGAAGACAAACTTTCCGCCTGCGCGGAACAGATTGCCCGGCTGACAAGTGCGGAGATACCGACCGACAACGGACAGACAAACGAATTCGGCGTTGTCCCTTTTATTTTATCCGATGAAGATTTTAAAACCATATCGGCCGGACTGATTCAGCGCGCCTGTTTGTTTAATCAAATTTTAAGCGATTTGTACGGCCGACAGGAACTGATCACGCACGGAATCATTGCCCCGCAAATCATTTTTTCCAATCCGGAATATTTGCCCGCTTTGAAAAACGTTCGACCGGCCGGCGGCGTTTTTTTGCAGGAATATGCCGCTGATTTGGAACGGGCTCCGGACGGGCGGTTTCGGGTTGTCGCCGATAAAACGCAGACGCCGGAAGGTGTCGGTCTGGCCATTAAAAACCGGCTGATTTTATCACGGGTCATGCCCGAACTGTACACAAAAGCGGCGCCCGCCCGTATATTCGATTTCTTTGAAGCCATGCGGCGCCATTTA
Organism: uncultured Alphaproteobacteria bacterium; assembly: GCA_944393745.1. Classification (GTDB taxonomy): domain Bacteria; phylum Pseudomonadota; class Alphaproteobacteria; order CAAGCB01; family CAG-977; genus UBA11549. The sequence goes on along the minus strand of CALYBD010000017.1, from coordinate 14,011 downwards.
TTTGCCTGCGCCCCGTTGCAGGATAAAACAAAGATACCTTTGATCGTTCTTTTAAGCGGCGCCCTTAAAAAAAAGCTGTCTGTTGAAGAGGCTTTTTTTGCCCGCAGTCTGGGGATCAGTGCCGTGGATCCGGCTGATTTAACCGTTCGCGGCGAACGCGTCTATCTGAAAAACATCGACGGACTGAAGCCCGTGGACGTTATTTTACGCCGAATTGATGACGTGTTATGCGATCCTTTGGAATTAAAGGGATCTTCCCTGTTCGGCGTTGCCGGCCTGACGCAGGTCGTACGCAAAGGAAATGTGGCTTTGATCAACCCGCTGGGATCGGGACTGGCCGAAATACCGGCTCTGAAAGCTTTCATTCATGAAATAAATCGTTACTTTAACAATGATGAACTGCTGCTGTTCGACGTTGCCGCCCGGTGGTGCGGTCGGCAAAAAGAAAAACAATATGTTCTGAATCACTTAAGCGAATTAAAAATATACGATGCAACCGGTCACAGAGTTTTCCCGACAAAAGACGAAATTGAAAATTGCCCGCAGAATTTTACGGCACTGGAAAACATCAATGCTTCTCTAACGCCCGTCTTGCAGGAAAACCGACTAATTCCGGCACGCACACGGCTGCGGTTTCATCTGATTTATGAAAACGGATCCTACCGGATATTAAAAGGCGGGCTGGCCTTTACACGAACACAAACTCTCCGTTTGCACGATATTTGGGTTAAAACGGCGGATTCCCGGCTGAAAGACAACGCGGCTGACCGGATAAAAACGATCTCGGAAACAAAACCTGTCCGTACGACTTTTGAATTAACATCACGCATTGCCGATAATATGTTTTGGTTGGGACGAAACCTGGAACGCAGCGAACAACTGGCTCGGCTGCTGCGGGTCGTCATTGAACGCACGACGGAAGGCCCCGAAATTCCAGAACCGGACGATGCCGCCACTTTGATGAGTATTCTGGCTTTGGCGGGACATCTGCCTTTAAAAAACTACCAGGATCCCGAAAATCAAAAAGAGGCCTTAAAAGAAATCAAAAAAATCATTGCCGCGCCCGAATACGGTTTCGGCCTGTACTTTTTATTTTCCCGGCTAAAGGAAATGGCGGATCTGCTGCATGACCGTTTATCCATGGACACCTGGGAATTATTCACGCGGCTGTTGCCGCTTTTGCCCGAACAGAATGCTTCCGGGCGGACATTGCTGAACAGACTGAACGAAATAATCCTGCGCCAGAATGCTCTCAGCGGGCTAATCCGCGAAGACATGACCCGCGACCACAGCTGGCGGTTTTTGGAAATCGGCCGCAGACTGGAAAGAGGAATGCAGATTTTAAGCCTGCTGTCCGGTATTGATTTTTGTGCCGCCAACGGCTTTAACGCATCGTTGGAAACGTTGTTGGAAACCTCTGACAGTCGCATGACGTACCGCGTGCGTTATATGGCGCTGCCGAGTGTTCCTTTGGTGTTTGATTTGCTGGTCTGTGACGCGGGAAATCCGCGGGCTTTGATCTATCAGATTTTAAAACTGCGCCAGAATATTTCCGTTTTGCAAAAAGAAAGTCATTTGCCGGGCCTGTTTTCAAAAGAATTGTCCCTGTTGGAAGAAATGATTGATGCCGTAAAAAAAATTGACGTGATGAATCCGGCCGGACCGACACAAACTTTAAACGAAACCGTTTCCGTTAATCCGGCGTTCGGCAAGTTGTTAAATGAACTGCGTTTAAAATTACAGGATTTTTCGGACACGCTGACTTTGTCCTGTTTCGTACATACGGATTCAACGCGGCAAGGACCGGCTTACAGCAAAGGAAAAATAAAATGACCGTCACTTACCGCGTTCGTCATAAAACCGTTTACGGCTACAGCGTTCCCGTCACGCTGTCGCATCATCTGGCACGTTTAAAACCGAGGGAAACCCCGTATCAGCACATTTTATCACAAAAAACAACCGTAACGCCGGAACCGTCTTTTCAGACCGAAGGAACAGATGCGTTCGGCAACTCGACAACTTTTTTAATCCTGCAAACGCCTCATGACGAAATGACGGTTATTTCCGATTTTTGCGCCGAAGTCATACCGCCCGTTTACCCCGATCCGACCCGAACACCGTCATGGGAGAAAACCGCCTCGTTGCTTTCATTCCCGAACACGTCCGAACTGTTGGCCGCCGCTGAAATGGCCGCCCCGTCCTGTTTTGTCCCGTTAACGGCCGAAATAAAATCGTATGCCGCCCCTTCTTTTATTCCCGGGCGCCCCGTTTTGGAAACAGCCGAAGAAATTATGCGCCGGATATACAAAGATTTCACATATGATGCTTCGGCGACCAGCATTGCAACGCCGATCAACGAAACGTTGGCAATGAAACGCGGCGTATGCCAGGATTTTGCCCATGTCGGCATTGCCTGTTTGCGCAGCTTTGGCCTGGCCGCCCGTTACGTCAGCGGCTATATCCGCACCTATCGTGCGGACGGATCCGAACAAAACGGTCAAACGGGAATGATCGGCGGAGACGCTTCGCACGCGTGGTTTTCCGTATACGTTCCGGATTTCGGCTGGGTCGACTTGGATCCGACAAACAATACATACCTGCGCGGCGAACATCTGACCATCGGATGGGGACGCGATTTTGATGACATGAGCCCCGTCAAGGGTATTATGACCGGCGGCGGCAGACATTCGGTTTTTGTAGACGTCAGCGTTGAGCCAATAAAAACAACCCCTTAGCGCCGGTAGGCAAAATTTGCCTACTAATATATTGAAAAAATTATATTTTTTCTGTTTTACGAAAAAGTTTTTTATGTTATTCTGAACAAAATGGTGTTGTCGTTTTTATCCGACGGGAAGGAGAATGATAATGAAAACAATGCCCTATAACCTTTCGATTCCAACAACATCGTCTATTTTAAATTCGTTATCGCAATCCAAAGCGCTGACGTCAATGCATGATAAAAACAGCGTTGCTTTAACGACGGGAAAGATCGTTAACACGTCTTATGACAATTCCACATTGTATTTCAAGGATATGCGCCTGACGGAACGCGCCGAAGGACTGCAGAGCGTTTTGGACGGCCTGTCAAACATCGTATCGACGCTGGATACGACCAGCCAGTCCATTGACGCCATCACGGAATTGTTGTCCCATGCAAAGGCGGCAGCCAATTCGGCTTTGGACGAACAGTCTTATTTATCGACGCTGACGGGAAAAAACTTTACGACGACAACGCAGGAAAAGCTTTCGGATCTGCCTTATGTCGAACCCGGCGACGAAATTTTGTTGCGCACGGGAGATGCCGACAAAATGGAATCGGATATTTTAATGAACGACGAGATGACTTTGGCGGATCTGGACATTGTCAAGGGCGAAGAATTTAAAATCAAGATCGGCGATAACGACTGGATTACGCTGGAAGTCTTTGACGAAGACATGAAAATATCCGATTTTTTCGGGCAGATTTCGCAACAGTACGATATCGAGAATTTTTCTTTTGAAATCAAAGATCAAAAACTGACGTTAACGACAACGGATCGCAGCGGGATCATGCTGGACGGCGATTTGGCCGAAGTGTTCGGCTTTGATTTAAGCGAAACGTATAAAATCACCGTGGAAGACGATTGGACCGTTTACGATTTGGCACAGGCTTTTTCAAGAATAGACGGCATTTCAGCCATGGTTAATTCCGAAGGATACTTTCAGGTTTCCTCCATTTATGGGGACAATCTGGTAATTGCCGATTTGACCGGAGAAACGGCGGCTTCGTTCGGCATCAACGGTTACGATGACGGCGGAACGAACACGACAAAGACTTATGCCGATCAGTATAACGAGCTTTTAAAACAAATCGACAACATTGTCGCCGATGCTTCTTTCAACGGGCTTAATCTGCTGGAAGGCGATACAATCCGCGCCGTTTTTGATGAAAAGGCATCCAGTTTCCGTACGGTCATCGGTGTTAAATTGGATACGGAATCTTTGGGATTATTGCCGGCTTTGGACGATTGGAAGAACGAAGAAGACATTCAGGCGGCTTTTGATGCCATCGAATCCGCTTTTCATCTGGTTCAGCAGGCGGCAGGCAAATTTGAACGCGCTTCTTACATGGTGCAGTCGCGCGAAACGTATTTGGAAGCCATGTCAAACACCTGTCTTTTAGGGGCAGAAACGCTGACGGGCGCCGATTTAAACTCCGTTTCCGCAGAGCTTCTGGCAATTGAAACACAAAAACAATTGGTAAATCAGGTAATCAGTATTACACTGGAAGCCGATTCAAGTGTTTTATCGCTATTTTAAAAAGGAACACTCATGCCGTTAAAAATAGAATTAAAGCCCGGCGAACGTTTAATTGTCGGCAATGCGCTGATCACGAACGACAAAGAACGCGTCAAATTGTTTATTGAAGGAAATGTCCCCATCTTACGCGAAAAATATGTTCTGACGGAAAAAGAGGCAGATACACCGTGCAAAAAAGTTTATTATGTTCTGCAGGAAATGTATCTGGCCAAAGATCCCAAAGTCCTGCATCCGGAATACTTTTCGCGCATCAATGAAATTGTTCAGGCCGCCCCCAGCTTTGCGCCGGCCATAGACGAACTGAACAAAGACATTCTGGGCGGAGATTATTATGCGGCCTTAAAACATATGATGACAATCATTGAAAAAGAAGCCGAATTGCTCGCCAGAGCCAAAGGGAAATAACCGAACACCATTCATATAAAAAGGACGGAAAAACAAAGCCGTCCTTTTTTTATGTCAAAAAAAGACTTTATATTCTGCAAAAAAACAGTATAGTGTGAAAACGTAAAAAGATCATAAAAGAAGGAATTTCGATAAAATGAAATTGTACTGCCCGGTCTGCGACAAGGAATACCCTTTGGAAACGAACTCTTTGTTTTGCCCCGAAAGTACCGAAAACGGTGTTCACCCGCTGGTTAAACGGGAAAATACCGCGGAATTGGCGCGCGTGTTTCCGACAACGCTGACAAAACGCTGGAACGACAATAAACTGTCATTCAGCGTTTTTCGTGAATTTATGGCCAGCTATCAGTTGGCAAACGCCCACGGCAAGGCAACCTGGTGGGTGGAACGTGTTTTGGCGCTGTCCAATGCATGCGAAAGAATGACCGGGCGCGGATTTATCCGAACCCCTGAAATTCAGGCCGATGATCTGGCGCAGGCAATTGATCTGCCCAAAGGATCTTTATTCGTTAAAAACGAAACACTGCAGTTAATGGGATCGCATAAATCCCGCCATTTGGCCAGTGCGATCATGCATTTGGAAACGCTGCGTGAAATTTCGGACGAACCCGAAGAAAAAAAGACGCTGGCGATCTTTTCATGCGGCAATGCCGCCATGGGGGCCGCCGCGATTGCCGGGGCCGCCGGTTATCAGTTGTATGCTTTTGTTCCCGATCATGTCAGCGAAACGGTCGTTTCGATCCTGACGAATTTGGGAACAAATGTTGTCAAGGTCAGCCGGGACGGTTCCGTCGGCGAAGGCGATCCGTGCAATCTGCGTTATCAGGAAGCTTTGAAAAAATTCGGCTGGGTGCCGTTTACGTCCTACGGCCATGATATCTGGTCCGCGGTAGAAGGCGCCGAAACGCTGGAATATGAATTTTTATTCAATCAATATTTGATTGACGCGCCTTTGGACGTACAGGTTGTTCAGGTTGGCGGCGGCGGTCTGGCCAATGCGGTTTCTTCGGCGAATGCTTTGTTTAAACGTTTGGATATTATCCGCAAGCTGCCGCGGTTCTATACTTGTCAGACAGCCAGCTGCTATCCTTTGGCGCAAAGTTATTTCCTGATTCTGCGGGAATTGGGACGTGACGGTGTTGTTACGTTGCCGCCCGAACTGGCCATGTTGCTGGAAGGCAATTTTGACGCCAAAGCTTTGTTGGAAAACAACCTGGGACAGATCAAAATGACGGCCGGCCTGATCGCGGAAATGTACCCGAAAATTCAGGAAGATCTGGAAGCCGTCTTTGTCAAAGTCGGTCAAAACCGCAATGAGTATTTCAAAGCCTGGACGGCCAATGTTCCCGAAAGTGTTGCGGAAGGCATTCTGGACGATACGACTTATGACGGATTGGAAGTCGTGCGCAACATGATTATTTCCGGCGGACTGCCGTTAATTGCAGACGAAGACGAACTGATAAAAGCACATGAATTGGCGCGCGAACATACGGGCGTTGATTTATCCGCCACCGGCAGTGCCGGATTGGCCGGTCTGCGCCAGTTGATTAAAAACAAACTTGTCCAGCAGGGAGAACGCTGCGGCATTCTGTTTACCGGCGTCGGTGAACGCAAAAGCGATCTGCCGATCGTTCAAAACAGAGTCTTTACGTTAAACAGCGGTGACGATATCTCAAAACTGGTCGGTTGATTTACCGCCTTTGGTCGTTCCGGCCGGCGGCAAATCCGAACGCATGAAAACACCGAAAGGGCTTTTAAACTTTTTCGGCAAACCGTGGCTGAAACATCAATTGGATTGTTATCGCCGGGCAGGCGGTAAAACGGCGGTCGTTGTTTTGGGATTCAAAGCTGACGATTATTTGAATGCCTTATCATTTTTAAAAGTCGACCAAACGATCCGCACGGACGGATTGGATATAACAACACTTTTAAATCCTTTACCGCAATTCGGCCCTTTTTCAACAATTCAGACGGGACTGTCTTTTTTGCTGCGGCAGAATTTTTCGTCTTTTGCCTTTCTGGCTTTGGACAGACCGGCGCCCCGGCCGGCAGTTTGGCACCGGCTGGCAAATATATTAAACGATCAAAACGCCGATATGGTTTTCCCCGTCAGAAACGGCAAAGACGGCCACCCCGTCATGTTGTCCGGATCATTTGCGCAGACGATTACGACGATTAATCCCGAAACCGGCCGTATGGACAAATTGCGTTTGACTTTGCCTGACAGTGCCTGCTTGGCTGTCGAAGAAACAGACATTAATGTCGGATTCAATTTAAATACGCCGGAACAATGGCGGGAATTTTTAAATCAGCGCGGGGCTGTATAGAATCATTGACAGCAGAATCAGCCAAAAGATCAGACAAACAGGAACGGAACTTTTCTGTTTTCGGGTCTGATTCTGCTGTCGACGCATTTATCAAACGTTTTCAATCACAACACGTTCGGCTAAAATGCGTCCGCTTTCCTTGTTTTTAATAAAGGAAACATGAACGCGCCGGCCGGCAATGACATCTTCAAACGTTGCGGCATTCATCGCATTTTCCCCCTGTGACAACCACATAAATTTGGTCAGCGGAGAAACGCTCAGATCCATCAGGATATTTTTATCCAGACAGGATCTGATTTGAAACGTATTTGTTTCATGATTAACGGAATCCACCGTTCCTTTTATTCTTAAGGCCGGAAATTTTCCTTCTTTGTGCAGGGCGTACAATCCGACCCCGCCCAGGGCGGCCAAAGCGCCCAGAATAAATTTTTTCATACTTTCTTCTCCCTTTTAAATAATTCCGGAAATTATTATAGGGAAAAGAAAGCCCGTCTGCGTACCTGCCCGATCGGCCAAAAAAGACGCAAAAAAGGTTATCCGTCTTTTTTCATAAACTGAATCTTATACAGCTGAGCGTATATACCGTCACGTTCCAGCAATTCCTGATGCGTGCCGCAGTCAACGATTTTGCCTTCGTTAAAAACATAAATTTTGTCGGCGTTAACGATTGTTGACAACCGATGCGCGATAACGATTGACGTTCTGCCTTGCATCAGTACTTCCAAAGAATCCTGAACGATTTTTTCGGAACGGGAATCCAAAGCCGAAGTCGCTTCGTCCAACAAAAGGATCGGCGCGTTTTTCAGCATGGCCCGCGCGATCGAAATCATCTGGCGTTGGCCGCCGGACAAGCCTGATCCCTGTTCGCCCAAAAGGGTGTCGTATCCGTTTTCCATTTGCCGGATAAAGGGATCCGCCGCGGCAGCTCTGGCGGCTTCAATGACTTGTTCGTCCGTTGCGCCGGGCGAACCGTAACGGATATTGTTTTTTATCGTATCGTTAAATAAAATGACTTCCTGCGATACATAGGCCGTATGTTTACGCAAACTTTCCAGCGTTACCTGCGTAATATCCTGTCCGTCAATTAAAATCTGACCTTTATCGGGATCATAAAACCTCGGCAACAGATTAATCAGCGTTGATTTGCCCGACCCCGAATGTCCGACCAGCGCTACCGTCTGTCCCGGTTCAACCGTCAAAGACACATTTTGCAAAACGTCGCGTTCGCCGTCATAGGAAAAAGTAATCTCTTTAAATTCAATCTTTCCTTTTGAAACAAGCAGTTCTTTGGCGTCCGGCACGTCTTTGATCAACGGTTCGACGTCCAGCATGGAAAACAGACGCTGCATGCTGGCCACGCCCATCTGCATACGCATATGCAGGCTGGCAACGTTTTTCATCGGTTTATAGGCCGCCACGATTGCCAGCAGAAAAACCATAAAATTACCGGGGCTCATATTGCCCTGCATAATCTGATAACCACCGTATCCCAGCGTTGCCGCCATGGCGATTCCGCCGAAAAACTCCATCAGCGGGCTTTGCAGCGCGTGCAGGCACGCCATGGAAAAAGACAGCTTGTTCATTTTAATGATCGTATGATCCAGTTCTTCAAATTCCTTATTTTCCGTGCAATAAGACTTAACGATTTTAATGCCCTTGAAACTTTGGGTCAGCAGATTGAAGAATCCCTCGTTTGCTTCCTGATTACGCTTTGTTTTTTTGCGCATTTTGCGTCCGCACAAAACAACAGGATAAATACCGATCGGAAAAACAAAAAAGACAACACAGGCCATTTCAAACGACTGAAAAAACATTAAAACAACCAAAAACACGACGGAAGCCGTATCTTTGACAAAAGTTGTCAAACTGTTCAGGACGGCGTCTTTGACCATTGCAACGTCGGAAGTAAAGCGCGTAATGATCTCACCGGTGGAATGTTCCTGAAAAAAGGCGTTGTCCATACGGATCAGGCGTTTAAAAATATCGCGCTGCATATCGGCGATAACGCGGATTGACAGCTTTGTCATCACGACGGACTGGGAATAACTGAACACACCCTTTAGAAAATACAAAACCAGAATAGTCATGCCGATTGTGCCCAGAGAAGCGCGGTTTTTATCAATAAAAACTTCATCAAAAATCGGTTTAAGCTGACGCACCAGCAAAGCGTCAAAACTGGCGGCAACCAGCATTAAGATAACCGCCAGAATCAACCACCGCCATTTGGAAGCGACGTATGTGTTCCATACGCGCTTGTACATCAACATGCTTTCTTTAGTCAAAGCAGGCAGATCTTTTTTCTTTTTTATAAATGCCATTTTATCCCCATTTTCAGCAATCGGGTTAAGTTAGCATTAAACCTTTGATTACGTCAAAGAATTAGTGCGGATAAGCCGCTCTTTTTAATCTGTCGTTAATGGCCAGCCCCAGCCCGTTTGTCGGTATGGGCATAACGGCTATTCCCGTATAGCGCGGATCGTCCAGCAAACGCATATAAGCAAACAGATGCGCGGCGGCTTCTTTCACGTCGCCCGACGGGCTGAGATTCAAGGTGGCGTTTTCCGCCTTTCCGAAGGCTAAGAAAGCTTCTCCTTTTTCGGCATGATCGGCGTTCAGGCGAACCGGCAAGCGCGGCGCATAATGCGACAGCATCTGCCCCGGCGAGCGCGGCGCGTTCGGATTGATTTCGGGACGGCGCAGCGAACGACCCAGCACGGCTTCGATTTCTTCTACGCCCACACCGCCGGCGCGCAACAAGGCGGGGTCGTCTTCGGACACGTCCAGAATTGTCGATTCCACCCCGACCGCACAGGCGCCGCCGTCTAAAATCAGCGGCACGCGGTCTCCCAGTCCCTGCGCGACATGTTCAGCCGTTGTCGGACTGACGGTTCCCGATATATTTGCGCTGGGCGCCGCGACGGGACGGCCGAACGCCGCAATCATCTGACGCGCCGCCGGGTGCGCGGGAAAACGCACGCCGATTGTGTCTAACCCGGCACTGACCAGATGAGAAATCGGACAATTTGATGTTCTTTTCATCACCATTGTCAAAGGCCCCGGCCAGAACTTTTCAGCCAGTACACGCGCGCTGTTTGTCAGAACGGCAAAGCGTTCAGCCCACGACAGATCCGCGATATGGGCAATCAAAGGATTAAACTGCGGTCGGCCTTTAGTTTCAAAAACGGACGCAACGGCCAGATCATTGCCCGCATCCGCCCCCAAACCGTAAACCGTTTCAGTCGGAAAAGCCACCAACTGCCCTTTATCCAGCAACTGCGCCGCCAAGGCAATGCTTTGCGAATTTACAGATTCGATACTCATTTAATACCACTTCAGCCGTTTTAACAAAAAAGCCAGAAAGACCCCCAATCCCAACAAAAACAACGTCGCGATCAGAAAACCGTATTCGCTGGTAGCCAAAGGAATTCCGCCGACATTCATACCGAACAATCCCGTAATAAACGTCAAAGGAACAAAAATGGCCGCCAACAAAGACAGCATATACATATTTTCCTGCGTTTGTTCGCGCACGCGGTTGGACAGTTCGTCCATATTAATCATGGCGCGTTCACGCAAGGAATCGATGTCTTCAATAATGCGCAGCATGCGGTTGGCGTTTTCACGCAGCTGATAACGGTTTTCGGCGCTCAGCCACGGCATAATCTGGCGAGGCAGAACGTCCATGGCGTCACGCTGCGGATACAGATAGCGCCGCATTTCCGTCAAATTACGCCGCGCTTCGGACAACTGCGGCATAAAGTCCCCTTCTTCGTCTTCGACTTCGTCAATAATCTGGTCTTCCACCCGGTCAATGACGACTTCGACGTCCGAAACGACGGCAACGATTTTATCCAGCATAAACGAGCACAATTCGTCCAACAATTCACCGACATCTTTTGCCCCGATGCCGGAGTTAAATTCGCGTTCCACGGCCGTCAGAAAATTCATGGGCGTTTCGCGCAGTGTAATCATGCGGTTTGTTTCGCACCAGATGCGCAAAGGAATCATATCGTCGGGATCTTCGCCGGGGTTCAGGTTGATCGCGCGCAAAAACAGCATCAGCTTGTCCCCGAAAGCCACACAACGGGGGCGATCTTCTTCTTCTTCGGTCAGACTTTCCAGCGCCAAAGGATTAATGCCGCTTTTATTTTCCAGAAACTCTTTTGTTCCCGGTGCCGGCAAATTCAAATGCAGCCACAGTACGCCCTGATCCGAAGTCCAGTTTTCCGCTTCTTCAATGCTTAAACGCCTGGCGCCGCCCTTGCCGTCCAGCAGCAAAGCATACAACAGCCAGGTATCGTTTTCGGACGAAAGCTCTTTTGCATCGGACATGATTTTCCTCCGTCTTTACTTTTTGTTTCTTTGTATCAAAAATCGCGCAAAAGTACACCGATTTTAATCTGTCCGCCAATAAATATTTATAACAGCCCCTTGCTTTCCCCGGCAGTCCGTGTATGATGAAAACGATTGAACAATTTAGCAAAAAACAGGTTGGTTTTATGGATATTCTGTTTAAAAAAAATGAAATTTCAAGTGACGCCGCTTTGATTGTCGGCGTATATGAAAATATGTTGTTTACAAAGACGGCCAAAAAAATTGACGGCATTTTAAACGGAATGTTGGCCAGAGCTTTAAAAATCGATAATTTTAACGGCCGACTAGGGGAAACTTATGATTTTATAGCATTGGGAAACCTGCCCGTAAAGCGTTTGTTATGCATCGGATTGGGCAAAAAAGCCGATATGAACGACCTGTCGGCGCAACGGATCGGCGCTTATGCGGCAAATGCTTTGCTGACCAGCGGCGAAACGGCCGTTGCTTTTGCCGTTGACGATTTGCCGCCGGCACCTGTCGGGTTCGGGGCAAAGATCGCGTCTTATCGTTTTACAAAGCACAAAACCATTTTTAAAAAACCCGTTACCGTCAAGGAATTTTATATTCTTTCGGAACAGGCGCAGGCCGCCCAAAACCAATACGAACCGTATTTTGCCGTGGCAAAGGGCATTCACACCGCGCGTGATCTGGTCAACGAACCGGGAAACGTCATTACGCCGATCACCTTTGCCAAACGGGCGGAAGAATTACAAAAATACGGTTTGCAGACCGAAGTATACGATCCCAATCAACTGCGCGCCAAAGGGTTGAATATGATTCTCGGCGTTGCGCAGGGATCCGTCAATCCGCCCCGCCTGGTGGTAGTGCAATGGCGCGGCTGTCCGGAGGACAAAAACACGCATGTTGTTTTGGTCGGCAAAGGGGTTACTTTTGATTCCGGCGGAATCAGTCTGAAGCCGCCCAAAGGCATGGAAGACATGAAAGAAGACCTGGCCGGCGCGGCAACCGCATTGGGCACATTGCAGACCCTGGCCATGCGTAAAGCCAAGGTCAACGCGGCAGCCGTCATGGCTATGGTGGAAAACATGCCTTCGGGAACGGCACAGCGGCCGGGTGATATTGTTAAATCTTTATCCGGCATTACGGTTGAAGTCATCAATACCGACGCCGAAGGACGGCTGGTGCTGGGCGATGCCTTGTGGTATGCTCAGGAACGATTCAAATCGCCCGTTGTCATTGATCTGGCCAGCCTGACCGGAGCAATTATTGTTGCTTTAGGAACCGAATATGCCGGATTGTTTTCCAATAATGACGATCTGGCAAAACAATTGGAAAAGGCTTCTGCCGACAGCGGGGAAAAAGTCTGGCGCATGCCGATGGACGATTTTTTTGATGACCAGATTGTTTCCGATATCGCCGATATCCGCAACACGGCAACGTCAGGCCGGGCGGGCGGCAGCATTACCGCGGCGGTATTTTTAAAACGCTTTATCATGCCGCAGACCAAATGGGCGCATCTGGATATTGCCGGCGTAGCCTTAAAGGAAAAGGCTTCCGTCATGGGGCCGAAAGGCGGTTCCGGCTACGGCGTTCAATTATTAAACAAATTCATCAAAGATAATCTGGAAAAATAAAAAGCTTTTCTTGTTTTAACCCCCGCCTTTCCGACGGGGGTTTTTTATTGCCGGTTCGTTAAAAATGGAATATCTGGATTTTTAAATATTCCTTTGCTATAATTTTTTTCAAGTCGTTTAAATCAACGACCCAGGGCGTCAGAAACCCTTTTAGAGATAGTCGCAATGCATATAGCGACTTTAAACGTTTGTGCCGATTTCTGTCCTATGCAGGCGGATGTCGGCTGAATACGGCTACTTACGCCTAATAGGTCGAGCCGTAAATCTCTATACGGTTTCTGAACATCCGCCTACCTGAAAAGGTAGGTTTTTGTTTAACCAAAACAAAAAGGATTGTTCAGAGATGAAAAAATCAACCTTAACTTTTACGATAAGCTTGCTTATCTTTCTTTTGCCTCCCTTAATCGCCAAAAGCGATTGCTATATTCCTTATGGTAGCCGAGACGAATGGATAATCGGGAAATGTTCCTGTGAAGACTACGGTTTTAAAATTAATTATAAAGATGATTGGGGAGATTATATCTGTATGGATCGAAATTGTGTTGTCGGATATAACACCGGTCGTGAGAGTAACGATATAAAATGCAGAGCTTGCGCGCAAAATTTTTATATTTCCGGATCTTTTTGTTTGCCTTGTCCCGCGGGCGCGAGTTGTGACGGATATACCATACAATGCGGAGACGGTTATTTTAATGACGAATCAACTTGCAAAAAATGCGATCCATCGTGTCAGACGTGTTCAGGATCTAAAAGTACTCAGTGCACTTCTTGCAATTCGGGACGTTATTTATCCAACGGAAGCTGTCTGTCCTGTCCGGCAAATGCGATATGCAGCGGATCTTCAACATTTACCTGTAACTCCGGTTACAGCAATGTAGACGGTGAATGTGTCAAGAACGAACAAGAACCGACGAAGACGAACACGGTCAACACTTGTCCGTCACGCATGACGTTGTCCGCCGACGGTTGTTGCTGCGTTAATAAATAAGGCAGGTTGAGATGAAAAAGCTT
>CALYBD010000016.1 GCA_944393745.1 uncultured Alphaproteobacteria bacterium | reverse complement strand
AAAAATAATCGAAACTGCGAACGCGAAGCGTGAAGCAGTCCACTGTATCACAGAGGAGGCAGAATGGATTGCCGCGGCCTTCGGCCTCGCAATTTCGAAAAAGGAAAATAATCGAAACTGCGAACATGAAGTGTGAAGCAGTCCATTATCAGCCCGATCAACAGATGCCGCTTTTGCCGGTACGGATCGATGGATCGCGTCACTTCGTTCGCGATTTCGATAGGTATATGAAATAAAAACAAACTGAAATTGCAAACGCGAAAAATACTCTCTCGAAACTGCGAACGCGAAGCGTGAAGCAGTCCACTGTATCACAGAGGACGCAGAATGGATTGCCGCGGCCTTACAACAGCGCATTTCTTTATGTTTGAAACGGGATTTCCGATTTTTCCCTTATCCCAAAATCTGAAAAGAGGCGTTGTGAGCTTAAAATTTTTTGTTCTCAAATGTCAGAAAAAATTTTTTTGTTAGAAAATTCAATTCTTATAAAAATCATATATTCTTTCGGTCAACAAAAAAGTCCTTGATTAATCAAGGACTTTTTAATGGTAGGCGATGAGGGACTCGAACCCACGGCCCGCTGATTAAGAGTCAGCTGCTCTACCAACTGAGCTAATCGCCCGTAAATTACAAAAAGTTATAGCCTCTTAAATCTTATTTTGCAATAAATTTTTAGAAAAAATCTACTCTTTTTAACAAAAACGACCCGCCCTTTCATTTTAAAAAAAACAATGCTATTGTTAAAAAAATTTCGGAGACTGTAATGCCTTTTTTTAAAATATTCCCCTTGATCCGTTTGTGCCGGCCGAAACATTGGCTGAAAAACGTGTTGATTTTCGCGCCTCTGATCTTCAGCGGAAATTTATTAAATCCGGAAAATTTTTTTAAAACCTTATTAGGCTGGATCGCTTTTAATTTTACGGCTTCGGCCGTTTATATCTTTAACGATCTGCGCGATATTGAAACGGATAAACTGCACGAAATCAAAAAAAATCGCCCTCTGGCCGCAGGACAGGTCACTCCGACAACTGCAAAAATTTTGTTTTGTTTGCTGATCATTGCCGCTGCCGGAATTAATTTGACGGCGTCAACTTGCCTTAAACCGGCCGGATTGCTGCTGTTATATCTGATAATGAACGTCCTTTATTCTCTGCGAATAAAAAAAATACCGCTGCTGGATATTGCTTTTCTGGTACTGGGCTTTTTGATCAGAATTTTCTACGGCGCCAGTCTGATTATCGAAACGGTTTCGGTCTGGCTGTATCTGACCGTCACGACAATGTCGGCTTATCTGGGATTGGGCAAACGGCGCAACGAATTGCAAAAAAGAATCGACAATAACCACGAAATCAACGGTGTTTTAAAGTTCTATACGCCTGAATTTCTGGATAAAAACATGTATATGTGCTTAACGCTGACAATTGCCTTTTATGCGTTGTGGGCCATTTCACCGATTCCCGTTCTGCCCGACCCGTCAAATGCCAGAATCTGGACGGTTCCGCTGGTTTTATTGATCTGTATGCGTTACAGTCTGCTGATTGAATCAAAAACGTATGCTGATCCCGTAGATGTTTTGACATCTGACAAGGTTTTGATTCTTTTGGTGGTTTTATACGGTTTGTACATGATCCTGTTAATGTACGGCCGGCTGTTTTTTTAAGGAGGAAAAAATGCTGACGGTCCTGGATTACGGCGGCGGCAATTTAAAAAGCGTTATCAATATGCTGGATTCTTTCGGATTGCCGTACGGCGTCACGGACAAAGCCGAAGACATCGCCCGGGCGGACAGGCTGATCTTTCCGGGACAAGGGCATTTCGGGCAGGTGATGGAAGCTTTGAAGTTCAAAGGGCTGGCTGAACCGCTGCGCCAAACGATTTTAAGCGGCGTTCCTTTTCTGGGAATATGCGTCGGGCTGCAGGTTTTGTTTGATTCTTCGGAAGAAGCGCCGGGCGTCAACGGATTGGGACTGTTAAAAGGAAAAAATATCCGCTTTACCCGAGGAAAAATTCCGCAGATCGGCTGGAATAAAATCAAAACGACAAAGGCAAACACCTTTCTGAACGAAGATTTTTATTATTTTGTAAACTCTTATCACGTTGTGTGCGACGACCCGGCCGTCATTTCCGCAACAGCCGAATACTATATTCCGTTTACGGCAGCCGTTCAGGTCGAAAACATTACGGCGACACAGTTCCACCCCGAAAAAAGCGGACGGACGGGGCACGAAACAATCCGCAGATGGGTTGAAGGATAAGGAGAAAACCATGCTGACAAAACGCATTATTCCCTGTCTGGACGTCAAAGACGGACAAACCGTCAAAGGAGTCAACTTTGAAAATCTGAAATACGCCGGCGATCCGGTTTCTTTGGCGCGCAGGTATTCGCAGGAAGGGGCGGACGAACTGGTTTTTCTGGACATTACGGCAACGAACGACGGGCGTAAAACGATGCTGGACGTCGTGGAACGCGTTGCAAAAGAAGTCTTTATCCCCTTTACTGTCGGGGGCGGCATAAAAACAATCGAAGATATTCGCGCTTTGCTGCTGGCCGGAGCGGACAAAGTTTCACTGAACACCGCCGCCGTTGCAAATCCGCAGCTGATTAAACAGGCCGCCGGGCAGTTCGGATCGCAGTGTGTTGTGATCGCTGTCGACGCCCGGCGTTTTGACGGAGATTTTTATGTCGTCGTCAATGCGGGACAAAAAAAAACAGATAAAAAAGTCCTTGACTGGATCAAAGAAATCGAATCTCTGGGCGCCGGAGAAATCCTGCTGACCTCGATGGACGCAGACGGAACGCAGAAAGGATTTGATCTGGAGCTGACGGCTCTGGTATCCCAAAATACAAATCTGCCCGTCATTGCTTCGGGCGGGGCAGGTCCTGATCCCGAACACTTTGTCGACGTGTTTACAAAAGGCCATGCGGACGCGGCGTTGGCGGCGTCGATTTTTCATTACGGCACTTTGCCCGTTGCGGATTTAAAGCTTGCGCTGCAGCAAAAGCATATTGACGTCCGGCTGGGATAAGGAAATTTATCATGGATTTTTTTTCGCTACCTCAACTGCTGGGATATATTGCTTACACCGTTTCGCTGACGGGAGCTTTGCAAAAAAATGATAAAAAGCTGTTTTTATTGTTCGCCGCGTCAAACGCTTTGTTCGGCATACATCATTTTCTGTTGGGAAACATCAGCGCCTGCCTGTCTAAAATCATCGTCGGCAGCCGAATGTATTTAAACATTCATTTCAAAGGCGCCGTCATAGCCTATCCGTTCGCCGCCATCGCTTTGATTTCCGGCTACTTCAGCTATAAGAACCCATACAGTCTGTTACCGGTCGCGGCCGTCGTTTTGGCAACGTTTGTCGCGGCTTATTCCGGCGGCATAAAATTAAGAATATGCTTTATTTTTTGCTGTTGTCTGTGGCTGATCCACGATATTGCCGGCCGATCCGTCGGCGGCGCCGTTGAAGATATAACCAGCATTTTAATTTATTCTTTTACGCTTTGGCGTATGAAAAAAGATCAAAAAAAGAGCCTGAACGATTCGGGCTCTTCCGTGAAACTACAGCAAGATCGTGCCGCGTAAACTGAATACCGTGCCGAAATCCCTGTCGCGTTTTGAAGCGGGGTGAACATACAGCTGAATATCCGGCGCAATCGTAAAAAACTGCGTAATCCCGATATTCCAATAAGCTTCCATAACCGTTTCGTACCGACGCATCGGTTCAGAAGAATCAAAATAGTCTTTGCTGACTTTATTATAAGCCACGGCGAAACCGATCTGATCCAGCGGATTACGGTCCAAAGGATTATTATATACGCCGCCCAAAACATACGACTGCGTTATCGGCATTGAATCGCCCGTCGCGGCGTTGGCGCGCAGAAAAACACCCCACTTTTGTGTTAAATTCTGCGACATATTGACAGACCACCCCGTCGTATTCTGCGGTTGAGTTTCGACTCCCGGCTGATTATAAACCAATA
The DNA here is from genome assembly GCA_944393745.1 of uncultured Alphaproteobacteria bacterium. GTDB lineage: Bacteria > Pseudomonadota > Alphaproteobacteria > CAAGCB01 > CAG-977 > UBA11549. Next base: position 46,053 of record CALYBD010000016.1, on the reverse strand, counting down.
AAGAATACTCGCCCGTTTTGCCGTTAATCGTCGGCGTATAGGAAACGGAACCGAATGTCGTAAAGCGGTGATCGCCCCAACCTTTTGCCGACAACGTCTGCCCCGTTATATTGCGGGCGTTTTGGAAACCGCCGGCAAAAGACCATTCTTCATTCGGATTAATTTGGATATACGCCCCTAACCCGGCAATCGGATACGTTTCGCTGGCATTTTGGGACAAAGCATAATTGATAAAGTTTGTCTGTTGGTTGGAATCGTATTGCGTCCCGTCAAAATCGGACAGAGGAAACTGCCCGACGGTAATCGAAAATTTATTTGAAAACAAAGACTGCGTATAACTTAACTGGTCTATGGCGTCGGACGGCGTCGAATAATCATTGATCGAATTGGCCAAAAACAGTTTGTCACTGATATTTTCGGCTTTGTTTCCCCAATAACGCACTGCCGTATAAGACGCATTAAGCGTTCCGGAACCAAACGTGTCATCATTAAAAATCTGCCAGGAAATCGTCGGCGCATAAATGCTTTGAGTCGCCGTTTTTCCCCCGTTCGGAACCCCTTTCTGCCCCATGAAAGAAACGTCCAGAGAATACTGGATCCCGAAATCATTCGACAGCATGGATTTAAACTGATTATAGTCTTTTTCTACCCCGTCAACGTCGTTTTCCAAACGCTTCATTGCGTTTTTCAAACGCCTCGACAATCTGCCGGCGTTGTTCAACTGCGGCTGTACGACAAAAAAATCAACCTGTTTCGTTTGCTGAGCATCAACAGACGGTGAAACCGACATCATCAAAGCCGAAAGCAAAAACAACAGTCGTTTTTTAAAAGACTTATTTTTCATCTGCTCCTCTCATAATCAAAATAAACAATCAAAATAAAGCATCTTATTAAAAATAAAATATGATAAAATTATTATATAAAAACGTGTAAAAACATAATTATTTATGAAAACAAGTCTATCTATAAATACTTTTTTATTTTTTCTACTCTTTTTTCGAAAAAGAAAGTGTTCTTTTTTGTTTTTTATTTTCAGGAGAAAAAATATGTTAGTAGGTACACGCTATCCGACTTTGGCATTTCACACGGGCGGCGCCGGGCAGGCAGATGACGGCATTCCCCCGCAGCCGTACGAAACATTCTGCTATGATTCGGCTTTGACACAGGCAAAAATCCAGGATTTTAACGTTGTTCCGTACACTTCTGTTTTACCGCCGGAACTTTATAACAACATCGTACCCGTGGACAAGGTCACGAAATTTTTTAAACACGGTGCCGTTTTGGAAGTCATTATTGCCGGAAACGGCGCCAGTATCAACGAACACCGTGCCATTGCGACCGGTGTCGGCGTCTGTTGGGGAAAAGACAAGGACGGAAAACTGATCGGCGGCTGGGCTGCCGAATATGTCGAATATTTCCCGACCTATATTGACGATGAAATCGCCAAAGGTCATGCGGAAATGTGGCTGAACAAATCCTTAAACCACGAACTGAAACTGCGCGGCGTTGAAAAACACAGCGAATTCCAGCTGTTTCACAATTATGTCAATATCACGCAGCAATTTGCATATTGTTTAACGGCTTTGGGATTCCTGAACTTTGAAACAGCAGACCCCGTTAAACTGTAATTTTTTAAAGCGGTATCGTTTTTTAAAAAACGGTGCCGCTTTTTTGTTTAAAAGGATATGAAAATGCCACAGCAGCAAAACACACAAAAAAAATTGGGGCTGATCGCGCTGGCCAGCGTTGTCATCAGTTCAATGGTCGGCGGAGGCATTTACAGCCTGCCGCAAAATATGGCCGCCGGCGCTTCGGTCGGCGCCGTTCTGATCGCCTGGGCAATTACCGGCATCGGCATGTATTTCCTGGCCAATTCTTTTCGCATTCTTTCAGATGCGAAACCGGATCTGACCGCCGGTATTTATATGTATGCACGCGAAGGATTCGGTCCGTTCATGGGATTTACGATCGGCTGGGGATATTGGCTTTGTCAGATTTTCGGCAATGTCGGCTATGCCGTCATCACCATGGACGCCTTAAACTACTTTTTCCCGCCGTATTTCAAAGGCGGCAATACGATTTATTCCATTATCGGCGGTTCGGCTTTGATTTGGTTTTTTAACTTTGTCGTCCTGCGCGGCGTTCAACAGGCCAGCTTTATCAATACGGTTGCAACCGTATTTAAAATGCTGCCGTTGTTTCTGTTTATTCTGATTTTATTTTTTGCCTTTAAAGTCCATCAGTTTGAAACGGATTTCTGGGGGAATCTGAGTTCTCACGGACAAGCGGCGCTGGGGTCTTTGCCCGAACAGGTCAAAAGCACCATGCTGGTCACTTTATGGGCTTTTATCGGGATCGAAGGTGCCGTCGTACTGTCCGATCGCGCCGAAAACAAAGCGGAAGTCGGAAAAGCAACTTTTATCGGTTTTCTGGGCTGTCTGATTATTTATGTTTTGCTTTCCGTTTTGCCTTACGGATTTATGAGCCAGGCGGAATTGGCCGCCGTACCGAATCCGTCAACCGCCGGCATTCTGGAACTTGTTGTCGGAAAATGGGGCAGCTGGCTGATGAATATCGGGTTATTGATTGCCGTTTTGGCCAGCTGGTTGGCCTGGACGATGATTACGGCGGAAATTCCTTTTGCCGCCGCCCAAAACGGCACTTTTCCGAAAGTCTTCGCCGGCGAAAACGAACACAAATCCCCTGCTGTTTCTTTGTGGGTCACCAGCTTTTTAATGCAGCTGGCCATCTTAATGGTCTACTTTTCCAACAATGCCTGGAATACCATGTTGTCCATTACGGGCGTTATGGTGTTGCCGGCCTATCTGTCCAGCATGGCTTATCTGTGGAAAATCTGCGAAGACGGAGACTATCCCGCAACGGCCGGCGTACCGCGTTCCGGCGCCCTGATCTGTTCTATTCTGGGGTCATTTTACGCTCTATGGCTGATTTATGCCGCCGGACTGAAATACCTGTTGATGGCCGTTTTGTTTCTGACGATCGGTATTCCTGTCTTCATTTGGTCACGCAAAGAAAACAATCCGACGGAAAAAATCTTTACCGACCGGGAATTATCTTTTGCCTGTCTGTTGGGGCTGATTTCTCTGATTGCCTTGTTTTTATTCTGGCGCGGAATTTTAAAGTTTTAAAAAAAGATCAACGAAAAAACGGCGGAAACTCTGCCGTTTTTTACTTTACCCCGAAAAACTTTGGTGTTACCTTTTTAAAGTTAACCTGTTTTTGGGGAATATTTTAATGACTCTTTTAATCGTTTTGGTCGTGCTGACCGTCAGCACGTCTTTTTTATGTTCGATGATGGAAGCTGCTTTGCTGTCCGTCACACCCAGTTACATCGCCCGACTGGAAGAAAGCAACCCCAAACTTTATAAAAAAATTTCCTTCTTTAAAGCGCATATCGACCGTCCTCTGGCCGCGATTTTAATGCTGAACACAATTGCCAATACCGCCGGCGCTTCGTGCATCGGGGCGCAGGCCGCTGTTGTATTCGGTTCCGAATATGTCGCTTTGACCTCTGCCGTTATGACCGTTCTGATCCTGACCTGCAGCGAAATTATTCCCAAAACGATCGGCGCGACGTATTGGCCAAAGCTGGTCGGATTATTGTGCTTTGTTTTAAGCATCATGCTGACACTATTAAAACCGTTTTTGAAACTGTTCGAATTAATAACGGCTCTGATTACTCCCGAAAACGGCGTCAAAACAGATATCCGCGAAGAAATAAAAGCGTTAACGGAAATGGGACATACGGAAAATTTTCTGGACGATGACGAATATCATATGATCTGCAATACGCTGAAGCTGGAAGAAATAAAAATCAAAAACCTGCTGACACCGCGCAATGTCTGCGCCACCGTTCTGTCCGGCATTTCAATCGGAGAGTTTATCGAAACCGCCACGCAACATTCTTTTTCGCGTTACCCCGTCATGAAAAACGAAGAAGAAGAACTCTTTTTGGGATATGTCCACAAATCCGATATGCTGGGAAAAGACCCCACACGAAGCATTAACGATTCCGTTCGTCCTATTTTGGAAATTGCTTCCACGTCCAGCGTTGATTACGTTTTTACGGAAATGCTGCGTTCACATGATCCGATCGGCGTTGTTTATGACGAACTGGGAACGTGGTTGGGCATTGTCACGATGGAAGATATTCTGGAAACAATTTTGGGACAAGAAATCTTAGATGAAACGGACAAAGTCATTGATATGCGCACGTATGCCAAATTAATCTGGTCCAACAAGAAAAAAGAAAAAAAATCTTATAAAATAAATCAGATCACGCCGCAACAGCCTACGGATAGCTGATCAGACAATATTGTTTCTTTTCGTTTAACCGGGCGCAGACGTTGCGAATGTCAGCGGCTTTTCCTTTGATGTACAAGCGGATATATTTTCCCTTTTCGGGCAATGTCACCTGCGTTTCCAGCGTTTTAAAGGGCGCCAGTTCGGGAAAAGTCTGCTTTAATTCCTTCCAGCCTTTTTCCAAAGTTTCCTGTGTGTAATAAGACGCTAAATGCGCATACAAAGGCGGTTCTTTTTTGCTGACCGTCATTACTTTAACGGGCGTTTTTGTTTTTGTCTTGGCTTTTGTTTTGGATTTTTCCTGCTTGATCGGTGCCAGCAGTTCTTCTTGCGTCGGCAATTCGTGTTCAATTTCAACTTTCAGATGTGCCAGTTTTTTTCTGGCTTTATCGTTATTTTGTTCTGCCGCGCGTTCCAGCCATATTATTCCTTCTTCTTCGTTTCGGGGAACGCCTTCGCCGCGCAGATACATAATGCCCAAATTATATTGCGCCGTATCCAGTCCGCCTTTTGCCGCGGTATAATACCAAAAAGCCGCCTGCGTTAAATCCTGCGGCACCCCCATGCCCCAGCGGTATAAATGACCGATATTGCGCTGTGCCGTCAAATCACCTTCTTCGGCCGCCTGACGCCATTGTTCGAACGCTTTGTTATAATCCCCCTGCATAAAGGCTTTCCGGCCGTCTTCCAATGAAGCAAAAGCTTCAGAACAAAACAGCAGCATAAACAAGAAAAGAATTTTCATTTTTTCTCTCCTGACGAAGCAGCTTTTTGCTGTACGGACGGTTTTACGGATTTGTCGGCGGACGAAGCAGCTTTTTGATTCGGATTTTGTTTTTCTGCCGGCTTAGAAGCAGCAGCAGTCGCTTTTTTCTTTACTGCCGGCTTTGACGCCGCTTTTGATGTTTTCGAAGCCGCCGGTTTTGCTTTTTTTGTCGTACTTGCTTTTGCTTTTTTCACGGCCGCGGCTTTAGCCTTTCTGGCGGCCAGCTGCTTTCTGCGCCGCGTCCGTTTCCAATTGGCGATGTTGCGCTTATGTTCGTCAAACGTCCGGGAAAACACATGACCGCCCGTCCCGTCGGCAACAAAGTAAATTTCATTCGTTTTTTGCGGCTGCAAGACCGCCTGTATGGATTCACGCCCCGGATTGCAGATCGGTGCCGGCGGCAGACCTTTGTTGACATACGTATTAAACGGGTGATCCGTTCTTAGATCTTTATGCGTTAAACGGCGGTTTAATTCCATACTGCCGTTTGTTATCGCATAAATCACCGTCGGATCCGTCTGCAGGCGCATACCTTTGCGCAGACGATTAACAAACACGCCGGCAATGCGCGGGCGTTCCTCCGGCAAAGAAGTTTCCTTTTCCACGATTGACGCCAGAATTAACGCTTCTTCTTTTGTCGTATACGGCAAATCAGGATCACGCAGCGGCCAAAGTTCCTCGATGGTTTTGTTCATGCCGCTGCGCATACGTTCCAAAATAACCGTGCGCGGCAAACCATAACTGAACACATACGTTTCCGGTAACAGCGTCCCGTTCGGCGGCGGTTCCGGCAAATCGCCGAACAACCCCGGCGTTTGCAGCAATAAATCAAAAATCTGTTTGCTGGTTTTGCCTTCCGGAACGGTTACGCGGCGGACAACAGTCTGGCCGGAAACCAAAATATCCAATATTTCTTTGGCGCTGGCCCGCGCGGGAATACGGTATTCCCCGGCTTTCAGTTGTGTCGATTTGCCCGACAGTCTGGCCGCAATTTTAAAAAGGGCTTTGCTGCTTAACAGATTATCCTGTTTTAAACGTTCGGCGATCCGGTTCAGGCTTTCCCCTTTTTCAACCAGAAAAACCGTTGATTCGGCAACATCACTTTGCTCGTACAGCAAAGAATAAAAACTGAAAACGCTGCCGCCGGAAAGACAAAGCACAACCAGCACAAATAATCTGAAAAGAAATTTCCCGCCGGCAGCCATTCAAGCATTCCTAAACGGCCTTGAACACAACCGAAGCGTTCGTTCCGCCAAAACCGAATGAATTGGACATAACGGCATTCAGTTTGCGTTCTTTGGCTTTTAAGGCAACCAGATCCATATCTTCGGCGCCTTCGATCGGATCTTCCAGATTCAGTGTCGGCGGCAGAATGCCTTCCTGTAATGCTTTCAGGCAAATAACGGCCTCTACCGCACCGGCAGCGCCCAGTAAATGGCCGATGCTGGATTTTGTCGAAGACATGGAAACCTTTGTCGCATAAGAACCGAAAACGTCCTTCACCGCATTGATTTCCAAAATATCGCCTGCAGGGGTTGCTGTCCCGTGAGCGTTAATATAACCGATATCATCTACATTAATGCCGCCATTTTTTAAAGCCATGCGCATTGCATGTTTCGACCCGCGGCTGTCGGGTGCCGGCGCCGTTACGTGATATCCGTCGCCGGACAAACCGTAACCGGCAATTTCGCCGTAAATTTTCGCACCGCGTTTTTTGGCGTGTTCATATTCTTCCAAAACGACAACACCGGCTCCTTCGCCCATGACAAAACCGTCATGTCCTTTATCCCAAGGACGGGAAGCCTTTTCCGGCGTGTCATTATAATGCGTGGACAAAGCCTTGGCCTGTGCAAATCCTGCCATCGCCAAAGGATGAACAGCAGCTTCGGCACCGCCTGCAACCATCACATCGGCGTCCCCCCACATAATCAGACGAGCGGCATCACCGATCGCATGCGTTCCTGTCGCGCACGCCGTCACACAAGAATGATTCGGTCCGCATAACCCGTACTTAATGGACAACTGGCCGGAAATTAAATTAATCAGGCAGGACGGGATAAAAAACGGACTGATCCGACGCGGTCCCTGTTCTTTTAAAATAACGGCATTGTCGGAAATAGCGCTTAAGCCGCCGATTCCGGCGCCGATCATTACCCCGGTACGAAAACGATCTTCGTCCGTTTCCGGTTTCCAACCGGAATCTTCTATAGCGTCCGTACCGGCACAAATTCCATATAAAATAAAAGGATCGACACGACGCTGTTCTTTAGGCGCCATAACGGAATCCGGATCAAACTGCCCCTCTGCGGTTCCGAAAGGAATTTGGCCGGCAATTTTGGCCGGAGATTCGGAAACGTCGTACCGGGTTACCGGCGTAATTGCAGATTTTCCCTGAATCAACCCCTGCCAGGTCGTTTCCACACCACGCCCCATCGGCGACAACAGTCCCATACCCGTAACGACGACTCTTCTCATGCTGACCTCTTTTTCAAAAAAGAACTGATTGATTTAATGCAAGACGTGCCGACTTTCCGACTCATCGGAAAAAATCGGCACGGATATTTCAACGTTATTAAGCGTTCTTGCTGATGTAGTCGATAGCGTCCTGAACGGTCAGGATTTTTTCGGCGGCGTCATCGGGAATTTCAACGGAAAATTCTTCTTCAAACGCCATGACCAATTCAACGGTATCCAAACTATCTGCGTTCAAGTCGTCGATAAAGCTTGAAGAATCGGTCACCTTGGCGGGATCGACTCCCAAATGTTCTACGACAATTTTCTTTACGCGTTCGGCAATATCACTCATTTTATATTCCTCTTGTTAAACACGATGTCCCTGTCCGAAAGACAAAGGACTATCACGAAAGCAACACTTTTTAGCACACTTTTTTGACCTTTACCAGTCAAAAATACGGCGCAGATCAAAAGTCCGTTCTCCCGGCGGGAAAACGTCCTTTAAATCATTGCCATTCCGCCGTTAACGTGGATCGTCTGTCCGGTAATGTAAGACGCTTCGTCACTGGCCAGGAAAACAACGGCATTTGCAACGTCTTCCGGCAGCCCCAGACGGGCCATCGGAATACTGTGCGCCAGTTTTTCCTTTGCTTCTTCGGGCAAAGCGTCCGTCATCGCGGTCTTAATAAAGCCCGGAGCCACGCAGTTCGCCGTAATTCCGCGGGAAGCAACCTCCGCCGCCAGGCATTTCGTCATACCGATCATGCCCGCTTTGGAAGCGGAATAGTTCGCCTGTCCCGGGTTTCCCGTCACGCCGACCACCGATGCCATCGAAACAATACGCCCGTAACGGCGTTTCATCATTCCGCGGACAACGGCGCGCGCCAGACGAAAACCTGCGGTCAGGTTTACATTTAAGACCAAATTCCAATCTTCGTCCTTCATGCGTATGAACAAATTGTCTTTGGTCAATCCGGCATTGTTGACCAAAATGTCAACGGCGCCGGCTGCTTTTTCTGCCTTGGCAACCAGCGCGTCAATGTCGGCCGGATCCCCCAAATTGCAGGCAAAAGCAAAAACTCGATCTTTTAATTCGGCGGCAAATTCGTCAAGCGTTTCCTGACGTATATCCGTTATAATCACGGTAGCCCCCGCATCGTGCAGCTTTTTGACGATGACGCGGCCGATCCCGCCGGTTGCTCCGGTAACCAGAGCGCATTTTCCTGTAAAATCCATCTTTTATCCTAACTTCAAAGTTGAGTGTTCACACTAAAGTGTTTTTAAAAAATTTTCAATATCCTGTGGCGTATTCAGCGCGATTCCCTTCAGATCGGGGTGAATGCGTTTCGCCATGCCGGTCAGTACTTTGCCGGCCCCGGCCTCTACCAGTGTATCCACGCCGTTTTCTTGTGCAAACAGCATGCTTTCGCGCCAACGCACGGATCCGGTCACCTGCGCTACCAGCAGCCGGGCGATTTCTTCGGATTCCGTCACCGGCTGAGCCGTTACGTTTGCAATCACCGGAAAACGCGGCGTTTTAATCCGTACGGCCGCCAAAGCTTCAGCCATGACATCGGCCGCCGGCTGCATCAGCGGGCTGTGAAAAGGTGCACTGACAGCCAGTTTTACCGCCCGTTTAATGCCCTTTTTGGCAGCAATTTCAACTGCACGGTCAATCGCCGCCGTCGTCCCGCTGAGGACAACCTGTCCCGGCGCATTGTCGTTTGCCGCGACACAAACATCGCCCTGAGCCGCCTCGGCCGCTACTTCTTTGGCCTGTTCCAAATCGGCGCCGATCAAAGCCGCCATACCGCCTTGTCCGACGGGAACCGCCTGCTGCATGGCCTTGCCGCGCGTGCGCAACAAACGGGCCGCCGTTGTAATATCAAAGGCACCGGCAGCACACAAAGCCGAATATTCCCCCAAAGAATGACCGGCCGCATACTTAAACGTATCCGCCAGAGAAATTTTTCCTTCCTGCTGCAAAACACGCACAACAGCCATACTGACGGCCATCAGTGCCGGCTGAGCGTTTTCGGTCAGCAACAGTTCTTCGGCCGGGCCGTCAAACATTTTCTTACTGAGATTTTCAGATAAAGCGTCATCGACTTCCAAAAAAACTTCTTTGGCAACCGTAAACGCGTCTGCCAAATCCTTTCCCATACCGACGGTCTGCGACCCCTGGCCGGGAAAAACAATCGCTTTAGCCATAAAGCATACTCCTGGAAAAATCAAATCAAGTGGACAACAGGAAAAACATAAAAACGCCTTTTGTCAAGTCCTGATCAAAAAACGGCTTAAAACAAAGCCTTTTCGAGCTGATTTTTAAAATAAAAAAAGTTCTGCTTGCACTTAAAACAAAAATACTCATAAATAGAAAGCGGAAACCGGCCGCGGACGTTTTGGCCGCCAACCCGGTCAGGTTCGGAAGAAAGCAGCCGTAACGGTTTTAAAACGGGTCGCTGTCCGGTTTCCTTTTAAATTTTCTTAAACGCCGCAAAAATCATGACCGACAAAACAGAATACCGCGTCCTAGCCCGCAAATACCGCCCGACGACTTTTGCCGACCTGGTCGGCCAGGAAGCCTTGGTACGCACTTTAAAAAACGCCATTGAAACAAACAGAGTGGCGCAGGCGTATATCTTAACCGGCATTCGCGGCGTGGGAAAAACGACTTCCGCCCGCATTATTGCCCGCGCTTTAAACTGTATCGGACCGGACGGCAAAGGCGGCATGACGACTCAACCGTGCGGTGTCTGCGAACACTGCCGCGCTATTGCCGAAGACCGCCACGTCGATGTCGTCGAAATCGACGCGGCCAGCAATACCGGCGTTGCCAACGTACGAGAAATTATTGAAACAACGCGCTACAATCCGACTTCCGCCCGGTTTAAAATTTACATCATCGACGAAGTGCACATGTTATCGACCGCGGCGTTCAACGCGTTGTTAAAAACACTGGAAGAACCGCCGGAACGCGTCAAGTTTATCTTTGCCACAACGGAAATCCGCAAGGTCCCGACAACCGTCCTGTCGCGTTGCCAGCGTTTTGACTTACGCCGGGTCGAACCCGAAGTGCTGACCGATCATTTTAAAAATATTGTGCAAAAAGAAAATGTGACGGCAGAAGAAGAAGCCCTAAAACTGATTGCGCGCGCTGCGGACGGATCGGTGCGCGACGGGTTGTCTTTGCTGGATCAGGCAATCGCGCACGGCGGCGGAAACGTCACGGCGGATTTTGTCCGCGCAATGATCGGGCTGGCCGACCGGGCCGCCGTTGTCGATCTGTATGAACAGGTGATGAACGGCAATATAAAAGAAGCGCTGGATTCTTTTTCCGGCCAATATGCCGCCGGAGCAGATCCCGTTATTGTTTTACAGGATCTGCTGGATTTGACGCACTGGCTGACCAGAGTAAAAATTTCCCCGGAACTGGCAGATGACGGATCCATGGCCGCCGCGGAACGGCAACGCTGCACGGAAATGGCGGAAAAGTTGCCGATGTCTGTTCTGACAAGAACATGGCAGATGTTGTTAAAAGGCATTGACGAAACATTAAAAGCGCCCTCTGAAAAACAAGCCGCGGAAATGGTTTTAATCCGTCTGGCTTATGCGGCCGATCTGCCGACGCCCGGTGATCTGATCAAAGAAATAAAATCCGGAAAGACATCCGCCGTCGCACCGAATCAGTCGACTGTGGCACCGGCCGCGCCTTTATCGGGCAACGCCCAAAGCGAATGGAGCGGCATACGCCTTTCCGGCAACGCCGTGCCGGTTGCCGCTCAAACGGCGCCGCAGGAAACTCCCGTTTTTTGTTCGTTGGCCGATATTGCCGCCTATGCGTACAAAAAAAACGAAATGATGTTTGCTTATAATATTGAAAATTTCGTCAGTCTGGTTTCTTTCGAACAGGGCAAAATCGAATTTTGTCCGACCGGACGGGCGCCGCATAACCTGGCCGGCGAAATGGTCAAAAAGCTGCGTGAATGGACGGGACAGCCGTGGGTCGTCAGCGTTGTTAACCGCCCGGGCGGACAAACTTTGATTCAGCAGGCGCGGACAAACACGGAAAACCTGAAAAGAAACATGTCACAAAATCCCTTGGTGACGGCCGTTCTGATGACTTTTCCGGGGACGCGGATCGACACGGTCCGACCTCAAAAAGAAGAAAACGAATCGGAAGAAAATAACGACGATACAGCCCAATTCAATGAAGGATATGACGAATGACCGATTTTAATCAGATTATGAAGCAAGCTCAGCAAATGCAGGCAAAACTGATGGCTGAACAGGAAAAACTGGCGCAAACGGAAATTACCGGATCTGCCGGCGGCGGATTGGTTGAAGTAACCATGACCGGAAAAAACGAAGTCCGAAAGGTAAAAATCGACCCCTCTTTGATTGATCCCGAGGACGTTACCGTTTTGGAAGATTTGCTGGCAGCTGCCTTTAACGACGCCCAGCAAAAGGTTATGTCCGAAATGAATCAGGGATTAAGCGGTATTTTACCGCCCGGAATGAAGCTGCCGTTCTGATCGGGGATTTTTTTGTGCCGGAAACAGAAATTGACACCTTGATCCGTCTTTTTTCGCGCCTGCCCGGTTTCGGGCGAAGATCGGCGCGGCGAGCCGTTCTGTATTTGATCAAGAAAAAAGAAACGCAGCTGATTCCTTTGGCCGGCGCCATTCAAAACGTGATTGATCACGTTCAAACCTGTCCGATATGCGGTAATTTGGATTCACAGGCGCCATGTCGTATCTGTCGCGATGAACGCCGTGACGAAAATCTGATCTGTGTCGTTCAGGACGTGGCCGATTTGTGGGCGATTGAACGCAGTGCGGCTTTTCGGGGACGTTATCATGTTTTGGGGGGCCTGCTGTCCGCCATAGAAGGAACGGGACCGGAAGAATTGCGTCTGCCCGTATTGGAACAAAGGCTGCATCAAAGCGGCGTTACGGAACTGATTTTAGCGCTGCCGGCCACGGTTGACGGCCAGACAACAGGGCATTACATCACCGAACGATTCAAAGAGCTGCCCGTTAAAATTTCTTCGCTGGCACAAGGAATTCCCATTGGCGGAGAACTGGATTATCTGGACGACGGAACAATTCAAACGGCGTTAAAGTCAAGACGATGAATATTTTTTTGATTTTTATCGGCTTCTTTTCCCTTTTGTATGCCGTTACACCGGAATTTCACCATTTGCCGTTTCTTTCTTTTCTCTTTTTAATAACCTTTGTTACAATCAAAATATTTTCTTTGATCAAAAATATTCTTTTAAAAGAAAACAAAAACAATAAAACATATACAACTCTTATATTTCATTTTCTGTTTATACTGTTGATCTGTTTTATTTCTTTTTCTTTATTAAGATACTATGAAATAAATTTTTATGAATTAAAAAGAATGTTTTACATTTTATTTTTTGACGGAAATCTGTTTTTCAAAACAACGCTTCTTTTTTGTTTGTTTATTCTTCTTTGGGCTGAAACTTTTCCTTGGGAGGAAAACAGATCTCAGATACGTACGGTGGCTTACGGTACTGCTTTTTTGATCGGTTGGCACATATATGTTGCAACAAATCCGAAAACACATATCCCTTTGACCATAACGGCTTCTTCTAAAAGCGAATCTCCATCAAAAGCTTATTCGGGAATGTTGGCCGCCGCAGGAGCCGGAACCGCTTTTGCAAACAGAAGAAGAAAAAAATAAAGACGTTATTCCAGTTCGTTAACGCATTTTAAGAAATCGTTGCCGCGTTCCTGAAAATCCTTATAAGCCCCGTAACTGGGCGCCGCCGGGGATAAAAGAACAACATCGCCGAAATGCGCCAAAGAAGCTGCCTTTTGAACGGCGTCCTTCATATTTCTGGCCGATACGGCATCACCGCCTTCGTCCCAGATGGCTTCGGCCAGTCTTTGCCCCGTCTGCGGCAAAGTAACAACGCCGCGCGCCCCGCCGTGCACAATAAAAGAAGCCAGTTCTTTATAATCCTGTTCCCTGTCAAATCCGCCGGCAATCAAAATGACATTGGTATATCCGAACGATTTCAGGGCAGCGATTGCCGTTTCCGGCGTCGTTGAAATGCTGTCGTCCACATAAGTCACCCCGTTTTTCACGGCAACGGTCTGCAACCGATGCGGCAAAGGTTTAAAACTTTTCAAAGCCTCCTCACATTCCGACAACGTTCCGCCGGCCTGTTCGACAACCGTCAAAGCGGCACAAACATTTTTCAGGTTATGATCGCCGCGCAAAGGCACAACGTCCGTTTTAAACAGCTTTTGTCCCCCTTTGTAAAAATAATCCCCCATCACATGAATCGTGTTTAACGCATCAAAATAAACGGCATTTTCGGGATCTTTGACATGAATTGCCGTTAACGGATCCTGAGAATTCAAAACCGCCACCTGTTCGGCGGAACGATGCGACAGAATATTCAGCTTGTCCTGAAAATACCGTTCATGCGTTTTATGCCAGTCAAGATGTTCGGGATAAAGGTTTAAAACAACGGAAATATCAAACGCGTATTGCAAATCCGCGCATTGATAACTGGACATTTCAACGACGACGACTTCGTAATCGCCCAGATCGTCCGCATAGGAAATGGCCGGTTCGCCGATATTGCCGCATAAAGCGACTCTGTTTCCCTGCGCGCGCAGCAAATGCGCAATCAAAGACGACGTTGTTGATTTGCCTTTTGTCCCCGTGACGCCGATCAGCAAAGGCCGATATTCCGGCTGAGACAAAGCGGCTTCCATAAATAAATTAATACCGGAAGTAAAAACGGCGCCGTATTGTTTTGCCATCTTGATTTCATGACGATACAGACTGATCCCCGGCGATTTGACGATGACGCCGGAAAACGGAATGGATACCGGATCTTCCACAACCGTTACCGTACAGCCTCTTTTTTCCAAAAAAGCCGTTGCGGCGCGGCCTTCAACTCCGTTTCCCCATACCGTAACCGGTTTGTTTTTCAAAGATTCCAATAACATCAGCATATTCCTCCGGTATCAGATGATTATCCGACAATGTAAAAATTTTTTCAAACAAACTTTCCCGTTTTTTTCCCCAACGCTGCCGCAGCCGATCGGCCAAAGCCTTGATAACGGCATCGCCCTGCCAGGCCGGATTGTCCGCCAACATCAAAAAAGCCAAAACCGATTCTTCAATTTCGCCGACACATTCAAACGGTTTAAACGCCGACAACCCCAGCAATTCTTCATACCCTCGTTGCTGCGAAAGATCGTCCAGCAAATTGCGGCCGAAAATGCGAATCAGCTTTTCCTTTTCCATAAAAGGAGCCAACGCCAAAAAAACGAAACGACATTTGTCACAGTCGGCGCACCAGCGATCCAGCCGTTTTTTTTCGTCCAATTTAAAAGCTTTGTTACAGCTGGTAAAAATCATGTCGTATTTTCGCGTTCGGGAAAACAATTTGGCAATCGCCAGTTCGGACAAAGGCCGAAGCAGGGAAAAATAACGAAAATCTTTTATGACGGGTGCCGTTAATTGCTGAAAGGCTTTTTCAAATTCCAGCGATTTGCTCCATTGATGATTAATAATCCGGCCGTCTTTTTCCGTATTGCCGGCATTGGCCGAACGTTCGTTTGATAAAACCGCGTCCGAAAAATCATACAACACGGCCGCCGCCATTAAAATAAAAGCAATAATGCCCGTAACGGGCACATGACCGTTTAACGCGCCGTATCGAACCGCCTGATTGTTAAGCGTCGTTAAATCCGGCGAAATATGTCGTGTCACCAAAATTGAAGAAAGACCGGATATTTCAATCGTTTCTTTGATCGGGCGGGGCAATCCCACCGAAAACAAAACAGGCGCAAGGCCGACGGATTTTAATGTTTCGACGGAAACAATCGAATCCTTGCCGCCGCCGACGGGAACGACAGCCCGTTTTTTTAACCGAAGATCCGTTTTTTCACGCACGACATGATCGGCAAAGGGAAACGAAATATTCAAAGAAACATTGTTTCTGTATGAAAATTCCCCCAGTCCGGCCGTATAAAACAAATTAAAAAACGCGGCCTCTTCTTTGGTTAATTCGGTTGAATCAACCTTGATCCGTTCGGGAACGAACGCTTTATAATAGCTGACGCCGGCCGCCAGATGCAAAAAACGCAGACACTGTTCAAAGGCATGACGGCGTTCCGGCGTATCAAAATCGGGTGCCTGATGAAAACAGATTGTTTCTTTAAATGTCATTGCTCCGTTGTTAAAAGCATAACACAGATGAGCCGTTTTTGCTTTTTCGTCAAAAAAACAACGCGTAAAATGAAATGACCGAACCTGATCGCGCTGAAGAAACAGCATAAGAAACCTCCTGTCAAAAGGCGTTTAAAGCTAACAGAAAAGTATGTTTTTTTCAATCTTTTTACTTTTTAAAAACGTTTGACCGTTTATACTGCGATTGCGGGAAAAGGCAAAAAACAAGGATTAGACGTATGCAGGAAAAAGAACGGACTTCGCTTTACAAGGCGCTCGGCCTTGTCGGAATTTTGCTTTTGGCAACCTTGTTTTTATTTCTGCGCCAAAAGCCTGCCGATTTTTCTTATAATCCATTGGAACGAGCGTTGAGTCTTTATGAACAAGGAGATTTTAAACAGGCAATAACTTATTTTGCCCAGGCTGATGTTTTGAATGCGCCCGAAGCTGCTTTTGCGCTGGGGGCCATGAATTTTTCCGGCAAAGGAATGCCCGTTAATATTCCGTTGGCGCTGTCTTATTACGAAAAAGCAGCCAAAGCCGGTTATGCACCGGCTCAAACGACTTTGGCCATTATATATATTAACGGCATACATGTTGTTCAGGATCTTGAAAAAGGGGCGGAATATGCAAAAAAGGCCGCTGAAAACGGAGATTCCGAAGCCCAAATGATGCTGGCCGGATGGTATGAAAACGGCACCTACGTTGAAAAAGATATGAACAAAGCCGTTTCCTTTTATAAAAAAGCCGCCCAACAAGGAGATATTAATGCCAAAATCGCTTTGTCCGTCATTTATAAAAACGGATCAGATCAAATCACGGCGAATCCTTATACGGCGGCCAGATGGGAAAAAAGCATTCAGGAACAGAAAAAATTTGAAAATATTTTCCGAAATCTGCCGGCAAACTATATTCCCAAAGCTTCGCAATGAAAATTGTCGTCTTATCCGCTTTTATTTCCTTTTTCTTTTACACGGCTGCCGCGGCGCAAACAACAGAACGGGATTCTTTTGATGTCGGCGTGGAAGCTTTTAACGCAGGCAACTGCAAAGAAGCTTTGCGGATTATGAAAAAATACGAAAAAACACAGCCGATCGCCGCATATGTCGTCAAAATCTGTTCTTTAATGCAAACAGAACAAAAAGATCAATCCCGATCATACGATCTTTTCTTAAACGCTCTTGATAAGGGGGATTTGTCTCAGTTTGACAAAATTGCCATGATTGACCGTTTTAATGAACAAATCAGCGGTTTTTCGGGCGCCATGTATGTGCATTCTTTAAACGATCGGGCCAAACGCGGCAATGCTTCGGCAGCTTTTCAAATGGGATTGCTGCATCAGGAAGGACGCGGCGCAAATTTAAATTTTAATGCGGCAGCCCGCTTTTTTCAACAGGCCGCCGAAACCGGCAATCCTGATGCTCTGAATTCTTTGGGGGTTTATTTTAGATTCGGTATCGGCATAAAAAAAGACGAAAAAAAAGCCGAAGAATTGCTGAAAAAAGCCGTTTTAAAAAATAACGTCAAGGCTTTTTACAATCTGGGACTGCTGTATGCCGATCAAAAAGATTTTCTGCAGGCGCGTCTGTTGGCCGAACTAGGGCTGAACAGGATCGATCCGGACAACGACAAAAAAAAATATGCCCGTATGAAAGAGCTGCTGACGCAATCGGAAAAGCAATTATCCCCTTTGCAAACGGCTTATCTGGAAAAATTCAGACCGTCATGGCTGACGCCCGTTTTGTCCGCCCGGGAAACGGAACAATTTGATGTCCCGGCCGATCTGCCGTTGCCGCCGAAAGAAATGATTGAAGAAACGCCTTTTATGAAATTTATCCGAAAAGACGCCTTTGACAACAGATATAAAACTTTTTTTCCTTTGATGCCTGATTGGGTCGGTGTCAAAAAACCCGGCAAAAGAAATCCGAATTTAAAGGGAAAATCTTTGCCCGCCCCCGCGCCGCAGGAAACGCAGGCGATTACGGCACTGTACTTCAGGCCGTCGGATCCCCGTTTTATCCATTTAACTTTAACCGATGAAAACAGCGCCGTTCCCGTCATGGTCGGGGATATTCTGACACTGACCGTTTATACGCCGTTGCATGAAACAGATGCCACGCGCAAAGGCGGTCATATGTATATTAAAAATACCGGATACCGGCTGAAAATCCGTGATCCGGGCAAGGTACTGGCCGCAGACGGTTCTTTTGTCCTAACGCCGTTATCGGCCCAAACGGCACGCCGGGAAAGCTGGCTGAGTCGGCGGTTCGTTATTCGCAGACCCGGTTCGGCTTTAATTCGATTTGAGCCTCAAAACGTCCCGGACGGTAAAGAGATCTTTCCCCATACCGTAACAATCGTTGCAAAACAAGGCGTTCCTCCGAAATAATCACAGTCCGTCAATTAAAGAAAGCACCGTTTTTTCCGTTATAATCTGCGGTAAAATAACCGGTTCCCGCGCATGAGGACCATAGTAAACATATAACGGAATCCCGCCGCGGCCGAAGCTTTCCAATGCCGCGGTAATTTCATCGCTGCGACTGGTCCAGTCCGCATAAAAAGCAACCACGCCTTTTTGACGAAACACTTCCGCCAGCGCACGCGACGAAAAAGCCGTTTTTTCATTCACCAGGCACGTCAGACACCATTTGGCCGAGAATTTAATAAAGACCGGTACTCCCGCACGTCTGTATTCCTGAATGCTTTCCGTGTTATATGTCAGCCATTCGATTCCCGTTTCATGCTTTTCATTGACACGGACGGGAGAAAGCGAATACAGGCAAAAACAAACCAGCAAAACGACCGATCCCGTCACGGCAAAAGAGACTTTTCTTAACTTTTTTCTTTGCCCCGCCGCTGCGGACAGCCAGGCGGCAAAAGCTATACAAACCAGACAGCACAGCCCGGCCGCCAAAGCGGAACTGCCCTCTTGCGCGGCCAATACCCACAGCAGCCAGGCCGATGCGGCATATAACGGAAAAGCCAAAAACTGCCGAAACAATACCATCCATGATCCTGCTTTGGGCAAAAAACGTCCCAGAGACGGATAAAAATCCAGCAACAAAAACGGAAAAGCCAGCCCCAGCCCCATTGCCAAAAAAACACAGATCGTCACGGCGGCCGGATTCATCAATCCATACCCCAAAGCCGTTCCCATAAACGGCGCCGCACACGGTGTCGCCACCAAGACAGCCAGAACTCCCGTTCCGAAATCG
This sequence comes from uncultured Alphaproteobacteria bacterium, assembly GCA_944393745.1. Lineage (GTDB taxonomy): Bacteria > Pseudomonadota > Alphaproteobacteria > CAAGCB01 > CAG-977 > UBA11549. Next base: position 27,072 of record CALYBD010000016.1, on the reverse strand, counting down.
CCCCAATTCCGGCCGACATTCAGACTAAAGGCCGATAACCTTTCCCCGATACTGACAATATCGGAAAAAACAAGTCCCAGGAAAAAAATAAACAGGCTTAAACCCAATACGAACGGCGGATATTGCAGTTGAAAGCCCCACCCCATTTGCGACCCCGCCGCACGCAAAGCAATTAAAACAAAACCGATGGCGGCGAAAGACAGCAAAATTCCCGCCGTATAATAAAGCCCCGCTCGGCGCCGCTGTGCAGATGAAACATTCTGCCCGGCATTTAACAAACGAAACGCCTTTAACGACAGTACGGGAAAAACACACGGCATCAGATTTAATAAAACACCGCCCAGAAAAGCAAACAATAATGCCGTTACAAAATCAAACAAAATAAACGGTTCCGAAAACACCGGCAGATTTTCGTCCGTTTTGCGCGCGCTTACGTCCGCCGTTCGAATCTGTTCCCCCTGAACATTATAAAAAACAATCGTTCCGTTCAGCTGTTCAGACGGAACAAAAAATTCCGCCGGCGCTTTTTTCATAAACAAATACGCTTTTTTGTCCGCCGACTTCATATTTTGAGAGGCGGAATATGTCAGTACTTTCGGATCGGCCGGGAAAAAATAAGCGCTTTCGGCCTGTTCCGGCATAAAAAGAGATAAAATCAAAGAATCCGGCGTTTCAAAAAAGACCGCGTCTTTTTCCTCTGCCGGCAGTGCGGAAATGACCCGGGCGACTTCCGCATTATCCTGTCCGTCTTTTCCCTGTCCGACAGCGATCAAAGCGGCAACTTCTTGCGCCATGGGAATACACTCATTGCGGCAGACCAACCAGCTTGCCCGGCCGGAAATCGTCAATATTTCCCCTGCCGGTAAATCCCGGGGCGCCTGAATTTTTATCAACAGATAAGCTTTATCGCGATAACCGTATTCCGTAAACGAACCGATTTTAAATTTTTCCGGCGCCGGCCAATAACGCCCCGTTTCCCGGAACCCTTCCGGCAAATTCAGATCCAAACGAATGGCTTCCCCCGCATCACCCGGATTTTTCCAATAAACGTGACTGGCACGCGGCAGTGTCAGCTTTAATGCCAGATAAAACGTCTGGCCCGGCATGATGTTTTCTCTTTGTGCCAGCAATTCCGCACCGCCCGTGCTTTGCGCCCGTGCACACGACGCGGTAAAAATCAGAAAAAAAGAAAAAATATATAAAAGCCGTTTCATTTTTTGCCCGTTTAGCTTAAACTTTAAAAAAGACGACGCCCCGTCGTTAATGAAATAACCTATTATTTAAGGATATGATCCCGTGTTCAAGGCATTTCTTCTTTTTTTGTTCTTTTTTATCGGATCCGGCAGCGCTTATGCACAGTCAAGCTTTAAAGATTCGGAAGGAGATCAGGAAAACATGCTGGCAAAATATATTAATGCCAGCGCCGTGTGCGCCAAAATGACAGACCCCGCGGCACTATATGAACGCGGTATGCTGCTGTTAAGCGATGCCAACATGGACGCCTATATGGCGGCAGCGGATTGCTTTACCTCCGCTGCGATGAGAAACCATACACCGTCCCAACTTGAATTAGGGAAATTATACGAACAGGGCAACGGTGTCAGTCAAAGCAATATTTTTGCTTATAAATGGTATCAAACGGCTGTTTTACTGGGAAATCAGGAAGCCGTTCCGTTCCGTAATCAACTTGAAGCCCGTATGTCTCTTGATGAGATTTCTCTGGCCAACCCGATGATCCAGAGCACGTTGGATTTAATCGAACTGTTTAATCAGCGCCAACAGGAACATCTTGAAAGAATGGAGTCTCAAATTGCTCAGCAATACATGGATTTCGGCGTTGATATTTCACAATATGAAACAAAAGAAGAAGAAAAGAACGTCTTCGATAATCCTTTGATCGAAGCTTTGATCCGTGATCAAAGGGCGAAAGAAGCAAAAGAACAAGGCGTGGAAGAAGTCAACATGGACGAAGAAGCTCCCCGTCGCCGGCGCAGACGGTCACGAAGACAAAACGAAGAAGAACAAACGCAAACCGAAACGGAAAGACGTGTCAGACCGGCAAGAATAGCTGCAACTCCCTGATAAAAGTTTTTTTCACACAAAGGAAAGAAAGACAGGCAGGATAATTCTTTAATCGGTGCCGCAAACGCTTTAAACAAAGCGAATATTCCGGGTATAAAAAGCGCTTTGTTTGAAATTTTTGCTTATAACGATATTGTGAAAAACTATCCGTTTCCTGGTGATCATGACGTATGTGCTTTTTCATTGATTCATAAAATCCGGTTTTTGAATTTTTTCCGGCATAAAAAAAGCAGCCCGTTACGGGCTGCTTTTTATAAACATTTTAAATAAACGATATTGTTTTGGTCAATCTGTCTGATTGTTTCCGGCGTATCTTTTTCATAATCGGGATAAACCGGCAGATACAGATCACAAAATTCACCGTTTAAACGTATCGTGCAACCGTTCAACAACATCAGTATCGTCAAGACGACTGCGCACAGAACGGATGTCGGCCAGCATTTGAGATCGTTTGTTTTCACGATCGATTTTTTCCTGATTTTTTCCAAGCTTATATGCCAAAAAAGACGACAAAAAAACAAAAAATACACCGCCAAAAACTATAAAAACACTGCCTTCAGACAACATTTTCTTCTTTTGATTCCGACGTTTTGTTTTCCTGAATCTTTGCGTTTACAATAGAGACCAAATCCAACACTTTAACAACCTTTGCCAGAATTGTATCGTCTTTTTGCGTCGGGGTAGCCTTGATAATCACGGAGGCTGCCGCGACAACGGTTCCAAACCAAAAAACGGCCTGTTCCAAAAAAACAATCATGTTTTCCAAATTCATATTTTTTCCTTTCATAAAAAAACGGGACGTTTCCGTCCCGCCGATTTTGTAAATAAAGCGGCTTCAGCTCGCCTGCGACGGATCAACCCGCCGCAGGGGCGCCCATTGACATATATCCAACGCTGTAGTTGCTTGGGTACTTGTTCATACTCTCCTTCATTGAGTTTTTTTAACAGCGTGGATTTTGAAAAAGCTCTGACACCGATATTAAAGATAAAACTGACCAAAGCATCTTTTTGATTTTCCGATAACGGCACATCGACCAGATTGTCAACGGCCTGTTCGGCAATGTTCAGATCATGTTTTAACAGCTTTTCTGCTTCGCGTTCACAAACACCGCAGACATACTTTTCTTCAGGCCCCAACACATGACCGTAACCGATTGTTCTTTTCCCGGCGACACACGTATATTCCAGCGGCGCAAAGCCTTCAAATCCCTTGATGAATTCTATTCCTTTTTCAGAGATCATTCGGCGGCTCCCGAACGCGACAACAGGACATAAATTTTCACGCAGATATACAACAGCGTGGCGATACCGATTAAACAACCGACCCATTCGTTAAAAACCGGCAACCAGGCCGGTGCGGTCAGTCCGGCAGAAATTGTAACGCCCTCTTTGACGTTTCCCATAACGGCTCTCCTTTAAAAGTTAATTGCCGAAACTGCCGAAATCCGACAGTAATCCGACGGTATAAGAAAAAGCCTTACTTTTTCTGTTTCTGCGTTCGTTGGCGGCCTGACGACGCAAGCCGGCGGCCTGCTGACGGGCGTTTTGTTCTTTGTCATAGACTTCGCGTGCCGTTTTCAGATCATTATACAGCAGCGCATCATTAAACGAGGACACATTGATTCCCGAAGCGCCGGCTTTTGCGATGGCCGTTCCTCTTTCTTCTTTGTTTTTACGTTTTAACTGTTCTGTTTCGTCACGACTTTGCCTGATTGTATTGTGTGCCTGCAGGTAATAGTCTTTTTCCGTATTTTTTGAATCCTGCCATTCTTTCAGCAGATTAAACGTGTTTTTTGCACTGTTCATTAACGTTGAAAAGCCCTTTTTGCTCATATTCAATTCTCCTTAAATCCTGTAAGTTGATACCAGCGGGAAAATACCCAAAATCGTCAAAGGCAACGGCTGAGTTTGTTCAATACGAATATCGGCCAGCCGTTCCCATTGCGCGCAAAACGAAACTTTTTTGTCCCCCGTAAACAAGGCCGGCGGGGCGTTCATCGGATCGCTGGAGCTGCGAAAACTTTGTTTTTCAATATGTTCAGAGGATCCGACAGAAAATCCCAAAGTTTTATACAGACGCAACAACAAACCGGAAACACGCTTTGTTGAACATTCGCTGATGCCGTCATGACCGATTGCGGCCAAAGGCATTGTCTGCAAAACAGACGTAAAAGGCAGACCGACATGAACGATTGCGGCCGGCGTATCCAGACTGATCATGCCGTTTTGAACGACTTTTTCCGTCTGAACGGCACCGTCTGCCAAAATGGCGACGGTTTCGCCTTCCAGATGATCCAGTCCTGCCAGCTGAGAAACCTGTTCCCCGTGGTACGATAATCCGCTGTCGACAAAAAAGCATTCTTCGGTTCCTGCGGCCTCTTCTTCAATACCTTTTTCCATGACTTCGATATAACGTTTTGTCTCGCCATTAATCTGCCGCTGAACCAGCAAAAACAATTCATCATGTCCGCCGTTTTGTGCCGGTAAAGTTGCAATGCTTTCCACAAAAGCGCCGGACAGTTCGTGAGAATGCCAGGCTTCGACAGATTCGGCGGATTCATAGGTCAATCCGGCCAGCGCTCCGTTTTTCAGTGCGCACCAGACAACAGGAACAGGCTCCTGCTGCAAAGCCATTTCTTTTATGCCGCTGTACGTGATATGCGCCGCCAGTGTCGTCAGATCTTTGGCAATATAGCCGTCGGAATTGCTGTCATACATAAAAGCGCGTAATTTTCTGCCGTATCGCTGAACAAACAACGTCGTACTGCCTACTTTTACCGGCGCGACGGATTCACTGCCGTAAGTCGAATGCCGCTGGGCTTTAACGCTCATCGGAATGGTTCCTTCACCGCCGGCGGTTTCCAAAGTAAAATCAGCGCCGAGCGTTCCGATCGCCAGAACTCTGCCCGAAGACAGCCAACACACATCATTAATCTGATCCGAGGACAGTTCATAACCGTATCCGTACTGTGACGTTACGCCAGCAGAAGCCGAAGTCGGCGAAAAAATCTCATATTGTCCCGTTTTTGATCCGTAGACACCGTTCCCTTTTGCCAAAATTAATCTTTGTTCAAAAAAAGTAACGACGGCGGGATACCCCGTTGTGGCGGAAAAAACGCCCAGTCGCCAGGCTTTCGAAGCTGTCGTATTTAAAAACGGAAAATCATCAAACACGGTCGCACTGACACTGCGCGGACCGGTAACTCCCGTAATTTTTGCCGCACCCCACTGCACATTCGGATTATTCGGGTGCATAATCCGGACATGACGACCGACATCGGTTGAAACAAAAACGTCGGCAGAAGCCGTAATCGTAATATTTCCCTTTACCGCAGAAGGTGTCAACGTAATATCACCCGTATGAACCGGCAAATAAGGACCGTCCGTCATTTGAACTTCCGCCGTTCGCCAGTCGGTTTGGGAATAACGGGTCAGCGTCCTTAACGGAAAAGACGGATGAGCAATGTAAACCACATCTCCGGACTGTGAAAAATACAGGCTGTCCAGATCATTTTGCGTATACGGCAAAACAACTTCTACCGGATTGCCGTTGGTATCGACAATCGGCTGACGGTGATAAAAAATGCGCACATACTGATCACCGAATTCCAACAGATACGACTGTGTCGCAGAAAACTGAAAAGAATAAAGCCGGGTCTTTTTATCATGGTATTTTGCCGAAGCAATAAAACGTGTCCCGCCGCGCCGGGAAACAGGCCCTTGAACCGAAGGAATAAAATTCCTTAAAATTTTGCAGGCTCCTTTATATTCTTCGGTATCGATGCGGCCGCTCATTAAATCGGAAATTTCTCCGGTATTAAACCTAACCAAAGCAGTAGAGTATGACATTATATTCTGGCCTCCACCCACCCTGACTGCGTATATGTATCCTGGATTCCTTCCATTGCCGATGCTGTTTTTGCCTGTTGAACGAACTGCTGATATTCTTTTGTCAGATTTTCTTTCAAAGAAACGGAAGCGCTTAAAGGCACCGCCAATTCAGCCGCCAAACGCAAAGAAAGAGCTTCAACGAACATGGGATCAAATTGTGTCGCGTCTTCAACTCTGGAAATACCGATAAAAGCGAATATATTCCGATCGGCCAGAATACAACGTCCTTCAAGCTGATAACGTTGTTCTTCTTCTGTTTTCCACAGGCGCAGACAATCGGACGGCAAAGCGAACTGATAATCGTACCCGAACAAGGGACGATCTTTTAACGGTGCCAGAATATAACGTTTTAAAGCAAACCGCCACGGATAAGACCTGAGCACAAAATCACGCGTATCGGCATATAAAGACTTACAATACCGGGCAGGCTTTGTGTCATCGTCCAAGGACATAATAATCAATTCGTCCCCGATTTTAGACAAAGCCCGGTTACAAACAGCAACAACGGAAGTCATATTTTTCTCCTTAAAGAAATAAAAAAAGCGGCAGAAATTCTGCCGCTTTTAAAACAAAGTTATTCTTTGCAATTAATCTGGACGACCAATTCTTCCTGCATACGCACGGCACCGATTGACATTTCGTAATAGACCTGCGTTGCAAAGCACTTGTCGTCGCGTTCCGTAATTTTGCCGACAATATCCTGACCGATTCCCAGTTTGATGCCGTCAAACTGAAAAGCCAGACAAGACCGCCCGATAACGGTATCACCGGTTGATGTAACGTCCGGCAAAATCAAATCGCCGCTGCTGTTTTTCGCATTCAACTGAACAAATTTAAAGCCCATAAACGTATCCAATTCACCGCGAACCAACGCTTTGGCCGAAGCGTAATCGGCCGAAGTTACTTTTGTTTCGCTTAATAAATCGTCCAGCTGCTGCGCGGATAAAACAATCACGCGACCTTCGCTGGGGGCATCACATTTATCAAACATACGCTTTACTTCACGCAGTTTGTCAAAGGTAAACTTTGACGAACACGTTGAATCGATGACCTGTGTTGCCGGCAGACTGACGGCCGTTGCCCCTGTTTCGCCCGTATAGGCTGATCCCAGAGCCGCCGTTACGATGGCTTCGTCAATAGCGCGTCCCATTGCCCAAGCTGCGGCATTGGCATAATCGCTGGTCGGATCAATCAACATTCTGACTTTGTCGTCATTATCAATCAAATCAGCCCAATGATATGTTTCCAATTTCAAATTACGACGTTTATGGGGCGTATCGGACTGCGGCGTATCGGCATGTCTTGTCGTTTTTTTTACGGCGGCGACCTGACCGATCTGATCAATAAACATACTTTTGCCGCGAACACTTTCATAGCCGACCAGATCACGCAGTTTAGATCCTTTTTGCTGTACCAGCGCCTGAATATTGGAACTGTACTGATTGACGAAAGATGTTGTAATTTGTGTGCTCATATTTTCCTCTTTTTTTTAATCAGTTATAAAAAAAGCCCCGTTTAAAAACGGAGCATTTAACGTCGTTTTCAAAAACGGTTATTCTTCGCCGAACAAACGTTTTCTTAAACGATACACCTGCTGAACCGTCGCTTCGTGTTCGGGGTGCCTTGCCTGCATATAAGCCGGAACAGCCATCAATCTGGCAATTTCCGCTTTGATTTTTTCTTCCGAAGACAAAACGGAAGATTTTTCTCCGATCAATCCTCTGTCTTCGCCGGCGGCATCAGCCAACTTAATCAGAAAAGAAACGATTTCCCGGCAATTTCCGATACCGCTTTTTTTCAAAAAGGTCGCCATTTCTTCGCCGCCGTATTTCATGATCAGGTTATGCGCGGCTTTTTGCTTTGCTTCGAAATCGTTTCCGTAAAGACTGCGCAGCTGGTTTTCCGTTTCATCGCAGTATTCCCGCGCCGATACGTTCAGATCGCCGACAAAGCGCAAAGCTCCTTCGACAATCCAATCCCAGATTCCTTGCGCCTGTTCTTCGGACAGCTGCAAAGTTTCAGCCAATTCTTTAAATTCTTCAAAGGCCGCTTCATCAATAATTTCATCAATCATTGCGCCGGAAATATTTTCCTGCGGCAAAGGTAAATCATAGTTCATTTTTATTCCTTTCAGTTTCTTGCAATAATGCGATAAGCCTTGTCTCATCGCAGGCGGACATTTTTATGATGTCCAAAAAAGCTGCCCGTTTACCGTCATAGAAAGCACTTGCGGCAGAAAATCCGTTCGGGTTGGATACGTCTGTTACCGAAGACAACATATGACATTTAACGGCCAGATCCCGTAGGACGACCTGCCCGTTTTCAGATAAAAAAACAGCTTTATACGCTTGAATCAGCTGTACGGCTTTACTGATTTTTTTCTTTTCAGCGTTCTCCGTCATTTTCTTTCCTTTCATCACATGTATTGAACAAAGAACTGCTGACGCCGTACATTTCACCGATTTTTCGAATTGCTTCGGGTCCGTTGAACACGCTTGCGGCTTCCGGCTGAATTTTCAGAAATTCTTCAGCCAGTTCCAATGTCTGCATAACCGCACGTGCCTGCAAATGCTTTTGCGCCAAAGATAACGGCGATACATACTCGACTTTGACATCGCCGAACGAAATCCCCTCGGGCAGTATCATTTTACCGTGACGAACCAGTAAACCGAAAATTCTCAGCATCATCGGCCCCAGCAGCTCCGTTTGCAGCCGTCCGAACACCGGTCCCAACAACCGCATTTTTTCTTCCGTACGCTGCAATACTTCGGTCGCCGTCATCTGCACATTTTCCGTACTGATCAGCTGATCGTTGTAAAATGCCGTTTTGATCCGGGTTCTGATTTCGTTCATAATTTCCAGCCCGACACCGGAATTGGCACCGCTGACAAAAGCTTTCGGTGCTTCTCCCGTATATCGGATAATACCGCCGGGAACAGTTGCGGCCGGCGCGAACTGATCATCGTCTCTGACCAACAAAGGCGGCCGGTTGGCCAACTGAGCGGCAATAATGGTTTCTTTCATCATTTCCTGGATCATTTTGATATCCGGCAACACCGTTGCTGCCGGAGACCTGCCGTAAATTTCCGTACACGCTTTGCTCCAGCGCGTAACAAACAACGGCATTTCTTCAAATCCGCCGGAAAAAAGAACCGTTCTTTCTTCTTTTAAGACATAAACGGAACTGACGGGTTTTTGAAAAACATCGCCTTTTTTATACAAGACATTCGGAGTAACGGCATGAATAATTTCATATTCGCGTTCTGTTTGATTGCCCGTTTCAAAATCAGACAACATTTTTTCAGGCAGAACATTATGCCCCCACGTTTGAACAATCTGATCCAAAGACATTTTGAAAACACGATATACCCGGTCAACCTGGCCGGCGGCATTTTCTTCCAAAAACAGCTCTCCCGGGAAACGCGACTGAAATAATAGACTTTCGTTTTCTTCATTCCAGCCGACATACAGCCCGGCCGTTCCCAATACGGCCAGATCCAGATAGACTTCGTGGATATTCGTTGCAAAACCGGCACAAGCGCGCCCGATTTCATCGGCGATGACCTGTTCGGCACTGACGACCCAGTCAGAGATTTCCGGCACATTTTGATATTTCGGAACAGACAAAGAAAACCATTTTCCGGACGGATTCGTCATCAACCCGTGCAGTCCCGCCGCCAGAATTTCGGCAGCGTTGACGGCTGTCGTTTCATATAATTTTCGTGTTCTTTTCGCACCGGGTTCCTGCTTTACGGTAAAATCGGCTTTGCGCGGCAAAACCAATTCCGATATTTCCTGCCAGAGTTTTTCAAAATTAACCCGTTTTGATTTCAGCTCATCTGTCTTACGGATAATTTTATCTGCCAAAGAATATGAATCCGACATCATTACAACCCCAGCAGATTTTTTTGTCCGCCCAGTCCCACATTTCTATCAGACCCCAACACCCCGGCAAAGATGACATTAGACCTTTTCGAATTACGCCTTTTTCTGTCCAAATCCTCCTGAAACGCTTTATTGGATGCATCAATTTCAGCCTGTTGCCTGGCTGCTTCTTTCGCTTTATCTTCCTGTACGGATTTTTTATAATCACTATAAACGCCTTCTCCTAATTCCGTAACGGAAAACAACGGATTAATCAGGTTTTTCGGATCGCTTACCGCCGAAACAATTCTTTTGCCCAATTTTTTTAAGCTTTTCCCCAGCCCCATTTTCTTCTCCTTTATCGACATAAAAAAAGCGCTTCTTTTAAAGAAACGCTGTTGTTTTTAAAGACACAAAATCAAGTGTATTAACAATATGTCATAAGTTTTAAAGAATGTCAACACATTTTGTTATATTTTTATTTTTCCCGTGCCGCTTTATACTTTAACATGGCGGAAAGCTGTGTTTTTTTCGCGATTTGCGTCGTTTTTTGTTTTTTGACTGCCGCTATTTTTTCCGCGGCCGAAGCCTGACGGTCTGCTGTTTTTGGAATCGGTAGCGGCTGAGGAACAATTTTCGCCGGCATATATCCGGAATGCGGGCGACAATACAGTCCCAATTTTTCTTTCATGACTTCTTCCTGCGGTTTATTCCAATCGAAATTAAATTTCATGCAGCAATTGCCATAGATATTATTAAACCGCTCAAAAGAAACGGAACAAGCGTCTTGCGTACTGAAAAACGCCTGAGTTTCCTGTTCGGACATATACGGTTTTCCGTTACAGGAACAGACCTTTTGAACGACATCGTTTACGGGGACATCGCGTTCGAATTTTTTGTTTTCTTCTTCCCGGGTACAGTTTTTAAAACGCTGACGAACCATTTTTATATACAGGATATCATAGCAGTCACGCGTCGAATAATCCGTAAACCAGCCTTTAAAAGCGGCCTGATAAGCCGATTCGTCAATTTTTCCGTTTTTAACGGCTTGATTTTGGAACGGATTAACGATATGAGCGTCTTTTTCGCGCAAAGCCTCCAGAGGCTTGTCATTTCCCGCCAAAGCCAGTTCATAGCAAACGGCCGTAGCGGTTGCCGAAGCATCGGCTTCGATAACGGATTGATTTTGAATATAGCATTTGGGACTGTCCAGATAAGCATCCATCAGGATTCCCTTTTGGAACTGCTGGGAATGGCGCAATTCATGAGCCATTGTGCCGATTTGCCGGTTCAGATCGCTGTTGGCATTGACTTTTAAATTATTGGTTACTTCATCATAAGAACCGTAAGCCCGCATATTTGATTCCAATCGGATTACCGTTTGATGTTTTTCGGCATCGGCAATCAGGCTGCGGCCTGTTTTTGATTGGCGCAGATGGTTAAGAATATCTTCCAGTCGGCCGAGCTCTTCCTGATTTTCCCAGGCCAGGAAAGGATAAGACGGTTTCTGCGGACGGCATTCACCGGCAACATTCTTTTGATTATCAAAAACGGATTGAATTGTTTCAGGCATGGGAACCTCTCCGGACATTCTCTGTATATTTCCAGAGTATGCCGGTTTCCCGACTTCGTCCACAGTTTTCTTTCATACGACTAAAGCTCTTGACTTTTACGGATAAAATGTTTTAGCTCCGTTGTTATTCGGACAAGGGGATTTAAATGCTGAAATTTGAAATTGAGAAGACCTGCGGCCGGGCACGTTTGGGAAAACTGCATACGGCACACGGAACGATTGAAACACCGGCGTTCATGCCTGTCGGAACGGCGGCAACGGTCAAGGCAATGATGCCTGAATCCGTTGCGGAAACGGGGGCGCAGATTCTTTTGGGCAATACCTATCATTTAATGTTGCGCCCGGGTGCCGATAAAATCGAACGGCTGGGGGGATTGCATAAATTCATGAACTGGAACAAACCGATTTTGACCGATTCGGGCGGTTTTCAAGTCATGTCGTTATCAAAACTGCGCACCATTACCGAAGACGGCGTTGAATTTCGTTCTCATTTTGACGGCAGTCTTTGCAAATTGTCGGCGGAAATTTCCGTTGGTATTCAGCATCAGCTGGACAGCAATATTACCATGTGTTTTGACGAATGCCCGCCTTATCCGGCCGAACGCAAATATGTTGCCGATTCAACCCGCCGGTCAATGCGTTGGGCGAAACGATCCAAAGAAGCCTTTATCGACCGGGACGGTTACGGGATATTCGGCATTGTTCAGGGCGGTGTTCATGTTGATTTACGCGAAGAATCCTGCAACAGCCTGACGGATATCGGATTTGACGGCTATGCTTTGGGCGGCTTGGCTGTCGGCGAAGGCCAGGATTTAATGTTTGACACGATCAGTGCGACAACACCGCATTTACCGGCGGATCGCCCGCGTTATTTAATGGGTGTCGGTCGCCCGTCCGATATTGTCGGTGCCGTTTTGCGCGGCGTTGACATGTTTGACTGCGTCATGCCGACGCGTTCTGGACGAACGGCGCAGGCGTTTACCCGCAACGGCACGTTAAATTTCAGAAACGCCAAGTATAAGGACGATCCCGCGCCGATTGACGATCAATGCCGCTGCCCAGCTTGCCGCAATTATTCCAGAGCCTACATGCATCACCTTGTCAGAACCAAAGAAATACTGGGTGTCATGCTGTTGACCTGGCACAATCTGACTTATTATCAGGATCTGATGCGCGAAATCCGCCGGGCAATTCGTGAAGACCGGCTGGACGAATTTGCCCGCGGGGACTTTGCATGACGGACAGGAAAACCGCAAAAGACAATGCTTCTGCGGACTCTTTGCCCCGCCGCATGACGGGGCTTGTTTCCTTTGGCGCGGACGTCCGCCGTTTGCTGGGTCCCGTATTGGGGAAAAAAGGATTTATTCAGGCGGATATACTTTCGCATTGGGAAGATATTCTCGGCAAAGAATTATCCCGCGGCGTCATACCGGATTCGGTTTCTTTTTCAAAGTCTTCCGACGGCGGCGCAGTTCTGCGCGTCAAAGCTTTCAGCGGTGCCTATGCCGTTGAATTTAACGCTTGCAAAGAACAAATTCTGGAAAAGATCAATTCTTATTTCGGATACATTGCCGTTGCAGATATTCGTTTAACACAGGGCAGCTTTGCCCCTGTTATGCCGACAACGCCTTTCTTTTCCCCGCCGTCGCCGCAAAAACAAACGGAAATAAAGACCTTAACGGCGGAAATAACAGACGAAAATCTGCGCAAAGCGACGACAGAACTGGGGCTTCTTCTTGATGATTCCAAAAAATAATTATACAGCTTTTATTTTTTCGTTTATAAAGGACGATAACAGCTCTTATTAAAGGAGATTAAAGATGAAAAACAGTACAAAAAGTTTTATTTTCGGCTTTTTGCTTTTAACATTGACCGGCTCTTCTGCTTTTGCTCAGACCGAACTGTCATGGTTTCAAAAGATTAAAAACTTTTTTACCGGCACGTCCGCACCGCAGGCGACGGTCAGTACAGAAGCTCCCGAACCCGAACAGCCGGCTGTGACTGCCGAACCGCAGGAAAAGAAACCTGTTTTTGATTTTTCCGAAAAAACGATAGGGAATCGGAATGCTCCTTTAAAAATGCACATTTTCACTTCGTTAACTTGTTCGCACTGTCCCATCGTTCATTCGCAGGTGTTGCCGTATTTGCAGGAAAAGTATATTGACACAAACGAAGTTATGGTTATTTTGGCCGATTTCCCGCTTGATGCGCGGGCGATGACAGCTTCTTTGGTTTCGCGTTGCCTGACTGGGGATAAGTATTTTGCTTTTATGGACTCTTTATTCGAAAATCAGATGAAGTGGGCGGTGGCGCCTAATTTGCAGGAAGCTCTGTTGCCTTATGCAAAGCTGGCCGGATTAAGCGAGGAAGAAATGTTGGCCTGTGCAACGGACGAATCGGCATTAAAGGAATTAACCCGCCAGCGTAATTTAGCCTTGATGCAGTTTAAGATTCACGCCACGCCGACATTCGTTTTACGGTTAGGAAAAGAAAAAGAAGTCATAGAGGGGGTTCCCAGTCGTACGGATCTTGACAATGCCATTGAACGGCTGAAAAAAACATATACGGGACCGTGGCCCGCGCCTCAGGCAGAACAAGAAAAAGCGGCTCCGGTTCCGGCAGCCCCTTAACGCGGAAATTCTTGACATTTTCGGATTGACTTCGTAGCATACACAACGCCTGAAGGTGAACAGTGCCTGAAGAACGACAAACCGGGGCATCTGCCGATGCTTTGCAGGAACTTGACGAACGCTTGGCTGCTTTGCGGCGGCAAACGTTTGATGTTTCGAAAGATCAGCCCGGGTCTTCGTCCCACCCGGTCGGACGAATGATGTGGCTGGCGTTTAATGTTGTTTCGGATCTGATCGCCGGGGTGATATGCGGCTTGGGAATCGGATACGGTCTGGATTACTGGCTGGGGACGCGTCCCGTTTTCATTGCCGTTTTTTTAATACTGGGGGGAGCTGCCGGCGTTTTGAACGCTGTACGTTTTTTGCAACGTTGCGACAAACGGAACCAAAACGGCCAACGGCTTTCGCAGGGAAAGGAATAAGCAGTGTCCGGACCGATAGAACAATTTGAAATAAAACCCGTTATTTCTTTACCGAAAGTGGACGGGATTGACTTATCCTTTACGAATTCTTCTTTGTTTATGGCGTTGGGCGTTGTCGCGTGCTCTGTTTTCTTTGTGGCGGCCATGCGTAAAAGAAGCCTGATTCCGACAAAACTGCAGTCTGTTGCGGAAATCATTTACGAACTGATCACCGGTATGGTCAATGAAATGGTCGGTCCGGCGGGCAAACCGTACGTACCGTTTATTTTTACACTGTTTATGTTTGTTGTACTGGGCAACCTGTTAGGGCTTTTGCCGTACAGTTTCACATACACCAGTCATTTTGCCGCCGTCGGATCGTTATCGGTATTTTCCATACTGATCACTGTGTTTGTCGGTTTAAAAAAACGCGGTTTAAATTGGTTTACGAATTTTTTCCCCAGCGGAACGCCGATAGCGATCGCGCCGATATTGGTACCGATTGAAATCATATCGTTTTGTTCGAAACCGTTCAGCCTGACCGTGCGTTTAACCGTCAACATGATGGTCGGTCACATTATGTTAAAGGTTATTGCCGGATTTATTTACAGTTTAAGTTTTTGGGGCGGGTGGTTACCGCTTGTGTTCATATCCCTGCTGACCGTTTTTGAAATGGGGATTGCAGTCTTGCAAGCGTATATTTATACTATTCTGACCTGTGTTTATCTGAACGATGCGATTCATGCGCATTAGTTCTTGTTTTTGTGGTGCTTTTTAGGAAGGAAAAAAATATGGAAGCCGAATATGCAAAATACATTGCCGATGCAGCAAAGTTTTTGGCTGCCGCATTGTGCGCTTTAAGTATGAAAACCGCCGCGGAAGGGGTATCCAAGATCTGGATTACGATGATTGACACGGTCGGGCGCAATCCGACGGTAAAAAATGATGTCAATGCGTTTGGTCTGATCGGCTTTGCGGCAACGGAAGCGATTGCCTTATACGCTTTGGTCATTGCATTGATTATGTTGTTCTTATAATTTTCGATATGAACGGGATTGCCGAACAATGTTGCCGCAATTAGATCCGACATGGTATGCTTCACAAAGCTTTTGGATGCTGATTACATTTTGTCTGATGTTTTTGGTGGTGTGGCGTTTTGTCATGCCGGCCATGCGTGCAACGGTTGATTTGCGTCGATCCCGTATCGAAGAAGATATAAAGAAAACAGAAGAATTAAAAACCGAAGCCGCCCGCCTGCTCAAGGAATTGGACGAGGCGCAGGCTTCGGTAAAACAGCAGACACAAGCAATGCTTGCCAAAGCTCAGGAAGAAGCGCAGGCATTAACCAAACAAATGGAAACAGATTTTGCCCAACGCCTTTCTGCGCATATTGCCGAAAAGGAAGAAACACTGAATCAGGCAAAACAAAAAGCCTTGCAGGACATATCCGTAATTTCCGGCGATCTGACGGACCGGATTGCCCGTAAAGTTGCGGGAATTTCTTTAACGGCCGAAGAAATAAAACAAAAAACTGTTTCCGTAATGGAAAAAACGCCATGATCATTTCCTCTGCTTTTGCCGCGACATCAACACATACGGCCGAACACAGTCTGTTTCAGGATCCGACATTTTGGGTCGGGGTTGCCTTTTGCCTGACAGTTGTTGTTTTAATCAAATTGTGCGGAAAAACCGTTTCTTCTTTGTTACAGGCCAGAGCCGACAAAATCGCCTCTCAACTGGACGAAGCCGCGAAACTGCGCCGGCAGGCCGAAGAACTGCTGAATGATTATACCGTCCGGCACAACACGATTGAACAGACAACACGTGATGCCCTTAAAGAGGCCGAAGAACGGGCTGAAAAACTTAAAGAAGAAATTCAAAAAGATTTTGAACAAAAACTGAAAACCCGGGAAATCGCAGCGGAACAACGCTTGAACCGGGCGGCACAAGAGGCTTCACAGGAAGTGCGTGACAAGGCTATCGCTCTTGCGTTGCAAATCAGCGAACAGATTTTATCGGAAAAATTATCCGGTGAAGCCGGGCAAAAATTGATTAACGATGCCATTGATGCCCTGCCTGAACTTTTTAACGAACGCGCCGCATAATTTCCTCTGTCCTTTTTTATATATACCTGCAGACAAAAATCGACAAGACAGATGCTTTTTCGTTGTTTTTTTCTGTGCGCACAACTGCTCTTGATAACCCCAATCACGGATATTCGAGAATAAATTGACAAACTTTTCTTTTTAGCCGATACTTTTTCGTATTACAGAAAGGGGTTAGCTATGTCCGCCACACTTTATGAACAGTTTTTTGCCGTCGGATCCGTCAAAAGCCTTTTGACCGGAAAGGATATCAGTTCCCCGCGATTAATCCGGAAAACACCGGAACAACAAAAATCCGACAGTGACACAGCATTAACGGAAAAGCGCTCTTCTTCTTTGAACGGGTAACTTGCCCGATCTATTATCTGTCCTTAAAATAATAAAAAGCCCCCCCCCCCCCCCGAAGACTAACGGCAACGGTCTAATCGGATTTTTTATTTAATTTCAAAGGAAATAACGATTACCGTCATATAATTCTGCAATGCACAGGATCATTTCAATCAAAGTGCAGCATAAGTTTAACTTTTTTAATAAATCTAAGAACAACAACACAGAATGGAATTAAGTTAAAACGATCCTGCATTTTTTACAAAAAAAGTTAAAACTA
The DNA here is from genome assembly GCA_944393745.1 of uncultured Alphaproteobacteria bacterium. Lineage (GTDB taxonomy): Bacteria > Pseudomonadota > Alphaproteobacteria > CAAGCB01 > CAG-977 > UBA11549. The sequence continues at coordinate 9,919 of CALYBD010000016.1, read as the reverse complement.
TCCTGCGCCAAAAAATTTAAAGGCGGCATCATCGCCGCCCGAAAAATTAAAGTTTCCTGCCGTTTCTATCCCGTTATATCCCCGTATATCCCGCTATATCCCACTTCCTTAAAAAATATAAAACTATCTTTCGTCTTACACAAAAAAAGACAAACGAAATAGAGTTAGAAAGGCAAAAACTAAGAGAAGAATTAGGTCAGTATGACTCCGTCTTTACAGACAGGTTGATAGATATTAAGTCTTTGATTTCATTGGTATCGAATGCGTTTTTGCTGTTTGAAATTTCTAACTTTGATGAAAAACGACTGATTTTAAATTCTCTGTTTTCGAAATTGGAGATGGAGGGAAAAAGTCTAATCTTTTCAATAAGTAAACCAGTTGAAATCTTGTTCAAACAGGCTTTTTTAAAGAATGGCGACCCCAGGGGGATTCGAACCCCCGTTACCGCCGTGAAAGGGCGATGTCCTAGGCCTCTAGACGATGGGGTCATCGTGCTAAGTCGGCTTATATATAAAGATTATCCGATCAGCCGTCAACATATTTTATACACAAAATGTATTTTTTTTGATTTTAATCGTAATTGCGCATTAATCCGATCAGTTTTCCTTGAATTGTTATGCGTTCGGGGCTGTACGTCCGGGTTTCATAATTTTTGTTACACGGTTCCAGCAAAACGGCATTGCCTTTGCGTCTGATTTTTTTCAGCGTTACTTCACAGCCGTCGACCAAAGCAACGGCAATTTCACCGTTTTCTACCGTGTTCGTCCGACGAATGATAACGGTATCACCGTCTAAAATTCCGGCCTCGATCATTGAATCGCCGGCAACGGTCAATGCGTAATGTTCCCCGTTGCCGATCATATTTGCCGGAACGGCAACCGTTTCATTGCTGCGTAAAGCTTCTATCGGTGTGCCGGCGGCAATTTTGCCGTAAAGCGGCAGTTCAACCGAATTGGCCGCCAAATTCTCGCTTAAACGTGAAAAAGATCCGACTGTCTGCCGATTGACCAAGTCCCCGGCCGATAAAATCTGATATTCCGGTTGATTTTCGGGTAAACGTAAGATTTCCAACGCCCGCGCCCGATTCGGCAGTCGGCGGATAAAACCGCGTTCCTCTAATCCGGAAATTAAACGATGGATTCCGGATTTTGATTTTAATCCGATCGCTTCTTTCATTTCCTCAAATGACGGAGAAACCCCGTCTTCGCGTAAACGTTTTTCAATCAACATCAGCAATTGGTATTGTCTTTTGGTCAGCATGGTTTCCCCCCGTGAACAAACTTTCTTCTTTTGTTCTACTTTAGTTCTTGGTTTTTATCAAGAAAATTTTTAATCTTTTCTTTTATAGTGAAAAAAATCGGAGTTGTTCGGAGTCTTTGAATATCTTGTTTTTCATACGATTTTTCAGTTTGATTTGTTTTTTTTCGGTTTGTTGCGGGTTTTCGGCTTTTGCCGATTCGCTGTGGGGAAATCCCGATTCCGAACGTCCCAGAGCCGTTTTAAAGGGAAGCTGGGGCGAAAATCCAGAACTGTTACGGGAAAAGCGGGAAAATACTTTTGATCTTGCCGGATTATTTTTTAAAGAAGAAAGCGAAGGCGAAAATATTCCTTTGCCGCCGTGGTTGGAAAATGCCGTAGCAATTCCCGATGTTGCCGAAGAATCGCCCATGATCGCGATCGTCATTGATGATTTGGGAATCAATCGTAAAATGACGCAGGAAGTTCTGGAGCTGCCGGGGCCTTTAACAGCGTCCTTTTTATATTATGCAGATGATCTGCCGGATCAAACACGTCAGGCCGAAGCTGCCGGGCACGAGTTGTTGGTTCATACGCCGATGGAACCGATTAATGCCGGATTTGATCCGGGGCCGGGGGCTTTGAAAACGCAAATGTCTGCGCAGGAAATAACAGACAGGCTGGATTTGATGTTAGAGGCTTTTTCCGGTTATGTCGGCATCAACAATCATATGGGCAGCCGTTTTACGGCAAACGAACAAGTCATGCGTCCTGTCATGGAAGAAGTCAAAAAAAGAGGGTTGCTGTTTTTGGATTCTTTGACGTCAAGCCGCAGTGTTGCCGGCAGAATTGCCGATGAACAAAATATCCCGTATGCGGTACGGAACGTTTTTTTGGACAACGCACAAGATGAACGGGAAATTATGAAACAGCTGGCTTTGCTGGAAAGGCACGCCCGCAAACACCGTTTCGCCGTCGGGATCGGTCATCCGCACAAAGAAACGGTGCAGGCGTTAAAGCGTTGGATTCCGCAGGCAAAACAAAAAGGATTTGTTTTTGTACCGATCAGCATGATTGCCGTTTATCTGCAAGACGAAAAAAACGCCGAAAATATCCGGGCTTTGAATCAGCATGATGAAGGGGAATAAGTTATTCCAGTCCGATACTGTCCAGGCTTTCGGGACTTTCCCCCAGCAAGATGGCCAGATTTTTTAAATACCGCAGGCCGTTATACTTTCTGTATTCTTCAATCGAGGCTTCTCTTTTGGCGGCCTCAACGGCTTCGTCTGCTTTAGGCAGCATCATCGGAAAAAAAGTAACGGCGCCGCTGACCGGTTCACGCTGAATTTCCAGCCAACCGTTTGTCAAAGAAAACAAATACGTGGCAATCGTCGGCGGTTCTTTGACAATTTTTACCTTTAATCCGGATAAGTTATGCAGCAATAACATTTCCTGAGGTTCGACATATTGTGTTGTAAAAATGCCGCGGATATCCGTATCCAGAAAATCATTAATCATAATTATCGGCAGTTCGGGCATTTTTACCTCCTTTTTTAAACGGATTTTATTATACAGAAAAACCGAAAAAAAACAAAAGAAAAGCTCACCCGGAGCTTTTTGTTTTTCTCGGCGGAGAAATTTAAAGAAATCTTCCGGAAAAATTTTAAAGAAGAGGTATTTTACGGAAGGAAATAAAAAAAGCCTTTAATTCGTTTGCGGCAGAATTGTTACGCAAAAACCGTCCGAGGTATTGGTGCAGTCTGCCCGGCAGTGATAAATCGAAGCGATTTTGGCAATGATTGACAACCCCAGACCGCTGCCTTCGATTTTTTGGCCGGCCGGTCGATAAAACCGTTGTCCCAGGTGTGTCAGTTGTTCGGGGGAAACGGAAACATCAGAGTTGCATACGCTGATTTTTTCATCTTCAATCGTTATTGTAATCACAGCGCCGCAAGGGCTGTATTTAACGGCATTATCCACCAGATTGCGCAGCATCAAATCCGCCCAAACCGGATTGCCCTTTTGAAAAGGCGGCGGGCCGGAAAGACGTTCAATGAATGTAATTTGTTTTGCGGCGGCGCCCGGAGCGTATTCGTCCTTGATTCGGGCAACGATTTGTGTCCAGTCCAAAGATTCTTCATCGTGCAAATCCGGTGTCAGATTGCTTTCGATCCGCGAAAAAGCCAACAGCTGTTCAACCAGGCGGGTTGACCGGTCAATGCCGTGTTCCAGTTTTTGAAGCGATTCCCGAATCGTCTGCGGGTCATTTGCGGACATTTGTGCGACTTCCAGCTGAACTTTTAAAGCCGTTAACGGACTGCGCAGTTCATGGGCGGCATCGGCAATAAAATCGCGTTCTCTTTTCAGCATTTCCTCTATTCTGGCGAACAGCTGATTGACTTCTCCGGTTAAAGGCGTGACCTCGGCCGGAATGTTTGTTTCGTCAATCGGGGATAAATCATCGGCAGAGCGGGTCTTCAGCTGTGCCGCAAGGCGATTGAGCGACGCAAATTCTTTTGTCAGCATGACAATGATTGCCGCCAGCAGGACAAATAATCCGATTCCCCAGGGAGTCATGAACTCTTCGAACATATCTTCGACAATTTCGGTGCGAAAATCCAATTCCTGACCAACGGCAACAATGTATTGCCGATCCGTGCTCATCAGTCTGATAACACGCCAGTCGTCATCGTCAATCCGTTCCGTCCCGAAACTGCCCGTTCTGCCGAACGGCGGAAAATCTTTGCCTTTTTCTCCGTCATGAAAAATGCGTTCTCCGGCATTGCTGAAAATAGCAAAACCGATGGAATCTTCTTCGCTTTCCGCATTGGAAACGTCCTCGATCAGTTGATCGGTAATTTCCTGGCTTTCCGGTACGACATGCGTCCAGTCCGCCGTCGACAGCTGGCGCGCCAAAGCCAGCTGATACGTATCAAAAAATTCATCCACTTTTTCGCGGCATTCCTGCCAGGATAAAAGCCCCGCTACCGTAAAAACAGTCAGGGAAATCAACCCGAAAAAAATAATCAGCCTGAAACGCAGATTGAGTTTTTGCATGGGGTTAATCCTCCATGATATAGCCGATTTTATTGATGGTTTTGACGATATCTTTGCCCAGTTTTTTACGTAAATGGTGAATGTGGACTTCCACGGCATTGCTGGAAACATCATCGTCCCAGGAATAAATTTTGCTTTCAATGGATTCTTTGGACAACACTTTGTTGCGGTTAAGCAGTAAAAGTTCCAAAAGTGCCGTTTCTTTGGGGGACAGTGTCACTTCCTTGCCGTTGAAAAAAGTTTTGCGGTTTTGCGGGTTAAAGGTAATTTCCCGGTACTTGATTTCAGGAGTGCTGAGCCCGCTGCTGCGGCGAATCAGTGCATTTAAGCGCGCTTGGACTTCTTTTAAAGCAAACGGTTTGCCCAGATAATCGTCCGCGCCGCTGTTTAAACCGGCAATCCGTTCGTCCACATCGCCGCGGGCGGTTAAAATCAAAACAGGAACTTTACACCCGCGGGCGCGCCAGTTCGTCAAAATCGACAGGCCGTCGCGGCCCGGCAGACCCAGATCAAGGACGACTGCATCATAGTCGGCCTGAAGCAACGCTTCATGTCCGTCATCGCCGTCGGAAAACCAGTCAACGCTAAAGCCCAGTTTTTCCAGACCGTTTTTGATGCCGTCGCCGATCAGGCTGTCGTCCTCGATCAATAATATTCGCATTTTATTTTTTCAAAGTGACCGTGTTGACGTCAATTTCGGCATCACGGAACATATCTTTATCAACTTCGCCTTCGATAATCAATTCGCTTTCGGGGGTGGCGGTCACGCCTCTCCAATCATCGTCATCGATTTCGATCGTGATTGTTCCGGTTGCGTCTTTGAACAGGTATTTTTCATCACCTAAGCTTTTTTCGATTTTTCCGGCCAGCTTGACGGGCGTATCGTCAGAAACCTTTAAAGCGTCCGCAACCGTCATGACCGGCAGGCCGGGCCCTTGAAATCCGCCGCGCGCCGGCTGCTGCTGAGCCAAAGCGTTGCCGGATAAACCGAAAACCAAAGCCAAAGATGTCGTAAGTACTAATTTATTCATTTTGTTTCTCCTAAGTCAGTTGTTGTTGTCTTCGTGATGATTTCAGTTCAACATTGCGAACTTAAGGAACGCTTAAGTCGTTTTATTTTTTTTAATTATTCTTTTTTCCAGTGAATCCGCACGCGTGAAAAGTCTTTGCTCTTGTCCGGAGAGGCTATTCTGTGCGTTGTCGTTAAGCGGTCCGTCTGCGTAAACACCGTAATATCATCGTCAAACACGGCCGGTTTTTTAAAGGCAATTTCCATTTCGGCAATTTCATGTGTTTTTCTGAAGTCATGGGAAACGCTTTCCGCCGCCCATAAAGGATAAACGGCATTGTTTACATGATCGTTGATGTCTATGTCATCATAACGTACGCCGAAAGAAACGGCGGAATCTTCATTTTCGGGCAGCGGAATGGCCGGAAATGTCGTATCGATCATGCGTTCGTTATGTAAAATATAATCAGGCAGATTTTTGGACACGGCCACGGGGCGCAGTGTTCCTAGGCTGATCAAGGCCCATTGGCTGGACGCGAAAAACAAAAGTTCGCCGTTTTCGGTTTCCGCTTTGAAATCGCGGATACCGCTGACGACCGTTTTCCCTGACGCCCATGTCGTTAAAACGATTTTTTCCTGCCATAACGGCAGGCGGTTGATCTTTAAATGATAATTCGCGCCGACCCAGCCGATCCCGCGGGACAGGCAGTATTCGTATCCGACGCCCAGCACGTCCGCGTGCATGTCCGCGGCGTCTTGAAACAGGTTGAATAAACAGTGCAGGCGCAGTTGTTTTTTGCGGTCGCATTCGTAAATTTTGACGGTATGTGGCAAAGCAAGCGTTTCCATGTTTTCTCCGTTTGTTTTTTCCTGTGTCCGGCGTTATACTGCGCCGCGTTTTGGCTGATGAAAGAATTTATAATGAAAGACGATAAATTTAAAGGCGTTTTTTGGGCAGGGTTGAGTATGGTTTTATGGGCCAGTTCTTTTCCGGTCGGGCGGACGCTGATTTCAAATCATATGATTGATCCGGTTACGCTGGGTATGTTGCGTTTCGGTCTGGGCGGTGTGCTGATGTTGGCGTTCGGGCCGTTTTTAAAGCTGCGCGGGCTGTTTCGTTTTTCGGTTAAGGACGGTATTTGTCTGGCTTTGCTGGGGCTGTTGGGAACGGCGCTGATGGCGATCTTTTTATTTACGGCGCAAAAGACGATTTCATCGGTTAATTCGTCGATGATCGAAGCTTTATCGCCGTTGTTGATTTTTATTTTAAACCTGTGCCTGACGCGGCGATTTTCCGCGTGGCAGGCCGCCGGGCTGCTGTTCGGGTTCGGCGGGTGTCTGATGGTTTTAAAAGTTCTGACGTTTGACGGGTTCTTTTTGGAATCCTATCAGTTCGGGGATTTTTTGATTCTGTGTTCGTCTTTGTGTTGGTCGTTGTATTCCGTTTTGGGTCGTCCCGTGATCATGCGGGTCGGAGCGTATAAATTCACGGCGTGGACGATGCTGTTCGGGGCGTTATGGCTGCTGGTGATCGACATCGCGGATTATGAAGCGATGATCTGGCCGAAATCGCCGTATGCTTGGGCTTTGGTCGGGTACTTCGCGGCTTTTCCGGCGGCGGTGGCTTTTTATGCCTGGAACGCGGCGCAAAACTATATTTCTTTGGCGCTGCTGAGTCTGTCCGAATACTTTACGCCGTTCTGCACGGCTCTGATCGCTTTTGTCTGGCTGGGCGAAGGTATTACGTTTTCGCAGACGGTCGGCGCTTTGATTATTTGCGGGGCGGTACTGATTGAACCGGAAATTACCGCCATAATAAAAAGGAAAAAACATGCAAGATAAGCAGTTTTGGAACGCGAATTGGGCCGAATGGCAAGAGGATTTTACACCTTCGCCGTTCGCGCAAAAGGCTTTGAAGCTGATCAAAATAAAAGATCTGCACGACGTTTTGGATCTGGGGTGCGGCAAAGGGCGCAACAGTTTGTTTTTTGCCGCGAACGGGCTGAATGTCACGGCAACGGATATTTCGGACGAAGCGCTGGAAACGGTTGATCGTCTGCGCCACCCGAAAATCACGACGGTGTGCGCGGATATCGCCGTCGCGGATTTGGGCGTTGAGAAATATGACGCTGTTTTCGCGTGTTTGTCCCTGCATTATTTCGGCGATTTGCAGACGCGGCGGATCATCGGCAAAATATATCGGGCTTTGCGGCCGGGCGGATTGTTTTTTATCCGGTGCAAGTCCGTTAAAGACCGCTTTTACGGTATCGGAGAACAAATCGGCGAAGATATTTTTTCCGACGATCTGACGCGCCATTTTTTCCGCCCGGAGTATATGCGGGACGTTTTGTCCGCTTTTGAAACCGCCGCCGTGACGGAAACCGAAGAAGATTATTTCGGCCCCTGCGCGTTTGTTGATGGTATTGCGGTCAAAGCGTTGTCTTGACATTTAAACGATCCGCCCTTATAAAATCAAAAACGGCTCATATAATTCCGCCGCGTTGTGGGGGAAGTTTCTACTGAACAAAGTCCGTGTTCTGCTATGAGTGTTCGAAGCGCTGCCGCGGCGGCGGTCGGGCATTTTTTTATGTCTTGAAAAGGAAAAAGCGAATGAGTGTTCAGGTTATTAAAGGTCATATTGTGCACGCGCCGTCTTTCGGCCGGCTGGACGTTTTGGAAAACGGCTGCATCGTTTTAAACAACGGTAAAATCGACGGCGTATTCGCCGAAGTTCCGGAACCCTATCAATCCGCCGCGTCCGTCGATTACGGCGACCGACTGGTTATGCCGTCGTTTACCGATATGCATATGCACGCGCCGCAGTATGCCATGCTGGGCATGGGTATGGATCTGCCTTTGCTGGATTGGCTGAACACGTATACGTTCAAGACGGAATCCGCGTTTAAAGATACGGACTATGCCCGCGGCGTTTATCAAAAGCTGGCGCGGGAAATGATTGCCAACGGAACGACGCGGGTGTGCGCTTTTTCTTCGCTGCACCGCGAATCAACGATGATTTTAATGGAAGAATTTGAAAAAGCCGGCATGACCGGCTGTGTCGGCAAGGTCAATATGGACCGCAATTCCGGCGACGTATTGACCGAAACGACCGAAGAATCCATACGCGAAACGGAACGCTGGCTGGACGAAGCGTCGGATAAGTTTGAACATATCAAACCGATTTTAACGCCGCGTTTTACGCCGACCTGTTCTGACGCATTAATGGCTTTTCTGGGGCGGCTGGCGCAGGAAAAAAATCTGCCCGTGCAGTCGCATTTATCCGAAAACACTTCGGAGATCGCCTGGGTTAAAGAGCTGCACCCCGATTGTTCGCAATATTGGGAAAGTTATAAAAAATTCGGCCTGTTTAACGACAAAACCGTTATGGCGCATTGCGTCCATTCCGACGAACGCGAACGCAAAGCCATGAAAGACAACGGCGTATGGGTGGCGCATTGTCCGGATTCCAACATCAATTTAATCAGCGGCACGGCGCCGGTGCGCAAGATGATCAACGAAGGGGTACGCGTAACGCTGGGATCCGATATTGCCGGCGGCGCTTTGCTGGCGATGAATCAGGTCGTCACGGCGGCGATCCGCGCGTCCAAAGCCAAGCGGATTGAAACAAATTGGGGCGACGACTTTTTAACGGTGGCCGAAGCGTTTTATCTGGGTACGACCGGCGGCGCAAAATTTTTTGGCGCAGGCGACGGTTTTGCCAAAGGCGACAAACTGCACGCGGTTGTCGTTGACGACGCGTCTTTGCCGCCGTCGGCGAAAAAGCTGTCGGTCAGGGAACGTTTTGAACGCGCTTTATATCTGATGAACAAAGACAATATCATTGCCGTTTACAGCGACGGCCGGCAGGTGAAATAAAAAGGAAAAGCCCGTTGTTTAAACGGGCTTTTGTTTTTAAAAGGATATTTTTAATCCGATACCGATTTCGGTCAAATCTTCGACGAAGTCTTCCGCGGAATCATAATCAAAATCGACATAACGCATGAACGCATCAAAAGAAAGCCGATGCGTCAGTTTATATTCCAATCCGGCCGCGTAACGTATGCCGGTGTGTTTTTCCGTACCGTTCATAAATCCGATGTTGTCCGACATGTCGAATTCATACCGGCCGAATCCGACGCCGCCGAACAATTCAAATTTATCGGCAAGGGGAAAATGTACCGCGGCGTCAATGCCGAATGCGTCAAATTCCCCCGTTGTTTTATAGGGATAGCCGGAAATGTTTGTCGTTTTGTCTTCTTCGCCGGATTTCTGGTAAAACAAAGATAAGGAAACGGGCAGGTTTGTTTTGAATTTAGCGCCGGCGGAAACGGAAAAAGAAGAATAAGAATCTTTGGCGATCTGATCTAATCCGTCTGTCATGCTTAAGTCGTTTTTTGTTAATTCAAGGCCGACAAACGGACTGATTTCATTAAAAGAGGACGCGGTTTGTTCCTGCGCTTTTGCCGGCGCGCAAATCAGTTCCGTTATGGCGATTAAAATTAAAAGTTTTTTCATGTTCGAACATTCCTTTTGCATTAAATAAACAAAACCCACCTGAAAAGGTGGGCGGATGTTCAAACACCGTATAGAGATTTACGGCTCGACCTATTGGGCGCA